>JABDLF010000095.1 GCA_013003115.1 Gammaproteobacteria bacterium
CTGGTAGCCAGCGAGCTCGTGTACATAAACGTCCTGTCAGTCGAGCATGATCGGCATGTGCGAGCGCTTCTTAACGAGGCCGGCATCGGATCGGAGCGTGTAAAGCTCCTGCAGATCCCAACCAACGACGCATGGTGCAGGGACCACGGTGCGATTTTCGTTACTCGCGAAGGGCAGGCGCCCGTCGCAGCCATCGACTGTGACTACAACGCGTGGGGTGGCAAGTATCCGCCCTGGGATCTGGATGTGCAGGTTGCCGGCCGCATGGCCAGGTCTCTTCGTGTTCCGAAGTTCGACGGCGACTTCGTGCTGGAGGGCGGATCGATTGACGTAAATGGCGCCGGGGCATTGTTGACGACCGAGCAATGTCTGCTCAACCCCAATCGCAACCCGCATCTTGATCGGGGTGAAATCGAGAACAGGCTGCGCGCGCTTTTCGGTGTGCAACAGATCATCTGGCTTGGTGATGGCATTGTCGGCGACGATACCGATGGGCATGTGGATGATCTGACACGATTCGTTTCCACGGACACGGTCGTAACCGTTGTTGAACCGAATTCTGATGACGACAATCACGCTGCCCTGGCTGAAAACCTCGATCGCTTAAGGTCTGTGCGCCTCGCAGGCAACGTGCCCCTGAATATTGTGGAACTGCCGATGCCGGCAGCGATCTATCATGAAGGCCAGCGCCTGCCGGCTTCATACGCAAATTTTTATATCGCCAACAACGTCGTGCTAATGCCGGCATTCGATAGTCCGAGCGACGCGATCGCTCAGGCACGCCTGGCCGAATGCTTTTCGAGTCGCAGGATCGTACCCATAGACTGCCGGGATCTGGTCTGGGGGCTGGGCGCCATCCATTGCCTCACCCAGCAGTTGCCCGCAGCGGGCGGCTTGGCGACCGCCTCCGATTAACCTATAGTCGCCGATCCAAGAGCACCAGCGGGTGCGTGCAGCCATCGCAGGTCGACGTAGGCTGTTTTGCTTGGGGCAGTGAGCTTGCCCCGCGTCATTGGCAATCCGCAACAGAGGACGATATTCGTCATGGGTCAGATAGCAGACTTCGTTCATCACCACTACCGGCACTTTAATTCTGCAGCGCTTGTTGACGCCGCGGACGCCTACACGGCACACCTGGAAAACGGCGGCGCGATGTTTATGACGCTGGCAGGCGCCATGAGCACGGCAGAGCTTGGTCTTTCGCTGGCCGAAATGATACGCAAGGGAAAAGTGCATGCGATATGCTGCACCGGCGCCAATCTGGAAGAAGATGTTTTCAATCTGGTTGCCCACGATCACTACGTGAGAGTTCCGAACTACCGGGATCTTACGCGGGCGCAGGAGCAGGAACTGCTCGAGAAACATCTGAATCGTGTTACCGATACCTGCATCCCGGAAGACGAGGCCATCCGCCGAATTGAAAAAGTGGTGCTTGCCGAATGGCAGCGTGCCGATGCTTCGGGCGAGCGCCTGTTTCCGCATGAATTTCTTTATCGAATTCTGCTATCCGGTGACCTCGCCAGGCACTACCAGATAGACCCGAAGGACAGCTGGCTCCTGGCTGCCGCTGAGCGTGATTTGCCACTCATTGTGCCGGGGTGGGAGGACTCGACCCTCGGCAATGTTTATGCCTCCCACTGCATCACCGGTGAAATCAAGAACGTTGCTACGGTTCGTAGCGGCATCGAGTACATGATGGTGCTGGCGGACTGGTATAAAGAAATCTCAAGCAAGCAGTCCGTTGGGTTTTTTCAGATCGGTGGCGGCATAGCTGGCGACTTTCCCATCTGCGTGGTGCCGATGCTGGAGCAGGACCTGCGGCACCTGGACACACCCAAATGGGGTTATTTCTGTCAGATCAGTGATTCCACAACCAGCTATGGCAGCTACTCGGGCGCCGTTCCCAACGAGAAGATTACCTGGGGCAAGCTGTCGATGGAAACGCCGAGCTTTATCATCGAGTCCGATGCGACGATCGTGGCGCCGCTCATTTTTGCCTGCGTGCTCGATTGGTAGTGGCAGTCCCGGACGACAAGATCGCATCCCTCGCCGATCAGGGCTGGAGCGTTGAAGACGCTATGGAGCAGTATCGCGTTGAAGTCTGGAGTGACGGCTTTTTCGCAGTAAACGCAGACGGCAATGCCGTTGTGCAACCCAAACCCGATGAAGCCACCTGCATAGATTTGCGATTGCTGGTTGATGACCTGCGAAAACGCGATATCGCGCTGCCGGTCTTGCTTCGCTTCCAGGATGTATTGAGCAGCCGGGTAAAGCGCATCCATGGCGCATTTCGGGATGCCATCAAAAATCGCGGCTATGGCAACAGATATCAGGGTTTATACCCGATAAAAGTTAATCAACTACATGAAGTAGTCGAGGAGGTGCTTGAGTCAGGGAAGGAATTCGGGATGGGGCTTGAGTGTGGCTCAAAGGCCGAGCTGGTGGCCACGCTACCTCACCTGGTCGACGATGAGATGCTGCTTGTGTGCAACGGCGTCAAAGATACAGCGATGCTCGAACTCATCCACATGGGTCAAAACCTGGGCAAGCAGGTTATGCCGGTGATGGAAAAGTTCAATGAGTTCGAACAATGGTTCGTGCTGACAGCAGACAGCCCGACGCAGCCGCAATTCGGTGCGCGCATCAAGCTGACCGTGTCGGGCTCGGGGCGCTGGCGCGCATCCTCAGGTGACCAGTCAAAATTTGGTATTTCCATTCCAGAGCTCGTTGAAATTCTTGAGATGCTTGATGCAGCAGGGCGCCGTGAGGAGTTTGCGTTACTGCATTTTCACCTGGGGAGCCAGGTTACGGACGTCGATATGCTGCGTTTGGCAGTAAAGGAAATAAGCCAGATATACGCGCAGCTGATTCAGCGAGGATTCGAGATTCGATATCTTGATGTGGGAGGGGGGCTGGGCGTTCGATATGATGCCCGCAGTACTGATGAGGACCCCGCAATTCAGTACGGGCTGCGTGAGTACGCAAACACAGTGGTTACCACTGTCGCAGATGTTTGTGACAATCAGAATGTGCCACACCCGATTCTGCTGTCAGAAAGTGGCCGCGGGATTACTGCGCATCATTCGTTGCTTGTTGTTGAGGTTCTGGGCAGCGATACCAAGCGACGACTGCCCGCGGACGCCACGATTTCCACCGATTCGCATGCATTGCTAAAGCAGCTCGCTGCGATTGGAGACGAGCTCCGCGGGAAGCAAAGCATTGAGCGCGTGATTGAGGCTTTTCACCAGGCTCGCGCGATTCGTGGCGAGGCAGCGCAGCTCCTGCAAATGGGTTACCTGC
This sequence comes from Gammaproteobacteria bacterium, assembly GCA_013003115.1. Classification (GTDB taxonomy): domain Bacteria; phylum Pseudomonadota; class Gammaproteobacteria; order Steroidobacterales; family JABDLF01; genus JABDLF01. The sequence goes on from JABDLF010000095.1 coordinate 3,301, forward strand.
AGCTCGAAGACCAGGCGCTCATTGAGCAAATGTTCTGGAGCGTGCTTGATCTTGTGGCAGCGCGCACCGATATCATTGGCCCTGACCCCCGGCCCGAAGAATGTGACGAAATCGAGCAGCTGCTGGTTGATAACAACCTCGGAAACTTCTCGGTATTTCAGTCCATGCTGGATCACTGGGCAATAGGACAGTCATTCCCGATCATGCCGCTGCAGCGCCTGAACGAAAAGCCGACGCGCCGCGCGCGACTGGTTGACCTGACCTGCGATTCCGATGGCAAGGTATCGCACTACGTCACCGCCGATGCAGATGATCGCTATATTCGTTTGCATGAGCTGCGCCAAAACGAACGCTATTATCTGGGCTTGTTCCTTATGGGCGCCTACCAGGACATCATGGGCGACACGCATAACCTCTTTGGGCGCGTGTCCGAAGTGCATCTCTATGCGAATGCCGAGGAGCCCGGCGGCTACTGGGTAGAGAAAGTCATTCCGGGCATCGAGGTGCGCAGCATGCTCGAACAGGTGCAGTACTTTGCCAGCGATTTACAACGCAGGATGAATACAATAATCCGCGCAAAAATTAATGAGGGTGTAATCAGGCCCTCCATGGCCATGCAGATATTGGATCAGTACAATCGGTTCTTTTCGCGCGGCACCTACTGCGATACAAGCAGGCGAAATCCTGCCACAGACGCCACCGACAAATAAACCTGGAGTCCGCACTGCACCATGGCGACAAATAAAAAAGACCAGATCATTAACTTCGGCCTCGTGCAGATGCGAATGGCTGAGGACCCTGAAGACAACCTGTCGAGGGCCATCGCCGCGTGCCGCGAGGCCGCAGCCAAAGGTGCCCAGATTGTCTGTCTGCCCGAGCTTTTTCAGTCGCGTTACTTCTGTCAGTCGCAGGACGATCGTTTTTTTGATCTTGCAGAACCCGTACCCGGACCCATCACGGAGCAGTTTGTTGAGCTTGCCGATGAAACCGGTCTCGTGATCATCGCCAGCCTGTTTGAGGTTCGAACCGCCGGTCTGTACCACAACACGGTGGTTGTCGTAGACGGCGAACATGGTTACCTCGGTAAGTATCGCAAGATGCACATTCCGGACGATCCACGTTATTACGAAAAGTACTATTTCACGCCCGGAGACCTGGGTTTCAAAGTGTTCGATACCTCGCCGGCGAAGTTGGGCACGCTGATCTGCTGGGATCAGTGGTACCCGGAAGCAGCGCGCCTTACGGCCATGCGCGGGGCGCAGATCCTGACTTACCCGACCGCTATCGGCTGGCACCCGGAGGAAAAATCGACGCACGGCGCCGCCCAGCATGCGGCCTGGGAAACAATTCAGCGTTCCCACGCAATCGCGAATGGTTGCTATGTTGTGGCCGTCAACCGCTGCGGCTTCGAGCCCGACCCTGCTTCAGACGGGGGCATCGAGTTCTGGGGTCAGAGTTTTGTTGCCGGCCCGGACGGCGAGGTCCTGGTGCGTGCGCCCGTCGATGCAGAGGCCGTGCTGGTGGTTGAACTCGACTTGTCAGCCATTGCCCGCCAGCGGCATGGCTGGCCGTTCTTTCGTGATCGCCGCATCGACGCCTACGGCAAACTTGTTGAGCGCTTCGGTGATTAGCAGGCGCGGGTCGCGGGATCGGCATCGGGCGCATGATGCAGCGTGATTGGATAAGGCCGTTCACAATCTGTGCGATGTCCGTGCTCATGGCGTCGGGCTGTGCGAGCGCACCGGACGACCGCTCATGGGGTGGCAATGCTCACTGGCCGGGCGGCGGCAGTTTCCGGCAGGCGCTTGTGACGGCGGCAAAGGACCCGCAGACCTGGGTACCCCTGGCAGGTGCTTTAGCGCTCCAGATCGATGATGCTGACGAAAATGCCTCGAGGTGGCTGGCAAATGAACAGCCGCTGTTCGGTCGCAATGCTGCAGATACCAGCGATACGCTCTCCAATCTGACAACCGCCATGTACTTTGCCACAGCACTGGCAGCGCCGAGCGCCGGGCTTCGCGACAAGGGGAGAGGGCTGGCGGTCGGGCTCGGCGCCATCGCGCTTAACAAGGCAGTCACAGAAGGGCTTAAATCTGCTGCCGGTCGCGAACGTCCCAACAGGCAGGACAACCGAAGCATGCCCTCCGGACATGCTTCCAACGCCTCGGTGAGTTCTGCGATGGCGATATCAAATGCCGACTATCTGCCAGCGCCCGACTGGTTCAGGCACGGTCTGACGGCAGGCTTGTATGCGATGGCGGGCGGCGCATCGCTGGCTCGCGTGGAAGCAGGCGAGCACTATCTCTCTGACGTGCTCGTGGGTTACGCCCTCGGGCACTTCATCGCCGCATTCATGCAGCAGGCATTTATCCAGGCGGAGTCGCCGGCCGTATCCGTTTCTTTTGTGCCCGTGACTCGCGGTGGGGTCTTCACGGTGTCCATCCCGGTCGGTGGAGCTCAGGGAGGTTTGCGGTGAATCGGGTTCTACCAGCCGCCGCCACCGCCGCCGCCACCGCCGCCGCCGGAAAACCCGCCGCCGCCGGAGCCCGATGACGAGCCGGGTGGCGTAGAAGCGGATGAGATGGCGCTGCTTAATGATGCGCCAACCACGTTTGCCATTTTCGCAGGATTCCCTGCATCCCAGCGGCCCGAGTACCAGGCAGGCGCGTAGGCGGCCTGCTCGCGATCGGGGATTTTTCGAAACACGTCTTCGAACTGTTCTGCCCAGGGCTGCTCAACGCCAAGCGCGAGGGCGAAGGGGAGTAAAGTCTCAAATAATTCCGGCGTCTTTTCGGGCGGGTTTCTGAGATCAAGATCGTCTTTCTCTGCCTTTTCGAGGTATAGGCGGAACCCCTCCACCTTGTCCAGCAGTTTGCGGCCAAGCAGCGTTGGCGCACGCAAGAGCCAGGCGAACAGCGCCACCACGATGCCGCTTAAGACGCCCGCGATAATGATCGCGGGGCTGATCTGCCCGATGATAACGGTGACCAGGAGCGCGCCGATGAGAATGAAAAATGAAGGCAACAAAAACAAACCATTGCGTGAAAAGTAGCGCTGCTGATGGTAGCGCTTGAGTGTGCTCGCGTGTGCATCCATGGCCTTGCGAATTACGGCGTGGTTCTCGTCCTCCAGCTGGACGCTGTCATTTTTCTCAAACAATTTTGAAAGCAGCACCGCCTCACCCGGCGCCAGGCTGTGATCTGCCGTTTTGCCGGTTGAGCGCAGCGTATAGGCGTCATCCCTGCTTTCTATTGTGAAGAAGCCCTTTACTGCCAGATTCAACACGGCGGCGGTCAGCGCCCGCTTGTCGTAACCCATTTTCCAGATGTAGCGGATCGACGCGGGAGAGTAGCCTTCCGGTGCCTCGTAATGGGGAAAGATCACGCCGGGTGGTGGGTCGCGGCCAACCCTGGTCCAGGCAAAAAACAAATAGACCAGCGAGGCGAGGCTGGCGCTCAACACCAGCAGCAGGCCCAGATTCTGGCGTAACAGCAAGGCCATTTTTTCGGAGCGGGTTGGTTCTTTAACGTAGCCTTTTGGCCAGCTGACCACGACCGTCAGGCCCTGGCGCGCCGCGAGCCGGCCGGTTGTTTGAATCTCCGCAATGCCCTGAAAATTGACTATCGCCGTATACGCTTTATCTTGATCGCTAAATCCCCCCGTGTAGCCTTCGATTTTTATGTCACCAGATTCAATGCCCGCGGGCAGAGTAATTGATGCGCTCGCCGACTCGATCAGAAAATCCCAGCCATTACCCGTGACGTTCCAGTAGAGTTCGTCATGATCTTCAAAGAATCCGAGCATTTGCGTGACGCGATAACTGATCGCGTATTCATACTCGCCGGGGGCGAGGAATACGTCGGCAGAGCCTACATAAACACGAACTCCGTTGGCCCGTTTCTCGGTATGGAAAGGTTCAATTGCCCGATCACGCCGCACCTCCAGAACATCAAAGCCAACCCGCACCCGGTTACCCAGCCGGTCTTTATAATCAGTCGGGAAGTCACGATAGATTCCGCGGCGGATGCGCTGACCCTCCGCGCGCACCGTTATGGTCTCGACGACCGTCATGCTGCCGTCTTCCATGACCGTTATGTCGCTGTGATAGTTGAGGATGCGCTCGTCGGCCAGCGCAATGGTCGCGGCCAGGCACGACAGCAGCACAGCGAGCGCAACACCGGTGCCGGTTTTCACCATCAATTCATCTCGACCTTGGGTACCGACGCTGCTTCGTCTTCGGCATCAAAAAATTCGGCCTGGGTGAATCCGAACATTCTCGCGATAACCAGATCGGGAAACGATTCGATGCGCGTATTGAGGCTGCGTACCGCACCGTTGTAAAAGCGCCGGGCATACTGGAGCTTGTCCTCAGTGTCGGAAAGCTCTTTCTGCAGATCCAGAAAGCTTCGATTGGCCTTGAGGTCCGGATAATCTTCTGCAACGGCAAGGAGGCGATCCACACCGATGCTGAGCTGCTTCTCTATGCGCGCTTTCTGCGCGAGGTTTTTCGTCTGGTCACTTTGCAGGCGCAGCTCGGTAACAGCGGTCAGCGTGGCACGTTCGTAGTCGGCATAGGCGCGCACCGCTTCAACCAGCTGGGGGATCAGGTCGTGCCGCCGCTGCAGCTGAACGTCAATGTCGCTCCAGCCGGCCCTTACATGGTTTCTATCCCGGACCAGGCGATTAAAGATGACTATCGCGGCCAGCGCCAGCGCAGCACCGACTATCAAAATTGTCATTAGCGGTGTCATCATTTTGTTGCCAGCCTTATGCCCCGTATTCGCAATCTACCAGCTGCCCGAATTCTCCATCGACGCCCATGGTTCCGTGGCAGCCAGCGAATCGCCCTTTTGCAGAAGCTCGATGGAAATACCGTCGGGCAACCTGACGAACGCCATGTGACCGTCCCGCGGCGGCCTGTTTATCGTGACGCCGCCTTCCATCAGTTTCTGGCAGGTTTCGTAGATGTCGTCGACGCGATAGGCAAGATGGCCAAAGTTTCGTCCGCCGCGATAGTCCTCAGGGTCCCAGTTGTAGGTCAGCTCTACGAGGGGCGACTTGTTTTGTTGGGCCTTATCCACATCCCCCGGTGCTGCCAGAAAAACGAGGGTGTAGCGGCCGCCCTCGTTGTCGTACCTTTTCGTTTCAACCAGCCCGAGCTTGTTGCAATAGAAATCGAGCGAATCCTCCAGGTTCTTTACGCGAACCATTGTATGTAGATACTCCACAGAAATTTCCTCAATTGTTCAATGATATTCGGACTGGGTCCAACGGCAAGCCAGTCGTCGTTGCAAAAGTAATGTAATGATTACTGATTCGCCAGCCACTCGTCATCCGAGCCCTCGATAATGTTCTCAAATAAGAACGTGCTCAGGTAGCGTTCACCGGTATCGGGTAGCATGGCGAGTATAACGCTGCCTTCTTCCGCTTCCTTTGCAACCCGGATGGCGCCCGCCAGCGTGCCGCCCGCCGAAATGCCTACGAATATGCCTTCGTTCGCCGCCAGTTCCAGAGAAGCGTCGCGTGATTCGTCGTCGCCCACGAGTACGATCTGGTCGCAAACCTTACTGTTCAACACATCCGGAACAAAATCCGGTGTCCAGCCCTGGATCTTGTGGGGTTGCCATGGCTTGCCGCTCAAAAGCGGCGCCTGGTCCGGCTCCACTGCTACCACCTGCGTTTCCGGTCTTGCAAGCTTGATCATCTCGCCAGCACCAGTGAGGGTGCCGCCCGTGCCCCAGCCGGTCACCCAGTAGTCGAGCCGGCGGCTGGCAAAGTCGCGCAGAATTTCCGGTCCGGTTGTGGCGCGATGAAAGGCAGGGTTCGCCTCGTTTTCGAACTGCCGTGCAAGAAACCAGCCGTGTTTGTTCGCCAGTTCTTCGGCTTTTTTTACCATGCCGGAGCCACGCTCGGCGGCGGGCGTGAGAATGACCTTACCGCCCATCGCGCGGATGAGCTTTCTGCGCTCAACCGAGAAACTGTCTGCCATCACTGCAACAAACGGATAGCCGCGCGATGCGCAAACCATTGCGAGGGCTATACCGGTGTTTCCGGAGGTGGCCTCGATGACAGTTTGCCCGGGACTCAGACGGCCGTGGTCTTCGGCATCCTTGATGATGCCCCAGGCGAGTCGATCCTTCACCGAGGCCATGGGGTTGAACGACTCAATTTTTACATAGAGTGCGACATGCTTTGGCCCTGTGTTGTTCAGTCTGACTACGGGCGTGTTACCAATGGCTTCGACAATACTGTTGTAAATCATTAGTTAATCATTCCATTAATGTTGGTTCATCGTGCGTCATCAGACCTCAGGGTAGACGAATTGTAAGCGCCTTGCCTTCTTTTCAGACAGGGCTACGGGCGATCGCACATCACGCCACGCAGACCTGCAGAATCTGCCGGGCAACCGTGGAGAAAGTTTCTGGCTCGAAGCTGTTTTGCCAATCTATACTCAGGATCTGCCTGATGCGAACTGGAGTTGAAAAATGATTCTCCCGATAACGTCCCTTTATGCTTCATTGCTCGTTCTGATAATCCTGTTTCTCGCTTTCAAAGTCGGCTCGACGCGCGGCAAACTCGATATTTCCCTTGGCGACGGAGACAATCCAGAGATGCTGGAGGCGATCCGCCGCCACGGCAATGCCATCGAGAATGTGCCGATAGCGGTTTTTCTCATGGCACTGATAGAAGCCAACGAAGCGCACGCTGTATTCCTTCATACGCTTGGCGCGGTTCTTGTCTTAGCGCGGATTCTGCACCCCATGGGACTCAAGGCAGACAAAATGAACGATCTGCTACGTGGTCTTGGCGCTGGTGGAACGGTCCTCGTTATGGTGGTGTCTGCTGTTTATCTCATCTGGGCGGCGGTCCAAAGCCTGCTGCCGTGATGCCGGGTCACACAGGTCAGGCCCGCGCCTGCGACTATTCGGGTTTAAGCCGCATCTGAAAGATATCAGTGTCGCTGGCTTTACCAGGCCCGGTGCAGTCAGAGGGACAAGGGAGAAAAAAAATGTCTTTAGCCGGAATTATGCCGTTCGCCCGCTGGGTATTGGTAGCCGTGTGTGTGGTATCGCCTTCTGCGGCCCTGGCGCAGCAGGGGCCGCCACCTGAAGTCAGGCGTGCAGTAGATGCCGTGATGGCGCTGATTGAGTCCGATGGTGAGCAGAGCATGCAGGAGTTTGTCGCCGCTGAGCTTGATCCTGCCTGGGTGTCCGAGCTGGGCGAGCAAAACGTGTTGAACCTGCTCCGTGAGTTGCGGGAATCGGTGCGCGGCATCAACGATGACGTATCTGTAGGGAAAACGAGCGGGGGGATAATATTAATGCTGTCGGCGCGTGGACGCAGCGCGAGGATCCGGCTCGATGTCTCGGCTCAGGGCATCCGTGATCTCGAGTTGTTTGATCTGAGCGCAGCGGCGCCGCCTGTGCGTGACCGTGAGACTGCAATTGGAGCACATGTTCGGGCGCTGGAACGCTCAGGCCGTTTGGATATGGAAGAATTGTTAACTGGTTTCGAGACCGAACACTTCTCCGACGCATTTATGGCAGAGACAACGCAGGCAGAGCGCTGGGCGTTGCTTGAAAGCATTCGTTCTGTGGCCGCCTCGGCGGGGGCAGCGATGCTGGACGAAGATAACGAGTGGGTCACGTTGAGTCTGCGCGGTCCGCAGAGTATTGCCGTGATTTTCAGTGTTGAGCCGCAGCTGCCTTTCAAGATTGAAATGCTGCGAACCGCCGACATTGACGAAGGCGCCGACAAGCCGGCTCTGACATGGCAGTCAGTAAAAGCGCATTTTGAGGCGCTTGAAAAAGAAGGTTTTTCCGGGGTTGTGCATCTTAAGCGAGCAGGTGAGCTCGTTTTGCACAAGGCCTTTGGCAAGAGCAATCGAAGCCTTGGCCATGCAACCAGGATCGATACCGTGTTTGGCATAGGCTCCACGCCCATTGATTTCACCGTCGCCGGGATTTATCTGCTGGCGCAGCAGGGCAAACTGGGCCTGGGTGACAAGATCACTGAGTATTTTTCCAACGTGCCCGCAGATAAGAAAAACATGACGCTGCGCCATCTGATAAGCGGGCAGTCAGGCTTACGTGACTTTCACGATATTGAAAGCGACTGGGATCGTGATCTGGCATGGATAGACAGGCAAACGGCCTTAAGCCGAATCCTTTCGGGTCCGCTTCTGTTTGAGCCAGGGACCAGCCGGGCGCATTCGCATTCGGCATACGGTCTGGCGGCAGCTGTTATCGAAATCGTGAGTGGCCAGGAATATTTTGACTTCATGAAGGAATCATTTTTCGAGCCAGCCGGCATGAGTCGTACCAATATGAATGGGAGCCATGCTGGCCTGACTCTTGAGGATTTCGCCGAGGGCTATGGTAATTCTGCGGTTGGCCTACCCAATATCCCGCCGAACTGGGGGCCGACATCCTGGCTGATAATGGGCAGCGGCGGCATGTATTCGAGTCTCGACGATATGCTCAGATTCTACGAGTTTGTAGCAACCAGCGGGGTGCTCAAGCCGGAATACGCAGAGCGGTACAGAGGCGAAACGGTTGGGGTTGGGGGCTCTGAAAGGGGCTTTTACTTTTTTCACGCTCAGAAAAACCCTGACACCCAGGCCCTGATGATGATCAATGGAGAAGGCAGGACGCCCGCAATGCGGGGCCTGTCACGCGCCCTCGAAGACCTCGTTATGGGAGACTAGGGTGGCCAGGACAGGCAGGCTGCGGCATTTTGACCTTGCTGGCTGACAGGAAACGACGGCTAAAGAGAGGGGTCAGCCGGCCCGGGCGTTTTCGCCTGCATTGTCTTGCGTGTAGCCGAAAAGGCCCTTTTCGCGTATAACCTGCGCGACTCTTGCCGGTACCTTATCGGCCCATGCAGCGTCTCCGGCAACAATCTGCGTAACGACCTCGGCATCGCGGATGTCCAGGTATTCGGGCGTGAAATCAGTAAGCGGTACGATCGAGCGGCGGTGCATCAGGAAGTCATATAACCTTTCGAGCATAGGGTCGAACTGCAGATCTGCAGCGCCCTCGATAGTCGCGTCAGCACGTTTGTCCGGATAGGCGAGTACCTGCAGGTCATTGCGAAACATTTTTCCGAAGCTCTCGAGTATGCCGCCCTCGAGCTGCACGAAGGAGGCCTCGTCAAATAGTCCGCGTAGGTTTTCCAGGGGCATGACAATGCCAATCGGTCGCTGCGTGTAGCGAAACAGGAAGTTGGCCAGACGGTAATACTCCCTGAATTCGGAAATAAGTACCGTAAATCCGGTCGCAGCCAGAACCTCGGCTCTGTTGATGAAGTCCTCCAGAGAGATTTCACCGTCGCAACCGAGATCGTGCATGGTCATTTCCATGACTGGCAGTACTTCTGATGATGGAACGCCGTTTTCAGCTTCAAACGCGGCGAGGGCAGACTGCATCATGTCCATGTTTGCGTGGGTAAATGGCCGGAAATGGCCGCGCTCCACAAGCAGGGGCTTTTTTCGGAGTGCCTCTGAAGGCTGTAACACACGGCCCTCTGCTGAAAACAGGGCGGCGCCCGAGAGGCCTTTTTGCACCAGCTTGAGGGCCATCACGCGACTGTCAACGAAGGCAAATTTCGGCCCGGTCAGCTCGATCAGGTCAATCTCGATCCTGTCTGTACTCAGATTGTCGAGCAGCGCATCCAGAAGCCGGTCAGCGTCATCGTAATGGGCAAAAGCGCCATGTACGAGATTTACGCCAACGATACCCAGCGCTTCCTGCTGCTGCGCGTTTTCCTGATCAAGCATGCGCACATGAATAATGATGCGATTGTCCGGACCGCCAGGGTAAGTCTGAAACAGGATGCCAAGCCAGCCGTGACACTCGTTTGTGCCATGAAAATTGCGGGCCGACACCGTGTCGGCAAATGCAAAGAAAGTTGAGTCTTCACCCCTTTTCTCCGTCAGCCGTTTGCGATTAAGGGCCTGCTCGCAGGCCAGCATATCCTGAAGCCGGTTGTAGCAGACGTAGCGCTCGCAGCTTCCGTAGATCGCGTCACTGACCTGCATATCGTAGGCCGATATGCTTTTGGCAATCGTGCCGGCAGCGCCGCCCGAACGAAAGAACCAGCGAACGACCTCCTGGCCGGCACCGATCTCGGCAAAACTGCCGTAACGCCTTGGGTCGAGGTTGACCGCAAGGGCTTTTTCAGCGGTCGATATGCTCGGCATGGCCATGGGCTGAAGTTCCTTGTTCCTGCTCGTGCTACTTGTGAGTAACTGTGGTGGTTGGGCGAGTGGCAACTCGCGCCGCTAATCGGGCAGCCTCTGATTTGACGCTCGCAGTATCCAAAGTGGTGTCGGCCGGGAAATGCGATTGTTCAGCGGCCCGCTAGGGGTTCATTGCTGCGCCCAGAGACTTGCTATTTTCTTCGGCGGCAGCGAGCAGCTGTTCGCAATTGTCCGGGGTCACGGCGAGGCGCTTGAACGCGGCGGTCTCGAATAGATCCGAGTCGTCGGGCACAACGCCAGCCGGTAATTTGGAAAGGTAATTGGCAACTGCAACGACGCTTGTGAGATCTGGCGGTCCGAACCCATGGTCATCCAGACTTTCGTGGCCCTCGGCCGCTTCAAGCAGCTGGCTCTGGAATCCCCAGTTTTCGAGTATCGCCTTGCCGATCACCGGGTGCCATTCATGGGTGACGTCAGAAAGGGTCTGGGCGTCCGACAGAAACTCAGGGAAGTTTTTGGCGCGGGTCCAGATATAGAGCTTGCCGATGTCGTGAACCAGGCCACCGAGCATCGCCTCATCGGCGTTCAGGTTTTCATGCTGCGCAGCCAGCGTATAAGCAATAGCGGCGACCTTTACGCTGTGGTGCCATAGCTGCCCCATCAGGTTGCGTATGTCCGCGTGCTCTTTTGCAAGCAGCAGCTGTTCCATGGCTACTGACATAGCAGCGTTGCGAACCATGTCGAGTCCGAGACGATTTATTGCAGACCGCAATTCTGTGACTGGCCTGGTCCCGCGGTGCATCATCGCGGAATTCGCCACTTTCATGAGGCGTGCCGATAAAGCAGGCTCCGAACCTACCAGAGCGGCCAGCTTATTCATGTCGACATCCTGATCGTCCAGTGCCTTTGTGATCTTCATCACGGCATCAGGAAACGAGGGCAACTCCAGCGTCCCGCCATTGAGCTCTCCCGCAAGCGCCTGCACAAACGTAAAGGCCTGGGCGCTGTTGGATTCCGATGTCTTTGTCTGCATTTTTTGCTCCTTTGCGTGCAGTCAATCCCGCTTCTCCGGATACCTGAATAACCGAATCGGGCGCAGTCACTAATAAGTACGCTGCGTTACATAGTGATTATCGGCGGCCCGGTTTAGAACTTTAATGACTGCAGGGAGCGCGTCGGTGAGGCGGCCATCTTGTGGCGATGGTTTAAACAAATCGGCGGGAGCCGGGCAGCAGGCAGCCGCGGGACCGCGGCCAGTATGCACCGCGGGACGCGAACCTGGTTACCGGCGGGTTTTTTTTAAGGGCTCGCTGAAGCCGTTGTCTCTTTTGCCGGCACGGGGAATCCGCGGTCGCGCATCAGCGCCTCAATGCGAGCGTCGCGACCCCGGAATGCCCGGTAGGCTTCGGCCGGGTCGACGGAGTTGCGAACTGAGAACAGGTGCTTGACGAGGCGGGCCGCGACGTCCTGGTCATAGAAGCCGCCGGGCGCCTCCGCAAATGCCTCCGCCGCATCTGCCGTCAATACGTCCGCCCAGATATAACCGTAATAGCCAGCCGCATAGCCTTCGCCCGAAAAGATGTGGCCAAAGTGCGGCGAGCGATGACGCATGACCAGTTCATCTGGCATGCCCAGTTCCGCCAGCGTCGACTTCTCAAAGGCGTCGGGATCGATGTCGGTGGGATCGGTGGTGTGATACTTCATGTCAACGAGGGCCGAGGCCAGATACTCTGTGGTGGCGAAACCCTGATTGAACTTGGAGGCATTCTTGATCTTGGCAACCAGTTCGACGGGCATGGGCTCGCCCGTTTCATGGTGCACCAGGTATTTGTCAATTACGGCATCCGTCATAAGCCAGCGCTCCAGCAGCTGCGACTGAAACTCGGTGTAGTCACGTACGCCCCCGTTCAGGCTCGGGTAGTCGACCTTGGACGAGAGGGAGTGCAGCGCATGACCAACTTCATGGAACAAGGTAGTGGCGTCGTCCCAGGAAATCAGCACCGGCTCGCCGGGAGGCGCTTTGACAAAGTTGGAATTGTTGGATGACAGAACCGTTTTCTTGCCATCTATGGTGGAATGGCTGCGATAGCTGGTTGCCCATGCGCCCGAGCGCTTGCCCTTGCGAGCGAAGGGGTCGAGATACCAGAGTCCGACAAGATCGCCGCTCGTTCTGTCATTGACTTCCCAGACGTTAACGTCTTCGTGGAAAACAGGCACGGAGCCATCAGGAACCGGTGTGAACTTGAAATTAAACAGCTCCCCGGCGACATAAAACATAGCGTCACGTAGCTGGTCCAGCTGCAGATACTGTTTGACCTCATCCGAGTCAAGGTCATATTTCGCCTGCCGGACTTTTTCCGCATAGTATCGGTAGTCCCAGGGCGCGATCGTTATGTCATCGCCCGCCGCATCGGCAATCGCCTGCATATCGGCAACTTCTTCCTTCACGCGTGACACGGCGGCTGGCCACACAGCGCGCATGAGCTGCATGGCGTTATCGGGATTCTTGGCCATGCGATTCTCGAGGCGCCAGGATGCGAAATTCTCGTAGCCCAGAATGCCCACGCGCTCGTCACGAAGCTTGAGAATTTCTGCGATTATTGCGTTGTTGTCGTACTCGTCGCCATTGTCACCGCGGTTGTAATAGGTCTCCCAGACCTTCCTGCGCAGGTCCCTTTCGTCCGAGTAGGTGAGAAACGGGCTCATCGAAGAGCGCGTATTGGTAATGGCGTATTTCTCCGGCTCGCCGCGTTCCTCCGCGGCGGCCTGCGCCGCCCGAATGTAGGATTCAGGCAGGCCGCCCAGCTGCGTATCATCGATAAACAAAACATAGTTTTCTTCATCGGCCAGCACGTTGTTGCTGAACTGAGTGTAAAGCTCTGACAGGCGTTTCTGGATGTCTGCGTAGCGGTCCTTTTTCTCGCCCTCGAGTGTCGCGCCGTTGCGAACGAAGCCGTCGTAGGTGAGTTCCACAAGGCGGATTTGCACGGGATCAAGACCACTGTCGCTTCTGGACTCGTACACCGCCTTTACCCGATTGAAGAGCGCCCTGTTCTGGGTAATCTTTGATCTGAATTCCGAAAGCCTGGGTGCCATCTCCTTCTGAATCGCCCGAAATTCGGGCGATGAGCGGTTTGCGCTCCAAATGCCGTAGAAGGTAAAGACCCGGTCGAGGTCTTCACCCACCATTTCCATGGCAAGGATTGTGTTGTCGAAGGTCGGCTTGTCAGGATTCTGTGCAATTGTGTCCAGCTCTGCGAGCTGGGCGTCCATCCCATAGGCAAGCGCGGGTTTGATCGCCTCAAGGTCCATCTGGTCGAAAGCCGGCACACCACCATAAGGCCCGGTCCACTCGGCGAGCAATACGTTGTCCGGCCGCTCGCTGGCCGCGCTTCGGGCTGTGCCATCGATTGCAGCCGGACTCTCGGGAGCCTTGCCGCAGGCCGTCAAAGAAATAGCAAAAAAGAAGACGCAGAAAGGAGTGAGAAAGCGCATGCTTTGGGATCCTGTGGTTTATTTCGGGCCGGTCTTGCTGGCCGGGACAGCCCACCATTCTAATGTGTGGCGCCGCCGCGGGCAAAATCCGCTGCGAGGTGAGGCCTTCAGGCCTGCGCCTGGTTGCGGCCAGGCGCGAGCATCAGCGCCCGCCCGGGCGTCGGGAAAAAGCGCGAGGGCGCCGTGCTTATGAGGATCAGGCTTGTTTTGCTGTGGTGGTGGCCCGGGATTTCGAGTGGCGCTCAAGGCTCTGGATCATTTTATCGACTGGCAGGGGACGTGAGGCGAAGTAGCCCTGGAAATAATCACAGCCCAGCTTCCGAATGATCTTCAGCGTTCCGGCATCTTCGATGCCTTCCGCGACGACCTTAAGACCGAGCGCGCGCGACAGCCCCACAATGGCCTCGACGATCTGCATGCTCTTTTTGTCTTTGGTCATACTGTTAACAAATGCACGGTCTATTTTCAGAACGTCAAGCGGAAAGCTGTGCAGGTAGCTCAGGCTCGAGTAACCGGTGCCAAAGTCATCGATGGCAAGGTCAACGCCGGCGTTCTTAATGTTGTTCAGCGCATGCTTGGCCAGCTCAGGCGAGTGAATCAGCAGTTCCTCTGTAATCTCGAGCTTGATGCGAGAAGGATGGATGCCACTAGTTTTCAGTGCGGCAACCAGCGCGCCCGCTTCTGCCAGGTCTTCGATCTGGCGCGGCGATACATTGACACTCATAAAGAGCGGCGCCATGTCCGGCAAACTTCTCGCAAATACTTTCTGGAATCTGGGCAGGTCCCGGCAGGCCTGCTCAAGCACCCACTTTCCAATGGGAAGAATCAGTCCGGTGTCTTCAGCGGCCGGAATGAAGTCAGCGGGCGATACCAGGCCCTGCTCGGGATGTTCCCAGCGGATCAGGGCCTCAAAACCGGCAATAACCCCACTTTTGGCATCAACGATGGGCTGGTAATGCAGCGAAAACTGCTCGTCATCAAGGGCTTCCTTAAGGTCCTGCTCGAGCTTGATACGATTGATGGCGTAGTCACGCGCTTTTTCGTACTTTGTGTCGATAGCCCCCAGCGTCAACGTACCGTCGGTGTAAAGGCGCTCGCTGTCGAGCACCCTGCGCAATGCCCACCGGAAGCGCTCGACCACGACACGGAGCAGCATATGCGTCATAGGGTCAGAAGAGGTGATCTTCTTCTGCACGGCTTTGCTGTCTATGGGAATTGCGACCGTCTTTTCCAGCGCCGTGGCGGTGGCGGTTCGAGTAAACTTGTCGATGATGGCCATTTCGCCCAGCAGCTCGCCCGGGCCGACGCTTGTCAGAACAATCTTTTTGCCCTGATTGCTCGCCGACAGCTCAACGTTGCCAGACTCTATAAAATAGGCAAAATCACCTTCCTCGTGCTCGCGAAATATGATCTCGCCAGCCTCATAGGTTTTTCTTTTCTGGTC
>JABDLF010000115.1 GCA_013003115.1 Gammaproteobacteria bacterium
CGATCAGACGCTGCATCGCCCAGCGGCCCTGGCCGAAGTTGAATGGTGCGGTGCATGTCCTCGACAACATTGGCGATTGAATCAGTCGCGTCGATGGCCATACGCGCAACACCGCGGAGATCCGACAGCTGTGAGCGATTCGGGATAGGCAAGCCGATTTTCCTCCATAATTGAGCGGGTAGTAGAAACAGACTTCCAGATTGAACATTCGGGTCCGGACACAGCCAGAGTATACGCAGTTCCTGGTGTCTGCTGCGGATCGTTGGCGAGCATTTGTCGCGGCGCTACAGTTGATTTAAAAATGCTTTCCGCTTCGGTTCGAAAGCAGACATGCAGCGATAGGTTCAAAAGCAGGGCGGTGATGTACTTCGACGCGGGACTTGCTCCAATCAACGAATGGCCGTTTTTGCGGCGCGATCGCGCAACGAGTCGAGAATCTCGTTCAGATCTTGACCGTGCGGCGGGTCTGTTGGAGCCTGTATTTCATCCTGAATGTAAACGAATGTATTTTGTGACCTTTGTCACACTTTGCTGTGGTGAAAACGCATACAGTTCTCACTGTAAATATGATCAGCAAGGTAGAAAAGACCGTGGACAAATCGACATCGGAAAGCACTGACTTCATCCCCGAAGAAGTACTGACGCGATACCGGCATCGCAGCGAAGATGGCTGGCGGCAGATACTCGGCATGACCGATGTGCTCGACAAGGCATTTGTGGAGCTGAGCATCGCTGGCGATGACGAAGAGACGTTCAATCCCTACGACACGTCTTCAAACCTGAAAAAACTGGTCGCCTGAGACCGATTACACCCGCAGCCTCGGTAACTTACATCGGGGCTCTTGCTTCACGCGCCGAGGGCGCGCTCAATTTTTTCCAAGTCCTCGGGCGTGTCGATATCACACTGCACCAGCTTTCGCTCGATGATGATGCTCATCTGTTGGTGGCGAGCAAAAAAGCTGCTGATACCCGGGTCGCCTTTAATGCTCATCAGGGACTTGAAATACCGTCGCGGCACGATGGCCGGCAGACCGGCACCCCGGTCGCTCTGACAGAACAGGATTTTGCTTCGATCCCTTGACCATTCCTCGACTATTTCCCCGAGAAACTGTGCGTCTAGCAAAGGCATATCGATGCCCATCAGCAACACCGCCACCGTTGCGGGTGGCACCGTAATCATGCCTTGACGGACTGAAGACGCGAGGCCGTCACGCCAGTTGGCGTTGAGGACCATCCGCACACCAAAGTCAAGCAGCTCGCCTTCCACGAGGCGCGAATGTGCACCCAATACGACCGTTACTTTGCTTCCGGCCAGTTCCTGCGCTGCAATCGTCGCGCGCCGGACAAGGCATTGGTCACGAAACCGGGCCAGCTGCTTCGGACTGCCGAAGCGGTCTGAGGCGCCGGCCGCAAGAACGACCACCTGTATTTGACTGCTTGTTGAATACCTTTCGGGCATCTCGGTCGATTGTCTGGCTCTGAAAAGGCTGCCGATAATAGCTTAGGCACCGGCATCCGGATCGGCAAATCCGGCCTGTATGCCGCCCAACCGATTGAGTCTGCACGGCCCAGCCCTCATAATCTGCATGGCACTTCGAATCCGGACGAGCATCTGATCCGGAAAGGGCAGCCAGCGTATGTACCTAGAACTCTTTGGGCTTGACGAGTTTCCGTTTCGGCTGACGCCTGACCCAGCATTCATCTATGCCAGCAGGCAGCATTCTCAGGCTGCCACATTCATGGACTCTACGGTACTGCTCACAGACAGTTTCGTCGTGATAACAGGCGAGATAGGCTCGGGCAAGACCACTTTGATCGAAAAATTTCTGTCCGAGATCGACCGCGACGAAATTGTAACAGCAAGGATATTTCAGACTCAGGTTACGCCTGTCCAGTTCCTGCAGTCCCTCCTGGTGGAGTTTGGATTTAACCCGTTCAAGAAGCGCAAAGCCGAGCTGCTGAAGATGCTGAAGGACTTCACGATTGCGCAGCACAAAGACGGGCGTCGGGTCGTCGTTGTCGTGGATGAGGCGCAGAATCTCAGTCAGACGGTGCTTGAAGAAATCCGTCTGCTTTCCGGTATCGAGACTCAGAAGGAGAAGATGCTCAGCGTCATACTCGTCGGGCAGCCGGAGCTGGAGGAAGTTCTGAATCTGCCGCAAATGGAGCAGTTGGCGCAAAGAACGCGTCTGCGCTACCACCTGAAGGCACTCACTCCCGAAGAGACACATGAGTATATTGAGCACAGGCTGAAGGTCGCCGGCGCCAGGAAAGAGGGCATATTCAGCGATGAATGCTTTCCGATAATTTTCAAGTACACGGGCGGCATTCCGCGGCTTATCAACACGCTCTGCGACACGGCTCTGATTTGTTGTTTTGCTGATCAAACGACCACAGTTACGTCGGAGCAGATACAGAGCGCCGTGGACGAACTTGGTTGGCTTGAGTTCGCTCAGCGGACGCATACCGACCGCACGGGCATCCGGCGCTTTGGCATCGGACCAAGAGAGACCCGGGGCCAGCTGCGAGTTATAGGGCCAGGCGGCGAAGAGAAAATCTATCCGCTGATTCGCGGGCGCCTTATCATCGGCCGCACAATAGACAACGATATTCAGATCGACAGCGAGTTCATCAGTCGGCATCACGCGCAGATATTTACAGATGAGAAAAACAGCAGAATCGAAGACCTAAATAGCACGAACGGTGTCTTTCTCAACAACCGGCGTATTAAGAAGAGACAGCTTATTAGCGGCGATGAGATTGAACTCGGTACTCATGTTCTCGAGTACAGCGAAACGGTTGCGAAAGACAAAGACAGCGACTGACGATAATCAGCCACGCCATCCTTCTTGTGTCCCCGAATTGCCAGCCCGCTTGAATTTTCCTCATGCTGCGTGCGTACGCGGGCTTGTACCGTGAGAAATGCGTCGGTAAATAGCTTCTCGATAACGGATTCAAGCACTGCAACGCTGCCTGTTAAATTTCATCTTCGCCTGGCCGGCATTGCTGTTCTAATGCCAGGGACTCCCCCCGATATTTCGCGTGAGGACAGACCTTTACGGTGACATCGGAAGCATCAAAATACAGTCCGGTTCTGCAGGGAATTGCGCGTGGCCACGTAGTTGTAACAGGTAGCAAGCGACTGGCTCGCGAAATCATGCTGCATGATGCGGATGCCAGGAGCGCGGGGCAGACGGCATGGGTTCGGCCTGCGGTGTGGCCATGGCCGGAGTGGATGCGCGAACTATGGCATGAGTCAGCATGGTCGCGCCCTGGGCCGACAACGACACGCCTTCTGAATGCGGGGCGGAAACGTGTGCTTTGGGAGTCACTCGTAAGGCAGTCGGGGTCGGGTGGTGGTCTTGTGCAGGTACATACCGTTGCCAGGGCGGCTGTGGAAGCATGGGATATCGCCTGCGGCTGGGGCATTTCGTTGGACGATATTGCAAAGCTTGCAACCGAGGACGCTGCGCAGTTTCTCGAGTGGGCAAGGTCCTATGAAGCCCTGTGCGAAAGCGAGAATCTGCTGGACGAGAGCCGCTTGCCTGAGATGCTGGCCGGACTGGCCGGTAAAGAAGGGCAGCTGGTGCTCCCTGAAGCGGTAATTCTCGCCGGGTTTGATGAACTTACGCCGGCGCAGGATCGCTTTGTGCAAGCTATACGGTCTGCCGGAACCGAGGTAACGCGATGGTTACCCTCGCGGAAAAAAGGCAAAACGCTTGTGGCCGGGGCTGCCGATTCGCAGACGGAGTTAACTGCGGCCGCTCGTTGGAGCCTTGCTTGTATTACTGCTAATCCCGGCGCGACAGTCGGGGTCATTGTTCCCGACCTTGCAGCGACCCGCGTCAAAGTTAACCGCATTTTTACGGACATCCTTGAGCCGGCAACCCTGGAGCTGAACGGGCAACGCCAGCGCAGTCTTTTCTCGATTTCGGTGGGTTTGCCCCTGGTCGATCAGCCGCTTGTTTCCGTCGCTCTTGATCTCGTTTCGCTGGCTGACAGATCACCATCCTGGAGTATGGTCAGCCGGCTTCTGCGGTCTGGTTTTATTGGTGAGGCGATTACCGAAGGGAACCCTCGCGCCGAGTTTGACGCAAAGTTTCGGGGCGAAGGCGGGATTCGATGGCCGCTTGACCGATTGCAGCAAGCGTTGGCGAAAGAGGAAGACGCAGAGAGCCGATGCGCCTGCCCGGCGCTAAGCAGGCGCATACGAACCTTGCTTGAGTTGCGCAGAGCGTGGCCCGAGCGTCAAACGACCAGGGAATGGGTGATGGACGTCAGCCACTGGCTGGACGCCTTTGGCTGGCCCGGCGAGCGCGTCTTGAACAGCGACGAGTTTCAGGCGCAGCAGCGCTGGCGGCAGCTCCTGGAGGAATTGGCAGCTTACGAGGATATTCTTGGGGCCGTCACGCTGGCTTCGTTTACGGGAGCGCTGCGCAATCTTGCGGGCCAGGCAACGTTCAAGCCGGAATCAAGCCGATCGCCCATCCTGGTTCTCGGCACTCTCGAGGCAGCCGGCCTTGAATTCGATCACCTCTGGGTCACCGGCTTGCACGATGGCGCTTGGCCGCCCGCGCCCGCGCCGACGCCGTTTCTTCCCTACAAGCTGCAACGCAGTCTGATGGTGCCGCGTGGCTCGTCGGCCCGTGAGTTGAGTTTTGCCCGCGCGGTGCTATCCCGAATGGTGAATAGCGCGGACGAGGTTCGACTGAGCTGGCCTCAGGCAGAAGGGGACGAGACGTTTCGGCAAAGTCCGATGCTTGACGAATATTCGCACGGTGAGGATATCCCGGCCTCGCGCCTTGTTCTTGAGGAGCGCTCGGGAGAGATATTCCGTCACCGCCCTGCACTGGAGCAGTTACAGGACGGTATCGGCCCGTCCTGCGGTGAGGGATTTGCTGCGCCGGGTGGCGCTTACGTGCTCGAGCTGCAGTCTTTGTGCCCGTTTCGCGCATTTGCAGAGATCCGACTGGGGGCCCGCCGCCTCGAACAGCCGGCTGCCGGCCTGGATCCCCGTCAGCGGGGACAGCTTGCACACGATAGCCTGCATTATCTTTGGCAAGCGTTAAAAGGGCGAGACGCCCTCGCGCATGCTGACCGTGCAGGGCGGCACCAGCTGGTATCAAAAGCAATCGGAAGAGCATCACTGCGCATCAAGACTCACGACAACGTGGTTCTTGCGCAGTCCCTTAAAATTGAAAAATCGCGCCTCGCCGAACTACTGGAGCAGCTACTCTGCCTCGAACTTGAGCGACCCGATTTCACAGTATTTATGACTGAAGAGCAGCACAAGCTGCGGATCAACAGCCTCGAACTGAAGGTACGGCCGGACCGTGTCGATACGATAGGCGGCGAGGGGCAGTTCGTCATCGACTACAAAACCGGCAAAGTTAGCGCGGCATCGTGGATTGGCGAGCGGCCGCGCGCGCCCCAGTTGCCGCTCTATGCAACAGCGCTTGACATAAAGAACGTGCGCGGCATCGCGTTCTTACAGCTGCGCGCGGGTGAGATCAGGTTCGTCGGTGTTTGTGACAACGAGGAGGGCTTTCCGAAGGGTGTCAAGTGGCCGGGTAAAAGTGTGCTTGAGAAGCAGGGCGTGGCGGACTGGGAGGCGTTGGTCGCCTCGTGGCGCCGTATTCTCGACCGCCTGGCAGGTGAGTTTGCTGACGGCAAGGCAGGGGTAGACCCTTTGAAGAGTGCCTGCGATTTTTGTCATCTGAGCACCTTTTGCCGGATAGAGGAAAAGAAGATGACCGGCGAGGTTGCAGTCGATGGCTGATCAGATACCGGTCGCCGATCAGTCGAGTCGCGACGCGGCGCTCGACGTTTCGCAGTCCATTATCGTGCAGGCGCCCGCCGGCTCCGGCAAAACGGAGCTGCTCACGCAGAGAATTCTCAAGTTGCTGTCGCTGGTACACGATCCGGAAGAAGTGCTGGCGATTACCTTCACGCGCAAGGCTGCCGGTGAGATGCGAGACCGGCTGCTGAGCTGTTTGTCCAAGGCGAGCCGGGAAGACAGGCCGGCGAGCGCGCACGAAGCGCGCAGCTGGGACCTGGCCCGGAAAGTGCTCGAAATTGATTCGCAAAGGGGATGGCACATCGCAGAGCACCCGGCGCGTCTTCGAATTCTCACCATTGACGCTCTTAATTCAGCCCTGACGAGGCAGATGCCACTTCTGTCGAAGGTAGGGGCACAACTCGATATTTCGACAACGCCGGAAGTCCTCTACGCTGAAGCGGCGACGGCGACCATCGAACTGCTCGGCTCGGACCACCCCTGTGCGGCAGATCTGCACGTTCTGCTCGCCCACGTCGACAACCGGGCTGAGAGGGTTATCGAGCTGCTGGCAAAGATGTTGAGCAAGCGGGAACAGTGGCTCAGGCATATCTTGCCGGCCCAGGGCAATGATCGCGGTCGAACTCGCCTCGAGAATGCGATCGCAGCAATGGTAAGCAGCGAGCTGGAACTGCTGACAAGCGCGGTGCCGCCGGACCTGCTCGCGACGGTGCATGGCTTTGCTACCACGAGCGCAGCGAAACTTGCCGATCAGGGCGGCGACAGCCCGCTACAAGGGCTGATAGATATCCCCGAGTTGAGTAATGATGCTGACAGTCTCGCAGCCTGGCAGGCACTGGCGCACCTTCTGCTCACAGCCAAAGATGAGTGGCGACGGACCTGGGACAAGCGCCTGGGTTTTCCACCTGGTGAAAAAGACAGAAAGGCTGATTTTGCTGAACTCGTATCTCGCCTTGCCGAGGTTGACGGCTTGCGCGAGATGCTGGCGGTCGTACGCAGCCTGCCCGAAACCACGCTGAAAGAGACCCAGTGGCGTGCTCTCAGATCGCTCATTACGGTGCTGCCGGTTGCGGCAGCACAGCTTGAGCTGGTATTCCGCCGCTACTCAAAAGTTGACTACACGGCCGTTTCGCGCGCAGCGCTGGATGCGTTAGGCGGCGCCCAGGCGCCAACCGACCTGGCACTTTCCCTCGATTATCGAATTCAGCACATTCTGGTAGATGAGTTTCAGGACACATCTGCATCGCAGTTCGAGCTTATTGAACAACTCATCGCGGGCTGGACACCGGAAGATGGCCGGACGCTGTTTTGTGTTGGCGACCCGATGCAGTCCATTTACAGGTTTCGCGAAGCAGAGGTAAGCCTGTTTCTCAGGGCATGGCAGGAGGGCATTGGCGACGTTGCCCTCAAGCCGGTGAGCTTGTCCGTAAACTTCAGATCACAGGCCGGTATCGTCAAATGGGTTAATCAGAATTTCCCCGCCATCATGCCGCCGCGTGCAGACCTGCAAACTGCCGCCGTGCCGTTTACGCGGTCCGATGCATTTCATCCTGCATCGGAGGGAGATGCCGTCGTTTTTCACCCCCTCATTGATCAGGGGCCGCAGGATGAGGCTGAGCTGGTAGCGCGCCTGGTGCTGACTCACAGGGAGGCGAGTCCGGATGCCAGCATTGCCATACTTGTAAGCGGGCGAAATCATCTGCGCCAGATCATGCCGGCACTGAGAGCCGCCGGGCTGCTCCCTCAGGCCGTGGAAATTGAGAAACTCGAGCGTCAGCGCGTTGTTCATGATCTCGTCGCGCTGACGCGCGCACTTCTGCATCGCGGTGACCGAACGGCGTGGCTCGCTGTTTTACGCGCACCCTGGTGTGGCCTGTCTCAGGAGGACCTGCACGTGCTTGCCAGCGGCGACGCGCGGCCATGCATTGCAGCAGCTCTGGAAGACGAAGAATTGCTGGCCGGGCTGACCGAGTCAGGGGCGAGGCGTGTGACTCGTTTCAAAGGTGCATTGTGGCCCGTTCTGAACAGCGCGGAGCGCGGTGCTTTTCGTGACTGGATAGAAGGGGCGTGGCGCCGTCTGGGCGGACCCGCTTGCCTGACCGACGCCAATGAACTCTCAAATGCCGAAGCGTTTTTCGAATTGCTGCAGTCGCTTCATGAAGGCAGAGGGCTGGACGACCCCCTGGTTCTTGAACAACGCCTTTCAAAGCTCTATGCATCTGCAGACGCCGACGCTGACAAAAATCTGCTCATCATGACAATCCACAAGGCGAAGGGTCTGCAGTTCGATGTGGTAATCGTGCCTGGTCTAAGTCGGCTCGGCGCTGAGGAGGACCGGCCACTGCTGCGGTGGACCGAGTTTCCACGCAAGGGGGGGCGCACCGATCTCGTTCTCGCGCCCATTACGGGATCGGACGAAGACAACGACAAGCTCGAGCGCTACATCGCGGATCTCGAGCGTCGCAGGCGTATCCTGGAGCGAGCCCGGTTGCTCTACGTTGCCGTAACGCGGGCACAGGAAAAGGTTCACCTGATTGCGGGCGCAACGACAAAAGAGCAGGGCGGTGAACGCGTCGTGAAACCCCCCGACCGCCGTTCAATGCTCGATACTTTGTGGCCCGTTGCGAGTAACTGGCTTGAGAGTGCTGCAGCCGGAAGTTCTGCCCGTTCTGCTGCAGACGCAGAGACCGAGGTCGCAACTGTCGGCGCGACTTTATTCCGCTTGCCGGAGCAATGGCACTTGCCTGATGTTCCCGCCGCAGTTGCAGTGACTGAACGCCTTCAGGCTCGCACCGTGATAAATGAAGATGCTGTCAGTTTCGATTGGGCAGGGCAGACTGCGCGCCACGTTGGCACCGTGGTGCACGAGGCACTTCGGTTTATCGCGGGCACCGGAAAGAAGCACGACGCAAAGCAGCTTGCGAAAAGAGCGCACGTGCGGCTGCAGGAACTGGGAACAAGGGGCAGCGATCTGCAAGAGGCTGTCCGCACCGTGGTCTCAGCGATCGAAGTAAGCTGCAAAGACGAGCGCGGGAGTTGGATTCTCTTTGGCGCCCACGATTCGGCACGCAACGAGCTCGCGCTCAGCAGCGTCGAAGATGGAGTTGTGCACAACCTGATTCTGGACAGAACATTTATTGATGAGAATGGTGTCCGTTGGATCATCGACTACAAAGTGGGCGTACACGAAGGGGCCGACAAGCAATCGTTTTTCGACCAGGAACTCGCTCGCTATCGCCAGCAGCTCGAACGCTATGCCCTGACCATGGCTCGCTACGAGAAAAGGCCGGTGCGAACAGCGCTTTATTTTCCGCTTTATGCAGGCTGGCGCGAATGGGATCCCTTCGTCGCCGGGGTAGCCGGGCGCGTGCAGGAGGCGTCAGAGGTTTCCTGAAAGGTTCAGCTTTCGCCTGCCCTGGCCTTGGTCCGGGCCCACAAAGTTCAGCATTGAGCTGATTTGCGCGGGCGCTCCTTGCCTTGGCGAAAGGGTGGCTTCCAGCGTGTAACTGCGGTCTTCGCCAAGTTCGACCTGACCATTGAGTTCAATAAACCCGCGCAGGTCGCTTAAAGCGCCAATCAGTGGCACCTGCTGCTGATCGGTGAACGTCACTTGAAAGTCACCAAACGTGGTCGGCGGTCGGGTCGTAAGCGCTGTCAGGTTGAGAATGAGCAGCTGCCCGTTTATGGCCACAGGCGTACTGTCGTCTATTACAACCTCTGCCAGGTCGAACTCCGCCGTCCCGGAAAAGAAACCGGTAGGCAAAAACGCCGCCAGTTCAGCGACGGGAATCCGTCCGGTGACATCAACAAGTCTCAGGTGGCCCGGGCCACGAGACCCGGCGCTTCCTGCGATCGTCTCACCGCCAATTTCCGTCGTGAAGTCGATGGCCGCCTCTGCTCGAAGCAGATTGAGGAACTTGAACCGCCAGGTGCTGCCACCCAGCTGCAGACCACCCACGTCAATTCCGGCCGCACTGCCTCGCCAGACCGTGCCGCTCAGGCCGCTGGCGTAGACCTGGTTTGGCTCCATCCGATCGAACAGGACAGATGCGGGCAGGCTGGCCAGCAAGAACAACGCGAAGGCGAATCCGCCGATCGCCAGAAACTTCCAATTCCCCTTCAAGTATATTTCCGCTCAGGCTCCGGTGCGCACGAGTGTCAGGCTGGCGTTGACGGTGCCCTGAGTCTCTGCCTTATTGAGTGTGGCATTGCTCAGGACAAGTCCGTGGCGGGATTCGAGTTCGACGAGAAAATCGATCAGTCGCCCGAATGGCGCGGCTTCAAAGGTAACCCTGATGGCGTTATTGCCGTCCGGCTGGTTACGCTTGAGGAACGGAGCCAACTGGGTACTGCTGCTGAAGCGGTCAATGATCACTACCAGCGGTGAATTCTGGGCGCTGGTGTTTCGGACGCCACCCAGGGCGGCGACTTCGCTGCGGGCCCGTCCCAGGGTTGCCAGGTCCTGTGTTTTTTCTGCCACACGCTGCTGTGCTCGCTCGGTTGCTTTGAACAAAGGTTCGAAAAGCAGGAAAAGCATAGCCGCAACCAGCACCACGGCAGCGATGCTTACCAGCAGCTGCTCTCTTGCCTGCAGCCCACCAAACCATTCCCGGAGATTATCGATCACGAGTTCGACCTGCGAAGCTGAATTCGGCCTTCAACCTGGTTGCCGGAAGGGTTCGCTGATTCCAGCTGTACTTCAAAACTGCCGGCGCTTTCCATGCTTTGCCTTATACGATCGAGCACTTCCACGCTTGGGACGATGATCTTGAGATCCAGGACGCCATTGCGAAAGCCAACTGAGTCCAGCTGTCCTGAGGTCTGGCCATTTGTCGCTGCCGCCAATGCGGCCAGTGCTTCAAGGAAAAAAGAATCGCCGCTGCCCGCGGCGGCACGCAGCGCTGCCAGCTCACTTCGCATCTGGTTTGCAGGGTCACCCCGCAATGTAACGCCGGGGAAGGCCTCGGTAAAAGCAGTTGCAATGCTCTCATCCAGCGCTTTCTCCCGGTTTTTCAGTACGGCAAGTTCGACCGCCTCTCCGCCTATTAGTACGAGGAAAACCGCCGCAGCCAGTCCGGCCGCAAGTCGCCAGGGTTTCCACGTCGATTCGGGGCTGCTGCGTGATGCGAAATCTCCCTGCCGAAGGTTAATCGCCTCGCGGCTGAACATGCCTGACGCGAGGTGGGCAATACTTCCGTCAGCCATTATTCGGGTATTCATGCCTGGGAACTGGCCGCTGAGAAATTCAACGCGATTCTTGTGTTTCTCGTGATCATCCGCGGACATGTAGAGATTCACCGGCATGGAAGAAGACGCCTCGTCGCCGACATGCACGCCTGAAAGCTCAAGCACCTGGTCGATGCTCATTCCTTCCAGTACGATATCTGTACCATCGGCCCCGTGCAGCAGGCAGGCGTCGTTCTCGAATATGATGGTGACGCCGCCCGGCGTTACCGGAACGCAGCTTGTGTCCGCCACAACGGATTGCGCCCGTATCCCTGCTTCCTCTAATACGCCCAGCCAGCTCTCCATATTCTCGCGTGCGGTAACCGCGACCGGATACTCACCGTCGGCGGTTCGTTTGCCAATGGCAAAATGCAGCTTTTCCACATCTTCGGCGAGCTGATCCTCCAGCGCATATGGGATCGCCTGGCGCAACTTGCTGCCGCCGCGCAGCGGCACACGCGCCTGCGTATTAACGACCTCGGTACCTGGAACAATTAGCACGACTTTGCAGGAGCTGGCTTTTGTTGCGGCATCCGCCAAACTGCCGTGTCTTTCTATCCCGGTACGGCGGCCGCTGGCGTCGGTGGTGATCCAGCTGATTTCGCTGGAAAGCCCCGAAGAAATTCTGATGAACAGATGATCGGCCATGCCGCTACTCGCTACCATAACTGCGTAAAAGTGGACGGACCACGGATGATTCCCGCGCCAGCAGACTGTACATGTTCAGTTGCAGCGTGCCAATAGTAACCCGCACAGTCAGCCTGAAAAACTGGCTGCTTGTACTCAGTTCCAGGGGATCCGCAGATTCGGCCAGTGAAGTGAATTCTTCCATGCTTGCAAAGCCGTCGTCAGGGCGGTTTTCGATCAGGCCCTCGGCATCAGCGAGCGATATCTCGGGCACGATGGCGTACATCACCGGCAAACTGGCCGTGTTTATGTTAACTCTGGATCCCCTTGGCAAAGCGGTGACGTAAGGGGATAAAGCCAGAAAACTCTCACGGTCAAATCCTTCAACCGCCAATAGTTCGCTTGCGGAGGTAACGGGCCCGTTAGGTGTTCGATAGGGAACGTTCAAACCCGAGTACAGGGCGTCCTCGGCACCGTCGGGAAACATCGCCTCCTGATCGATGTCCAGCCAGTCAACCACCCGGTCCGCGAGCTGAATGTTAAGCCCGGTCACCTCGAGGAGTCGTTTGAACTGCTCGTAGACCGGCTCGTTGATCTCACCCTCAACCGTAATCAGATTATTCAGATTAAACCGTCCCTGCTGATCTTCAAGCGCGCCCATCAGGGTCCCGCCGTCGATGGGAAGGGGCGGCAGCGTTGCGGCCCATTCCTCGCCGAAATGGTCCCGGTCGGGCTCATCTTCCAGATCACGGACAAGGATGTCGGCCGCCCAATCCTCGGCGCCCAGCGTGTATAGGCGGGCCTGATCGTAAAGCAGCATGTTGCTCGAGCGCTTCATATAAAGAAAGCTGTCGTAGTAAATGCTGGTGGCGACAATGCTTGCGATCGCCACAATCAGAATGGCCGTGATGAGCGCCGCGCCGCGCTGCAACGATTCTGCGGGTGGCCGATGCGGTACAGGAAGCATTATCGGAGGACCTCAATCACGCGACGCAATTCGCCCCTCTCTGCGTCTTCAAACCGGATGATGATCTCCACTGCCCTCGGCCTCGCCCCTAATTGCAGCTGGCCGGGCAGGTCCGGATCGGGCCAGCTGCTGACCCACTCACCGGCCTCATTCATGAACTGCAGTTCAAAACTGTCAATGTCTGACAGAAGAGTAAATTCGACGGGTGGGTTCATTTGCATGCGATCAAGCACGTTCCAGTGCGAGCGAATGAGCTCGCCGTCCTCGAGTCGATAGGCAACTCGCTGGAGTGTCGGCCGGGGTGTGCCGAGGGGGTTTCTCCACCCGGCCCTTGTCATTTCGAGCTGATTAAATCGCCGCAGGTCGGCGATAACTGTCGGGACAAGACTGTCGCCGAACTCTTCCCTCACGGGCCGCGGATGAATCTGTTCAATATCGAGGGCCATTTGACGAAGCGCGAACTGCACGCTGGCAAGACGATCGAGACTTTGCGCTGCCAGCACGCGAGTGTTGATTATCTGGTTGACGCCGGCGTAGGCAAACACCGTCATCAGAGAGAAAATGGCGACCGCTATCATCAGTTCTATGAGTGTGAATCCCGACTTTTTATAGTTGCGGGAAATACTCACGACTCATCCCCGTCACTGTCGGGATTTCTGGTGCCGTCATTTTGGTCTTTTTCGTCCGCGCTGTCGTCATCACCATCCGTACCAAATCTGCCGTCGACGCCGGAAATGCCGGCACGCCAGTCAGGTCTAGGTGTCAGTCCGAAGGACTGGCCTACAAACGCCGCCACTGTGACCAGCGGCGAATCTTTCGAGTCCTCGAAAGAGACACTCACGTTGATGCGACGGAGCTTTTCAACCGGCGTTTCGATGACTTCCGTCTCGATATGCCAGGCCTGTCCCGCCATCTCTGCCTCGTCGGTGGACTTGCCGAGGTCCGGCCATTCGGGCTGCAATCGCAGTTCCGTTATATGATTCTGGGCGACCCAGTTGGCGAGCGTTTTATCTCTGAGGTAGGCGGATGAGCCGACCATTCCGTTGATCGTCGCCAGAATCCCGGAGAGCCCCAGCGCAACGATCGCCACCGCTACCAGCACTTCGATGAGCGTAAAACCGGCGATGCGTGTGCGAGCGCCGGGCACGTCAGAATGCCGGGTCATCGATTTCGACTTTTGCCTTGCCATCGAGTTGCCCGCTGATGGTCACTTTTCTTGGTGACAGGTTGCTGGTCAGGATGAGTTCGAAAGGGGACACTTCGCCACTGGACAGTATGAACACCTGCGGCAGATTTCCCGGGTCCACATCTTTGGCATCCGGGTCACCGAGGTCGAATCCTGCTCCTTCGATCCAGATCGTCGCCTGTATGTCGCTCGGAAACGAACGCGGCCTCAGCACCTCATCGAAATCAGCGCTGACCCACTGTCCTGTTGCAGGGTCGAGGAACATGAAGCGGAATCCGCTTTCGTCTACCTGGAAACCAAGATCCAGCGTTTGCAGAATTGCCTCTTCGCGCGCGTAGGAAAGCAGGGCAGAAAACCTCTGGCCTTCCTCTTTCAGCACTCGCTCCATGCTCGTGAACGACATGCTTAGCAAAGCCGCGGCGAGCAGGATGGAAATGATGACAACCACTATCATCAGTTCCAGCAGCGTAAAACCACGCTGGCGTATTCGATTGCTCATGGGGTTGTTCGCGTCGATCTTTTAGTTCAGATCCCAGCTGCCAATGTCCGCATCTACGCCGTCGCCGCCTGGCTGTCCGTCTGCGCCCAGGGAATAGATGTCAATCTCTCCGCGGGTTCCAGGGTTCAAATACTGGAACGGATTACCCCATGGGTCATTCGGCAGCTTTGGCATGTATCCGCCTTGCTTGAAGTTCTTGACCGAAGCATCGGCCGGCGCGCTCACCAACGCTTCCAGGCCCTGGTCTGTGGTGGGGTACTTAAAGTTGTCCAGCCGATACATATTCAGCGCCGTTTCGATAGTCCGAATCTGCTGCTTGGCAGTCACGACCCGGGCTTTGTCCGGGTTATCCATGACCCGCGGCACGACAATTGCCGCCAAAATACCGAGGATGACCACGACAACCATGATCTCGATCAGCGTGAAGCCGCCGCTCCGGGAAGGTAAGGTAGAATTCATGTCCATATTCCGTTTGTCTGTGACGATCATTTCTGACCGTAGAATCATTCCGCCAATGATAACAAATCTGCATAGCAACCCGTGCCCTGCAACATGTTTGAGTTCCTGAAGGGCCTTAGGTTCGATGTCCGTCGGGATCTGCCGGTGCTGGGTCTCGCGCTACTCACCATAATCCTTGGTTTGGCAGGCGAGGCCGGGCGGATCGCGCTGCGCTACGAACGCTTTGCCATCGTGGGCAACGCCGAATGGTGGCGCCTGCTGACCGGCCATTTCGTTCATCTTGGATGGCCGCACCTGTTTTTGAACCTCGGGGGCTGCACCCTTGTCTGGCTGCTGTTTCGCAAAGATTACGGTCAATGGCAGTGGCTTATTATTCTGCTCGCATCAGTCATGGCAATGGATGTGGGATTCCTGTGGTTGAAGCCCTCGCTGGATTGGTACGTCGGACTGTCCGGGCTGCTGCATGGCTTGTTTGCGGCGGGCCTCATTGCGTGGCTTCGCGAGGGCGGCTGGGAGCCAGCGGTGATGCTGGCCATATTTGGTGCGAAAATTGCCTGGGAGCAATACGCCGGTCCGCTGCCTTTTACCGCCGAGTCTGCCGGTGGGCCGGTTGTCGTTGACGCGCATATGTTTGGTGCTATTGGCGGTGCTTTAGCTGCATTGCTGCTGGCAGCCATAAAAAAACGTGGCGGGTATAATTCGCGTCCGGTTGTCTGAACAACGGCGGGAGAGTCCATAATGAAAATCGCGTACTTGTTTCCCGGACAAGGCTCGCAGTCGCCAGGGATGTTGGCGGCATTTGAGAAAGAAGCGGGCGTTATTCGAAAGACCTTTGATGAGGCTTCAGCGATCATGGGGCGGGATCTCTGGGCGCTGGCCCAGCAAGGGTCAGCAGAGGAACTGAATCAAACCGTCGTGACGCAGCCGCTCATGCTGACGGCCGGCATCGCAACCTGGCGCGTTGCGCAGGCGCGCGGGATGCCTGCGCCGAACTACGTTGCGGGCCACAGCCTGGGGGAATATTCAGCGCTGGTTGCTGCGCAGGCGATGGCATTTGCCGATGCCGTGGGGCTGGTGGAGCAGCGTGCGCGATTAATGCAGGACGCCGTCGCCGAGGGTGAAGGCGCGATGGCCGCGGTTCTCGGCCTCGATGATGTGTCGGTACAAGCGGTTTGTGCCGAGGCGGAAATTGGCGAGGTGGTCGAGGCGGTGAACTTCAATGCGCCGGGCCAGGTAGTCATAGCCGGGCACAGGCAGGCCGTTTCGAGAGCCTGCGAGCTGGCAAAGCAAGCTGGCGCGAAGCGCTGTATTGAACTGCCTGTCAGTGTGCCCTCCCATTGCAGGCTTATGCGCGAGGCTTCCGAACAATTGTCAGAGCACCTGGCGCAGATAGCTATCAGCGCCCCGCGCATCCCCGTCGTACACAACGTGGATGTGTCGGTGAGCAGCGATGCGGCAGGCATTCGGGCTGCGCTTACTGCTCAGCTTTATCGGCCAGTTCGTTGGGCGCAAACCATCGAGTGGTTGCGTGACCAGGGTATCGACAGGTACGTGGAGTGTGGGCCAGGCAAGGTTCTGGCGGGTCTCAACCGCCGAATCGACCGCTCTTTGCAGTGCGCGGCTTTGATCGACGATGGGGCAATAGATAATGTTTTGGCTGAACTGGGGGCAAACGCCTGATGTACGAAATTAATCTCAATCATAAAGTTACGCTGGTGACCGGAGCCTCGCGCGGTATTGGTGCGGCCATCGCAGATACGCTGGGCCGGGCGGGTGCGCTGGTAATCGGCACTGCCACCAGCAATGACGGTGTGACCGCGATAGGCGATCGATTCAACGCAGCCGGCATTGAAGGCCGCGGCGCGCTGTTGAACGTTACGGATATGGACAGCATCGCCGCGTTGCTGAAAGACCTGGCGGCGAACGAAGGAGCGCCGGCAATCCTGGTCAATAATGCGGGTATCACCCGTGACAATCTTATGATGCGGATGAAAGCGGAAGAATGGAACGACGTCATTGCCGCAAACCTGAGTTCCATATTCCACATGAGCAAGGCATGCCTGCGCGGTATGGTGAAGGCACGTTTTGGTCGCATCGTTAACATCGCCTCAGTGGTGGGTGTGACAGGCAACCCCGGGCAGGCAAACTATGCGGCCGCGAAGGCGGGCATGATCGGCCTCGGCAAGTCTCTCGCGCGGGAGGTGGGCTCCCGCAACATAACGGTGAATACTGTGGCACCGGGATTCATCGAGACGGATATGACCGGGGCGCTTACAGATGCCCAGCGAGGGGCACTGACCGGGGAGATTCCTCTGGGGACTCTGGGCCAGCCGGAGGATATCGCCGCTGCCGTGCTTTTTTTAAGCTCCGACATGGGTAATTACATCAGCGGCGAGACTCTGCATGTCAACGGTGGCATGTACATGCCCTGAGAAAGTGGGCCGGGCCTGCACCCGGCTTATGTTGCAGCGCATTAATCTGCGCCGTTGCCAGCTAGATTGCCCTCACCGATTCACATACAATGTGCGCCTCGTGGCCGTTCGACCTGAGTCGTTGCGGTCTTGAATCAAGAGACAGAGGATTGCACCAACCATGAGCAATGTTGAAGAACAAGTCAGAAAGATCGTCGCCGAGCAGTTGGGCGTGAAAGAAGAGCAGGTTACGCCGGAGGCGGCCTTTGTGGATGACCTGGGCGCCGATTCTCTGGACACCGTCGAACTGGTGATGGCGTTGGAAGAAGAGTTTGAATGTGAAATTCCTGATGAAGAGGCCGAAAAAATCACAACAGTTCAGGCGGCCATTGATTACATCAAGGCACGTCAGGGCGACTGATCAGGTTTAGCCAGGCATGCCGTTGCCACGCGCTGGCAACGGCATCGTTGTTTGTGGGCATCCGGTTTCGTGTTTTCTTATAGTGCGACGTGAGGTGGTGAAGTGGCGAAACGAAGGGTTGTAGTCACTGGCATGGGGATAATTTCTCCCGTAGGCAACAATGTTTCTGACGCGTGGGCGAACATCCGCGCGGGCCGCAGCGGTATCAGCGCCGTAACGAATTTCGATGCGAGTGAATTTCCGGTAAGAATTGCCGGCGAGATTCGCAACTTTAATATCGGTGACTACCTGTCGGCCAAGGAAGCCCGCAAGATGGACCCGTTTATTCACTACGGTATCGCGGCGTGCCGGGAGGCGATGACTGATGCCGGCATCGAAATTACTGACGACAACGCCGATCGAATCGGGGTGTCGGTAGGTGCTGGCATAGGCGGTATTGGCACCATAGAAAAGAATACCCTTGTTCTCAAAGACGCAGGTTCGCCGCGAAGAATCTCTCCGTTTTTTGTGCCTGCCAGTATCATAAATATGATTTCCGGCAACTTGTCGATCCTGCATGGAATGAAGGGGCCGAATCTTGCCGTGGTGACGGCCTGCACAACCGCCACTCATAACATCGGTCTGGCGGCGCGGCTGATTCAATAT
Organism: Gammaproteobacteria bacterium; assembly: GCA_013003115.1. Taxonomy (GTDB): domain Bacteria; phylum Pseudomonadota; class Gammaproteobacteria; order Steroidobacterales; family JABDLF01; genus JABDLF01. The sequence goes on from JABDLF010000115.1 coordinate 18,239, forward strand.
GGTGATGCCGACGTGATGTTTGCGGGCGGCTCAGAGATGGCAACGACGCCGCTGGGCATGGGTGGTTTCTGTGCCGCGCGCGCGCTGTCTACGCGCAACGACGATCCAGAGGGCGCGAGTCGGCCGTGGGACGCGGATCGAGACGGGTTTGTACTTTCTGACGGTGCGGGTGTAGTCGTTGTTGAAGAGCTCGAGCACGCAACTGCGCGCGGCGCCAACATCTATGCTGAGGTCATTGGCTTCGGAATGAGCGGCGACGCGCACCATATGACCGCACCTCCGGAGGACGGCGAAGGCGCCCGGCAGTGCATGAGCAACGCCATCCGCGACGCCGGCATTTCGCCGGAGGACGTTGACTACATTAATGCGCACGGCACATCAACGCCTGTCGGCGATCTCGGTGAGACCATCGCGATCAAGCGCGCTTTTGGGGACCATGCGCGCAAGCTGGCCGTGAGTTCAACGAAATCTATGACCGGCCATTTGCTGGGTGCAGCGGGAGGCGTCGAAGCGATTTTCTCGGTGCTTGCGATTCGAGATGAGGTAGCGCCGCCGACAATTAATTATGAGAATCCGGATCCGGAGTGCGACCTGGACTATGTGCCCCACGACGCTCGCCAGATGAAAATCCGAACTGCCCTCTCGAATTCTTTCGGTTTTGGCGGCACGAACGGCACCCTGGTGTTTCGCAAGTTCGAGTGAGCCGGGTCTCACCGGCCAGGCGATTTGATGGCCATTAGCACTCCGCATATCGGCGATACCTTGAGCGAATCTGGTTTGCAGGTCAGCGAGCTTGCAGGTATCGATGATCTGCTTCGTTTACACAGCCTGCGCCCGACTCGCTATCCATTCCTTCTCGAAAGCGCGGCTCATGGGACGCCCCAGGGGCGCTACGACATACTCTTCGCATTTCCGGGCCGTTGCCTGCGTGCGCGCCCGGAATCAGACTTCCTGTCGGAGCTCGATGCACATTGGCTGCGCGAACGAAGGGCACCGAATCCGCATGACGTGCGCTGGCCGTTTCGAGGTGGATGGTTCGTCTACCTGGGGTACGAACTGGCGGGCCAGGTCGAGCCTGTGCTGCGGCTCGAAGCGTTCCCCGGCGTGCCGATGGCGTTCGCATGCCGGGTGCCGTCCGCAGTTATCAGGGATCGCGCTAGCGGGAACTGCGTTCTTGTGCAGGAGAAAGGTGCCGGGATTGACCCCGCTCTCGTGATCGCGGATATCGAGAACTGTGGAGCCATTGACGATAATCGTAAACTGCTTGCCGGGGATTTGAAGGAGGCACCTGCTGAAGCGTATCTTCGCGCTGTTGAGCGGGCGAGAGAATACATTCGGGCGGGCGACGTATTCCAGGCTAATCTCGCGCGCCACTGGGAAGCAGAACTGCTTGCGGGTGTCCGCGGTGCCGAGCTGTACAGGCGCTTGCGAGTCAGCAACCCGGGGCCATTTTGCGGGCTCGCGGAGTGGGACGACTGGTCCGTGGTCAGCTCATCCCCGGAACGCCTGCTGCGCATAGAGGCGGGCCGTGTTGAAACCCGCCCAATTGCAGGAACCCGGCCACGGGGCCTGCATGCGGCGGGTGACCGTGCGCTCAGCAGGGAGCTGATCAGCCATCCGAAAGAGCGCGCCGAGCATGTGATGCTCATCGATCTTGAGCGCAATGATCTTGGCAGGATATGTGTTCCAGGCTCGGTTGAGGTGGATGAGATGATGGTCATCGAATCCTATGCCCATGTCCATCACATCGTCTCCAATGTCCGCGGGTCGCTAAGAGCAGGCGTCAAGCCCGGCGAAGCGATTCGGGCTGTCTTCCCCGGTGGCACAATCACGGGCTGTCCCAAGGTCAGGTGTATGGAAATCATAAGCGAGCTCGAAGCCGCACCAAGAGGGCCTTACACCGGTTCGATGGGATATCTGAATCTGGACGGAAGTCTCGATCTCAATATCTTGATCCGCACGCTGGTGAGGCGTGGCCGCCGTCTCGGCTTCAGCGCAGGGGCGGGCATCGTTGCGGATTCAGTGGCAGAGCTGGAGCTTGCGGAAACGCGGGCAAAGGCAGAGGGTCTGGTGCGCGCATTGTCGGAGGGCGACTCTTGAAGACGATGGTGAACGGCGAAATCGTGACACACGTAGACGTGCGCGACAGGGGCCTGCAGTACGGCGACGGGCTGTTCGAGACCATGGCCGCCTTTGACGGTGCAGTCTGTGACTTTGACGCGCATATGGCGCGTCTCGGGCATGGCTGCCGCGTGCTGCACCTGCCAATGCCCGACAGAGCGACCGTGCAAAACGAGATCGGCGTGCTGCTCGATTCGGGCAGCGAGACTGGCCCGGTCAGCGCCGTGGTCAAGCTCCTGCTGACTCGCGGCCCGGGGGAGCGTGGCTATGCACCGCCTGCAAAGCCGCATAGCAACCGGATTCTGTATCTGTCCGCCTGGCCGAAGGGCGTTGATAAGCAGGCCCGTGAGGGCATCAGGGTAAAGTTCTGCACCACACGAATGGGGCTCAATCCCGATCTTGCCGGCATCAAGCATCTTAATCGCCTCGAGCAGGTTTTGGGAGCTCGGGAGATCGCGGGCTCCGGGTTTCAACAAGGCGTAATGCTCGATATGCATGATCAGGTCGTCGAGGCAACAAATAGCAATGTATTTATGGTGGAGGAGGGCAAACTGGTTACGCCTTCGCTCGATAAGTGCGGGGTTGCTGGTCTTGCTCGTATGCGGATTTTGCGGCTGGCATCAGAGCAGGGCATCACGGCGAATATCGAGACTGTCTCACGCGACCGCCTTGCCCGGAGCGACGAAGTCTTTCTCTGCAACTCGATTGCCGGCATCCTGCCCGTTACCGTGATTGAGCAGCGACGCATTGGCATCGGGTCCGTAACGCGCGAACTTCAGGCGCTGCTGCGACCCCGGAGCACGGCATGAGGAAGCTGCTATGGGTCACCGCGTCAGCCTTTGTTCTGGCCGTGGTGTCGATCATTTTGTTTGCGGCATATATTCATCGCTATATGCATAAGCCGATTGACCTGAACGAAGCGGCCTATTTTGTTATCGAGCCGGGCGTCGGTCTGCGCCAGGTCAGTGATCGTCTGCACACCCTCGGTATCATCAGTGAGCCGGAGTTTTTTCATTGGTATAGCCGCTTGCGGGGCAAGGCAACGGCGATCAGGGCCGGTGAGTATGAAGTTTCGGTGGGTTCCACGCCTGCGGAACTCCTCGAACGGCTGGTTGCCGGCGACGTGGTTCTGCATTCACTTACCGTGGTGGAGGGGTGGACCTTCAGGCAAATGCAGCAGCAGGTGGCGAGCCATCCAGCGATAACCAGTACGGACAAGGGTGCGTCGACGGGCGCTATCATGGAGGCATTGGGCGCAGAGAATGTCCATCCGGAAGGTCAGTTCTTTCCAGATACATACCGATTCACCCGGGGCACCACGGACGTCGACATTTATCGGCAGGCATACCGGCTGATGCAGACCAAGCTCGCCGAAGCGTGGGCGCAGCGTGACGAGGGTCTCTCACTGAGCGGGCCCTACCAGGCGTTGATCCTCGCTTCTATCATCGAAAAGGAGTCCGCCCTGGGATCGGAGCGCAAAATTATATCCGGCGTATTCTCTCGAAGACTCAGGCGCGGCATGCGGTTGCAGACGGATCCGACGGTGATCTACGGGCTGGGGCCGGATTTTAACGGCAACATCACTCGCCGCGATCTCACGACCGACACCCCGTACAATACGTACACCAGGTCAGGCCTGCCGCCGACACCCATTGCGCTGCCCGGCATGGGTTCGCTTGAAGCCGCTGTGCAGCCGGAGGCGGGCGAGGCGCTGTATTTCGTGGCAACCGGCCTGGACGATGGCAGCCATTATTTTTCGGCGACCCTGGAGGAGCACAATCGCGCCGTGCAACGCTATCTGGAGACATTGCGCAAGCGCAGGCAAAACAATGAAGGATGAGGTGCAAGGGAAGTTCATAACCATTGAGGGGATTGAAGGCGTTGGAAAATCGACCAACATCGCTTTCATGACACGATTGTTGCGTTCGGCCGGAAAGGAAGTTGTCGTTACGCGGGAACCCGGCGGCACACCGTTCGCCGAAAGGATCCGAGCGTTGCTTGTTGATCCGGATTGCGATCCCTGTACCCCGGATACTGAACTGCTGCTCATGTTTGCAAGTCGTGCAGAGCACCTGGCCGGAAAAATCTGGCCCGCGCTTGAGCGCGGGGCCTGGGTTGTCTGTGACCGTTTTACTGACGCAACGTTTGCCTACCAGGGAGCGGGGCGGGGGATCGAATCGGGACACATCGGGGCTCTGGAGGCGTGGTTGCAAAAGGGCCTGCGACCTCACCTGACTATTCTGCTTGATGCGGACGTCCAGATCGGACTCGAGCGTGCCGGAAAGCGCGGCGAGCTGGATCGCTTTGAGCGCGAAGAGCTGCAGTTCTTCGACAGGGTCCGGGCGGGTTACCTCGACATTGCGCAAAGAGAGCCTGAGAGAGTGAAAGTAGTCGATGCCAGCAGTGCGCTTGCCCGGGTGCAGGAACAGATAGGGCGCCATTTAGCGGCGCTGTTGGAAGAGGCCGATGCCGCAGACTGAGCTGCCATGGCTGTCTCAGGGACTCGCCGCGCTCGAAAACAGCCTCGATAGCGGCAGGTTTCCTCACGCCCTCCTGGTGACAGGCCCTGAGGGCGTCGGCAAGTTTGTGCTGGCAAAAATGCTGGCTGAAATTTTACTCTGCGCCGAATCGTCGCAAAGTGCTCGGGTCTGCGGAAAATGCAAGTCATGTGTCCTCTTTACCGCAGGAAACCACCCCGACTATTACGAAGTGCGGATACCGGAGGACAAGTCAGGCATCGGCGTTGATCAGATTCGCGCGCTTTCCTCGGACCTCGCGTTGACCAGCAACCTCGGTGGACGCAGGGTTGCGATTATCTACCCCGCGGATCAGATGACGGGCGCAGCGGCGAACAGCCTGCTAAAGACCCTTGAAGAACCACCTGACGGAACCGTTCTGGTGCTGGTGACTGCGCGACCGGCGCGCCTGCCAGCGACGGTGCGGAGCCGCTGCCAGAAGATACAGCAGCCACGCCCGCCGGTTGAGTTGGCACAAGACTGGCTCACCGGGCAGGACGCTGCTACGGACTGGGGGCCACTCCTGATGCTGGCCGGCGGGGCGCCACTGAAAGCGCTGGCGCTGAAAAAGGAAGGGCTCGACGACCTGGGCAAGCAGCTACGGTCCGATCTGCTGGAGCTGGCCTGTGGGCACGCGAGCCCGCTGGATGTGGCGAAGCGTTGGGAAAAAGTCGGGGCTGTTCGCTGCGTTGAGTGGTTACAATCGATCATCAAGTCGCTATCGCTTGCTCGCGCCGCCGCCACCGACATGCCGCCCGACTTGCAAAAGGTTGGGGAAAACATAAACTTGGGCGACCTGTTGGATTATTCTGACAGGCTTGCCAGGGTCAGGGCTTTACTGGACACACCCGCAAACAAGCTACTGGCGCTGGAGAGCTTGTTGATTCCCTGGACGCGTCAACTTTCAACGCCAGCAAACTGGCAGCAGGCAAGCACGCTATGACCAAACCCGGCATTCTCACGCTGACGATTAAAGACAAGAGCGCTTTGTATCTCGCCTACATGCCATTCGTGAAGAATGGTGGCCTGTTTATCCCGACAAATACCGAATACCGGCTGGGCGACGAAGTGTTTATGCTGCTTAACCTGATGGGCGAAGACGAGAAACTCCCGGTAGCGGGCAAGATCATCTGGCTGACGCCAAAGGGCGCCCAGGGCAAGCGCTCAGCTGGGATTGGTGTTCAGTTTTCGGAGCAGGATCGCGGGATGACGCAGAAGAAAATTGAGACTTATCTGGCCGGTGCCCTCGGTGGAGACAAACGCACACACACGATGTAGTTCGTTGTCCGTGGCGAGTATGCAGGCTGCGTAACGCGCGCCTGGCGCTTATTCTTTTAACGCGCCCGAGGTGGTCAGGCCACCCTTCAAAACATAAGAATCGATGCCACGCTCGTTCAGCACGTAAGCGGCAGCGGAACTGCGCCTGCCGGTATCACATACCACCACGTATTTGAGATCCGGATCGAGGGATCTCAGCTTCAGGCGAATGAAGTATAAGGGGATGTTGAGCGCGCCCTTTATGTTCACATTCTCAAACTCGCTTGGCAGCCTGACATCCAGCCATTTGCCCCCATCCGCGACGAGTTTTTCAGCCTGCTTCAGATCCACCCACTGAAGCATCGGCTCGTTCAAGAGCGTATTGAAGTCCTCCTTGCCCAGACGCATCAGCGTGCCGTCTGTAAGCATGGTCACCGTGGCATTACGATTCGCTTCAGAAATCAGGGCCTCTTCACCAAAACTGTCGCCAACGCGAAGTTCGGCCAGCTTGATGCCTTCTTTATTCAGTGGCGTTTCGCGCGTCACTGCGCAGCGGCCCGCCGTAATCACATAAAAATAGTCGCCAACGTCGCCCTGCTTGATGACGGTATCGCCGGCCTTGTAGTTAACGCGCTGCATGCGCATAAAAATGGCCTGGATGTTTGCAGGGGGAATCTTGTGAAACGCTTTGGTCTGCAAAAGCGTTGTCATCCAGTCATCCTCTTCGTCGACAACCTGCTCGGCGCGCAGTTCGCCAACCTCATACGAACCGGTCTGGTCCCAGGTAAGCATTACGTCCAGCAGGTCGCTGTCGAAGGATATGTAGTCGACGTCAGTGCTCGCTCGCGCCGCGAGTTTGCGCGGCAAGATCGGAGCGAGCGGGTGACGCGCGTCGTCGGAGCCGGCACTCACGGTTTTCACCACTTTGCCCTGGCTGTTAACAAGCTCCACATCTCCGGCCAGCAGGTAGATTGTCAACTTCTCGTCGTCGCCGACTTCAAACAGGGATGCACCGGCGGACACAGTCTTAACACGCGACTTTTCCATGAGTCCGTGAAGGTTTTCCTGCTTGAGCCCGCCCAGCGGCGAAAGCCCCTTGAGTTGGCTGATGTCTATTTGTTTGGTCGTCATTGGCCGCTTTATCTATGGGTCATTGGGGCTTGTGAAGCAAGAAAGTCGGGGATTCCGGATCACATCGGCGAAAAACCGGGAGAGTTTAGCATAACGGGGGCGCCCGCCTACACCTGCCTGTTGGTACTTTTGACCAGCTTTCATGCGGGCTCGGCGGGTATCTCGCGCGGCCGGCGCTCGTCATCAACGTGGACGTAGGTGATGCGTGCGCTGGCTACATGTATTGAGGTCCCGGCAGGCGAGCCGGGGCGTTCGGCCCTGATATCTACGGCCACCACCATCGAAGTGCGGCCTACCCGGTCCACTTCGCAAAAAAACGTTACAACGTCGCCAATATAGACCGGCTGGATAAAGGTGAAATCGTCGACGGCGACGGTAACAACCTTGCCGCCCGAGCGCCGATAGGCATGAATCGCACCGGCAATATCGGCATGCGACATGAGCCAGCCGCCAAAAATGTCACCAAGCCAATTTGCGTCTTTCGGCATGGCCATGGTGCGCACGGTTTGTTCTCCGTGCGGCGGGTGGCTCCGCGTGCTGTTCACTCCGGGCTGTCGACCTGTTTGAGGTCGGACCAGCCGGCGTCCGGCGCAAATCGGTCGCCGTGGCTGGCCTGGAGATCCTGAAGCGTGGCTACGACCTCATCGATGCCGCGACTTCGAGCATAGTTGATAGGCCCGCCCCTGAATGGCGCGAACCCCGTGCCGAAGATCACGCCGGCATCGAGCAGGTCGGGATCGTCCACTACTTTCTCGCGCAGGCAGGCAACAGCTTCATTGAGCATCGGCATCATCAGGCGATCCCGGATATCACCTGGTGGTTCATAGTTGTCATCGAGTTTTTTAACTGGCTTGCCTTTACTGTATTCGTAAAAACCCCTGCCGGTTTTTCGCCCCAGCTGTTTTTCATCCACCATGGCCTTGAGTTTTTCCGGTACGTCGAGGCCGAATGCATCTGCGAAAACCTGGGCAACGTGATAGGCGATATCGAGGCCCACGGTGTCGGCCAGTTCCACAGGGCCCATGGGCATTCCGAATGCCTCCGCTGCCTGGTCGATCGCGGCGAGCGGCACGCCTTCCTCGGCGATTTTTACCGCCTCCAGCATGTACGGCATCAGCACCCGGTTGACGACGAAGCCCGGTGCGCTGGAGCAGGGCAACGGAAGGCGATCAATGCGCCTGGCAAACGCAAGCCCTTTGTTGATTTCCTCGGGGCGCGAGTTGTCTGCCGCGATTACTTCGAGCAGCGGCATCTTTGCGACGGGATTGAAAAAATGCAGCCCGATAAGCCGACCGGGATCGCTGAGCGCTGGTGACAAAGTTTCAAGTTTCAGGCTGGAGGTGTTGGTTGCAAGAACGGCATCTTTCTTCATGCGCGGCTCGAGGGCCTGGTACAGGGCCTGTTTCGCTTCTGCATTTTCAAAGATCGCTTCGATGACAACGTCCGCACGTGGTACGCCGTCACCGTTGACATCAGCAAGCAGCCTGTCGCTGGCTTCTGTTACCAGCCTCGGGTCTCGCAGCTTGCGCTGAAAAAGCTTGTGCGCACGCTTGATCGCCGGCGCAATATATTTCGCCTCTCTGTCCTGCAGCGTCACGTTCAAGCCGCGCAGCGCGCACCATGCTGCGATGTCGCCGCCCATGACGCCTGCGCCGACGACGTGTACATTTTGGACCTTGAAATTCTTGACCTTGCCCAGGCTCTTGAGGCGATCCTGCAGCAGAAACACCCGTATGAGATTGCGGGCGGTCGGGGTAACAAACATTTTGCCGAAGGACTTCGCTTCCGCTTCATACTGGCTGTCAAGCGCATCACCGCCGTGCTCGCGCCAAAGGTCGATCATCGCGTAAGGCGACGGATAATGATCCCGCCGCGCGCGCTTTGCGACCTGCTTTTCGAGCATTGCAGCCACGACCGGGCGAACCGGTCCGCTGCTCAACAGCCTGTGTTTCAGGCTCCGCTTGCCGGGCTTCGGCGGCTTGAGCGCCATCTGTATTGCAGCCCGCTCGAGGTGCCGGGCTGGCACGATCTGATCCACGAGGCCGGTCTTGAGCGCCTGGCGAGGTCGCAGTCCGCGCCCGCTGAGCATGAGATCCATTGCCGCCAGCACGCCCATCAGCTGCACGGACCTGACCGTGCCACCGAAACCCGGGTGAATGCCCAGTTTGACTTCTGGCAACCCGACCTGCGCGCGCACGTCGTCCGTCATGATGCGGTAGCGGCAAGCCATTGCCAGCTCGAGGCCCCCGCCGAGGGCAAATCCGTTCAGCAGGGCAATGGTCGGGCAGGGCAGCGACTCCAGCTTGTCAAAAATCTTCTGGCCCTTGCGAGTGATTTCGTAGGCTGCCTCTTCGTCCGCCAATTGCAGGAATTCTTTGATATCAGCGCCGGCGATGAACCCGGACTTCTTCGCCGAGTTCACGACCACGGCGCGAGGCCGCGACTCTTTCAATTCTGCGATGCGCGCTTCAAGCTCCAGCATCACGTGCCCGGACAGTACGTTGGTACTGGACCCGACGCGATCGAAAGTCAGCCAGGCAATGCCTTCGTCATCGACGCGTATGTGCCAGTTCTTTTCATCGGCCTCGGCCATGTTTTTGTCCAAGTCTGTCATCCTAATTACTCCCGGCCCGTTCGAGCAGCATTGCGCCGCCCTGGCCCCCGCCGATACAAAGCGTGGCGATAGCTCTCTCGCCCCCGGTGCGCTGTAAAACCTTCAAAGCGTGCAGGACGATCCTGGACCCGCTGGCCCCGACAGGATGGCCAATGCTGATGGCACCGCCATCACTGTTGAGTTTGTCGGGATCAAGCTCACCGACGATCCCTTCGAGCCCCAATTCGTCGCGGCAGTAGCCCTCGTCCTGCCAGGCGGCCACGCATGCCAATACCTGGCCCGCAAATGCCTCGTTAATCTCCCAGTAATCGACGTCGTCGAGCGCCAGCTGCTGGCGCTCAAGTATCGGCGTGGAGGCATGCACCGGCCCCAGGCCCATCTCAGCGGGGTCCAGCGCAGCCCAGTTGGCATCTGCAAGGCGACCCAGGACAGGCAAATCGTACTTCTGTACGGCGTCCTCGCTTGCCATCAGTAGCAGCGCGGCCCCGTCGGTAATCTGTGAGCTGTTGGCTGCCGTGACCAGGCCTACCCGGCGATCGAAATAAGGCTTCAGGGTGCCGAGCTTTTCTACGCTGGAGTCTCGCCGCAGCCCGTCGTCTTCCTCGTAGACGTTGCCTCTGGCATCAAAGATGCTTACAACCTCGTCGAGGTGGCCCTGCTCGATACCTTTATCCAGCCGTTGATGGCTGCGGACCGCAAATTCATCCATGGCCCTGCGTGTGATGCCAAACCTGTGCGCGATGATCTCGCAGGTCTGGCCCATGTTGAGGCCGACCACCGGGTCTGTAAGTCCATGCAAAAGGCCTATTACGGGCTTCAGGTGCCCGGGCCTGAAGCCGGCCAGTGCCTTCAGCTTTTGCTGCGGGCTGCGAGCCCGCGCCAGCCTGGCCAGAAAATTCACCATATCGTCGTTGAACAGGATCGGGGCGCGACTCATGGCTTCGGTTCCGCCCGCCAGAACGAGATCAGCGCGGCCAATCGCAATATCCTTGGCGGCAGAATCGAGCGCCTGCATCGCAGAGGCGCAGTTGCGCATGACCGTCCAACCCGGCACGCTTTTCGGACATCCCAGTCGCAGAGCAACGATACGCCCGATGTTGGCTTCGTCCACTGACGGCATCGCGCAACCGAGGATCACCTCATCGATGGCGTCCGGCGAGAACTTCTGCCGGGAAAGCAGGGGGCGCCCGGCGGCCACGGCCAGGTCAGCCGCGCTGAAGGGGCCTGGTTTGCCCCGGGCCTTTAAAAACGGTGTGCGGCTACCGTCGACAAAATAGACGTCTCGTCCGTGGAATGCTTTGGACTTGTTCAATTTTTGCTGCTCCTGAGTTCGTTGCCGGGCTGCGAGCCGGAGAAGTGCAAAGCTTCCGTCGAGAAAACCCTGAATTTGCCGCCCGGCGCGGTGCCTGACCGGCAATGATACGATTGCCTATGCTGCACCGCAAGATACGACCCACAGGGACCGTACAATTCCTATCCGCTGATATGGAAATCACACAGCAATGGCAGATGGTCTGACAGCTGTATGTCTGGCACTTCAAATCGGGTAACGGTGACCCCTCGGCTATACAGGATGAAGTCCAGTTGCTGCCGTGGCGAGTAGCTGGGGTATGACGGCAGGCCTTCAACATTGGCATTCTGGAGACCCGCGGCTTCCATGAACAGGTACATCTCGTGTTCGCCCCAGAAGGTATTGAAATCGCCAGCCACGATTACGGGTTTTTTTGTGGCCTTGATGACTTCATGGAGGTGCCTGAGCTGATAATGCCGGTGTCGGTACTTGACGGACAGGTGGACTAAAAAAACGGCGACATCGTCGAGTTCCAATTCGATGATCAGCCGCTTGATGCCCGTGTCAAAATAATGAAATCTTTCGCCATGAACACGCGGGGCGGCCAGAAAAGCGTTGGCCTGGTTCCTCACGATTGGCAGGCGGTGATTTATCGAGCGTTCCCCGTATTTGCATTGATAGGCGGAGTAGTGGCCGAGGGCATCGGCGACCGCCTCGGCCTGATTCACATAGCGCGTACGGAACGAGCCGGTATCCACCTCGACAAGGCCGACGATGTCCGGGTCGTGGCTATTAATAAATTCGATAATTCGCTTCAGGTTGCTGTCGGTGCGCTTTAAATAGCCGGCGCCAGGGATGGGCAGGTTGAATCGGCGCCCCGTACCGGTTGCATAACGAATGTTATAAAGCAGGAATCGTAGGCTATTCATTCATTTGTCTGATAAAAAAACTCATAATAACAGGAAGTTAAAGAATATATTTAAGAAAATGTTTAATAACAGCGCGACGACACTCTGGTGCGAGGTAAACCAGCGTAGTCTAACAACTTGTTAACCAACGTGGCGCGTTTTGGGCGCCTGGTTTTGTCCGCACAAATCGGGGGCAAGGCGCGCACACGAACGGCCTGTTGCAGGTCGTAAAGTGTTTACTGCTCGGTACTTCCTTGTAATTACATAGCATTCAGTGTACTCAGGGAGTAATGAAAGAATTAGAGAAAACCGGACTCTTTGCCACCGGCGAAGATCGCAAACTTGGGCCGGGCTGGATTCAGGCTGAACAGGTAAAGTGGCTTTACACCTACGGGCCGCTTAACTTCATTACTGCCGTGATCACGGCAACAGTGCTGACAGTGCTGATGTGGAGCGTCAGCAGGCCCGCCGTCATTGTAGGATGGCTGGCGAGCATAGTGCTCGTATCTGCCGCTCGGTTCTATCTGAACTTAATGTTCAAGAAGGCAGAGCCAGAAGCCGAGAGTATGCCCGGCTGGGGGACGCGCTACATCGTCGGGGTACTCGTTGCCGGTCTCGTCTGGGGCAGCGCGGGGGGATTCCTCTTCCCCCCTGATTCGCTGCAGCACCAGATATTTATCGCCTTCGCCCTCGCTGGCGTTTGCGCCTCGACAGTGAGTGTTCTCGCGGCGCTTCGACTTGGTTTCCTGCTTTTTGCCATGCCAGCCATGCTTCCTTTGCTTTACCGACTGGTGCTGCAGGGAGATTACAACTCGTTTGCCCTGGCGCTGCTGATTCTGCTTTTCCTGCTCGGGCTTACCGTCGCGGCAAGGCAAACCCACCAGGCTATCGAGAACGTACTCAAGCTGCAGTTGGAAAACCTGGAACTGGCGCGGGAGCTGCAGTACGAGGCAACCCACGATTCCCTGATGGGGCTCGTGAATCAACGCGAGTTTAAGCGGCGCTTTGAGCGCATGTCTGCAAACGCCAGGGTGCATAGCTCACCCTACGCGCTGGTGTTCCTGGACCTTGACTATTTCAAGCAGATAAACGACACGGCCGGGCACATGGCCGGTGACAAATTACTGCGCGAAATCGGCCGCCTGATGAAAACCAAGGTGCGCGGCCGTGACACGCTCGCCCGTATTGGTGGAGACGAGTTCGCGTTGCTGCTCGAGGGTTGCGGCAGGGATCAGGCAGTGCGAATCGCCGAGATGCTGCACAGGACCATCAACACCTTCAAACTTGAGTACGAAGGCAAACTGTATGGCGTCGGGGTTAGCATAGGAATTACGTTCACCACGGACGGCTCCGACAGTGCCTCGGCCATGCTCAAGGCTGCGGACAAGGCGTGTTACGCGTCCAAGGAAGCGGGCAGGAACAGGATTGAGGTTCTGCATCCCGACCCGAGTTTTGAGATGACGGGTCGTTTTCGACTTTCCGAACTCTGATGGTCGGCGAAAGGCCCGGCAGTCTGCCATAATCAATAACCAGCCGCCGCGCAGAATTGGCGGTTAAAAAAGCGAACAACAAACGGGGATCAAAATGAGCAAGGTCTATAAAGTAGATCCGGCCATCGCGGCGCGTGCCCTGGTCGACGAAAAGCGCTACCTCGAGATGTACCGGCATTCCATAGAAGACGGCGAGGCCTTCTGGCGTGAGCAGGGGCGGCGGGTAAGCTGGATAAAGCCATTTTCGAAAGTAAAAGATATCTCTTTATCCAAAGACGATCTGCATATTCGCTGGTATTACGACGGCACGCTGAACGTCTGCGCGAACTGCGTTGATCGTCACCTTCCTGAAAAGAAGGATCAGACGGCCATCATCTGGGAAGGCGACTCTCCTGATCGCGATGCGCACATTACCTATGGCGATCTGTATGAGCGCGTGTGCCGGTTCAGTAATGTTTTAAAGCGTCTGGGCGCCAGCAAAGGCGACCGCATAACGATCTACATGCCCATGATTCCGGAGGCGGCAATCGCCATGCTTGCCTGCGCGCGGATTGGTGCCGTGCACTCGGTCGTGTTTGGTGGTTTTTCGCCGGATGCCCTGGCCGGCCGCATCGTCGACTGCAAATCAACCCTGGTGATCACTGCGGACGAGGGGCTGCGCGGCGGCAAAAAGGTACCGCTCAAGAAAAACGTGGACGCCGCTATGGGCAAGCCTGGCGCGGACATTGTCAGCAAGGTTTTGGTGGTCAGGAACACTGGCGCAGAAATACCGTGGTCCAATGGCCGCGACGCCTGGCTGCACGAAGAAGAAAAGCAGGTCGATGCCGAGTGCCCGCCAGAGGAAATGGGCGCCGAGGATCCCCTGTTTATCCTCTACACGTCAGGTTCGACGGGCAAACCAAAGGGCGTGCTGCACACGACAGCCGGTTACCTGGTCTATGCCTCCATTACCCATCAATATGTATTTGATTATCATCCGGGTGATATCTACTGGTGCACGGCCGACGTTGGCTGGGTTACCGGGCATTCCTACATCGTCTACGGGCCACTCGCCAACGCTGCGACGACGCTGATGTTTGAGGGCGTGCCGAATTACCCCGACACCAGCCGATTCTGGCAGGTATGCGACAAGCACAAGGTCAATATTTTCTACACAGCGCCCACCGCTATCCGGGCTCTGATGCGCGACGGTGATGAGCCGGTGAAAAAGACGTCACGCAAAACACTGCGCGTGCTGGGCACCGTGGGTGAGCCCATTAACCCTGAGGCCTGGGAGTGGTACTACAACGTTGTCGGTGACGGCCGCTGTCCCATTGTGGATACCTGGTGGCAGACGGAGACAGGAGGCATTCTGATCAGTCCTCTGCCCGGCGCGACAGATCTGAAGCCGGGGTCTGCCACGCTGCCATTGTTCGGCATCAAGCCGGCGATCGTCGACGGAGAGGGCAAAGCACTGAGCGGCGAGGCAGAGGGTAACCTGATCATTACCGACAGCTGGCCGGGTCAGATGCGTACCGTCTACGGCGATCACGAGCGGTTTGTTGAAACGTATTTTTCGACTTTTCCCGGCAACTACTTCACAGGGGACGGTGCGCGTCGCGATGAGGATGGCTATTACTGGATCACCGGCCGCGTCGATGACGTACTGAATATCTCGGGGCATCGCATGGGCACCGCCGAGGTCGAAAGTGCGCTGGTGCTGCATAAGGCGGTTGCCGAGGCGGCCGTCGTGGGCTATCCGCACGAGATCAAGGGGCAGGGCATTTATGCCTACGTCACGCTGGTCTCAGGCGTTGATCCGAGCGATGAGCTATTAACTGAGCTGCGCCAGATAGTGCGCAAGGAAATCGGACCGATTGCGACGCCTGACCTGATCCAGTGGGCGCCAGGCTTGCCCAAGACACGCTCCGGCAAGATCATGCGCCGCATCCTGCGCAAGATCGCTGCAAATAACTACAAGGATTTGGGAGACACCTCGACACTGGCGGAACCCGCCGTGGTTGAAGACCTGATAAACAATCGATTGAATCGCTGACCGGAGGTAGGGGGATTCAACGGCTGTTTCGGCAGCTTGCGGATCTTCTGGTTGGTTATGAAAAAGAAGCCGCGTATGCAGGACATGGCATTCATGTCCGTTGCCGTGCTGGCAGTCGTTGCCTGCATTTACTTCCCGGTGCCGACCTGGATGTTGATCTTTTCAATTATGGTCCTGGTGGTTGTCCTGATCGGGGTGCTCGGCAATCTGGGTCTTTTTGAGCGGCAGCCATAGAGCGGTCATTCATAAGTCGTGGCGACTGGCGCTAACCTACCCGTGTTAGTCTGATTCGCGAGCGCAAGGGGGCACGATGACCAAAGAATCGGAGGCGAGCGAACCTACCTATAAAAAGGTCGGACTGCTGCTTGGTCCGGCGGTGTTTATCGTGATGTTGATGTCACCGGCACCGGAAAGCCTCGGCGATGCCGGTTGGCGCACGGCCGCCGTCGGTTTGTGGATGGCAATCTGGTGGGCGACGGAAGCCATCCCGGTTGCTGTGACCGCCTTGCTGCCCCTGGTGCTGTTTCCGCTGCTCGGCATTAAAGGAATGCGCGAGACCGCGGCGCCTTTTGCAAACCCCATCATTTATCTTTTCCTGGGTGGCTTTCTCGTCGCGCTGGCCATCGAGCGCTGGGACCTCCACCGTCGCATTGCATTGACGATCCTGCATTTCACCGGGGCCAACGCGCGCTCGCTGATCGGTGGATTCATGCTTGCAGCAGCCATGCTCAGCATGTGGGTTACCAATACCTCGACCACTCTTATGATTCTCCCCATCGCGATTTCAGTGATCGCGGTGATCAATAGCTCAATAACGGAATTGAGCGAAAAAGAGCGCAGCAATTTCCAGGTGGCCCTGGTGCTGGGCGTTGCTTACGGCGCGACAATTGGTGGCGTTGCGACGCTCGTGGGCACGCCGCCAAACGCCTTCCTGGCATCGTTCATGAAGCAGGAGTTTGATGTCGCAATTGGCTTTGGCCAGTGGATGCTGGTGGGGCTGCCCATCACTGCCGTTATGCTGCCGCTTGCCTGGCAGTCGTTGACGCGAGTCGTTTTTCCAGTGGACTTCCATACTTCCGGTGCCGCCAAAG
>JABDLF010000008.1 GCA_013003115.1 Gammaproteobacteria bacterium
ATGATTTCGCAAACGCTGCTCGCCGTGCCCATGTACGCGTTATTTGAGATTGGTATTTTCATGTCGCGCATCCTGGTTCCCGGGCATCGTGAGGTCGAAGAGCAGCAGCGCGAGAAAATATGACCGGTAATCGATGCAGGGTGGCCGCAAGGCACGCGCACAATTGCACTTTTTGCCATCCTGCCGGAACTTCACATTGCTTAAAGTGACAAATAGTCTGCGATTAGAATACATGTATAGCGGGGTTTTACGTATCCAGGCGATGATAGAGTAAGCACCGCGCCGGCGCCCGGAAGTGCTGTTAGCCTCTTTCTACGGTTGAACCAGGTTTCGGCGCCCGAATGTACTTTTACGGGCACAGGATTTGAACGCAAGTTAATTTGGGGGAACAAATGAAGCGAATTATTCTAGTTATTGCGGCACTGGCGCTGCCGTTCACGTCGGGTTGGTCGGAAGAGCTGTCGGTTGATTACTTTTTCAAGAATCCGGAGTTTACTCAGGTCGCGGTGTCGCCTGATGGCACCCACATAGGCGCTGTGGCGCCCATTGATGGTCGGCGCAATCTCATTGTTCTTAACCTGGAGACAATGAAAGCGGTGGCGGTTACCAATCTGACCGGCAAGCAAACCGATATCGCGGGTTATACGTGGGCAACGGACGACAGACTCCTGTTTTTTGTCGACGCCGATGGTAACGAGGCGTTCAGCGTATTTGCCGTAGATAAGAATGGCCGAAACGGCCGCACGCTTTTCCAGGGAGCCAAAGGCGTTACCTTCTTCCCGACATCCATGAATATCCTGAATCTGCTGGATGACGATCCGGACCATATTCTGGTTGCCATCAACGAGAAGAGAAAGGCCTATCCGGATGTTTACAAGATGAACATCAAGACCGGACGCAAAAAAACCGAAGTATCAAACCCCGGCTACGTGCAGGGATGGATTGCGGACAACGCCGGCGTGGTGCGAGCCGGGGTGAGCGATACGGGTGAACCCGACAAGCTCATCTCCAGGATCATTTACCGGGCTGACGAAGACAGTGACTGGGAGACCCTGGGCGAGTTTGGTTTTGATGACCATGGCTGGCAGCCTGTCGGTTTTACCGCAGATAACAAGAAAATGTACGTCGCATCGAATATCGGCCGCGATACCGCCGCCATGTATATTTACGATCCCGCAAGCCGCGAGATGGGAGCGATGATCTACGGGCGCGATGACGTTGATATCGGCGGGCCTGTGATGACCCGCAAGACCCATGAGCTCATCGGCGTAAGCTATACCACCGATCGGCAGCACATCCACTACGTGGACGACGAGTGGGCCGCTATCCAGGCCGGCATAGACGAGGCCTTCCCGGATACCGAGAACTACTTCACCAGCATCGATCTCAACGACAATCGACTGATCATTTCGGCAACGGCAGACCGGGTTCCACCGACGTATTACTTGTACGACCGCGGCACCAACAAGCTACGCTTTCTGGTCAAGAGCATGCCCTGGGTCGACCCGGCCAAGATGGCAACCGTCGAGTACGTGAACTACAAGGCGCGTGACGGCGAAGTTATCCATGGCTACCTGACTGTGCCCCATGGCAAGGAGGCCAAAGACCTGCCGCTGATTGTGCACCCCCATGGCGGCCCTTACGGAGTCCGTGATAACTGGGGCTTTAATCGCGAGCTGCAGTTCCTGGCAAATCGTGGTTATGCCGTACTGCAGATGAATTATCGCGGTTCGGGCGGCTACGGCAAGCGCTTTGCGGATATCGCCTGGGGCAAGTGGGGCCTGGAGATGCAGGACGACATCACCGACGGCGTGAAGTGGGCCATCGCCGAGGGTATCGCCGATCCCGAGCGCGTATGTATTTATGGTGCGAGCTATGGCGGCTACGCCACCATGGCCGGGATAACGATGACGCCTGAGCTGTATAAGTGCGCCGTAAACTATGTTGGCGTCGTTGACCTGGCGATGTTGCACGAGTGGGATTCGCGAGTGGAGTCTGTCAAGGCCTGGTTCGAGCGCGCCATTGGTCATCCAAAGAAAGACAAAGCGCGTTTCGAGGCGACTTCACCCATCAACCATGTGGAGCGCATCAGGGCGCCGGTTTTTGTGGTGCACGGAGAGCGGGACCCACGAGTGGAGATCAAGCAGGCACGAGTGCTGATTAAGGAGTTGAAGAAGCACGACAAAGAGCATGAAGTCCTGATCAAGGAAAAAGAGGGGCACGGCTTCCGCAAGGAAGAAAACAATCTTGAGCTCTATTCGCAGATGGATGCTTTCTTTAAGAAGTATCTGGCGCCGTAAGCAAAACGATCGGCACTGGTATAAAAGAAGGGCGGCCAGTGGCCGCCCTTTTTTTTGGCCTGCTGCAAGAGATCTGTGCCGCGTATTTTCGCCGGGCCGACAACGTTTATTCGTTGCGACGGTACGATGATGAACAGAAAATCTTCATTAAAATCAGAGGTCTGAGTCAGTCTGAGTGAAAATACCCATTGATTCCCGCGGCTCGCCTGTCCAATTTCCCCTGACAAATATAAAAACCTCAGGGAGCGGCCCGAATAATGAAATTGAAAACCATGCTTGCAGCATTGGTGGCGCTGCTATTTGCCGCAGGCGCAAAAGCAGACGAGCTGAGGCCAGTTGAATACTTCTTTAAGGACGCAGAAATTACAACGCTGCACCTCTCGCCGGACGGATCACATCTTGGAGCAATAGTCAGAAGCGACTCTGCGAGGGACCTGCTGATTATCGACCTGGCGTCTCGCAAGGCAAGAAAAATTACTCAAATGAGTGAAGGCGAGGTTACCGGCTATTTTTGGACAAGTAACGATCGGCTTATCTTCTGGTGGTCAGCCGATACCGATAAATCGGGCCCCTCCCGGGGTTTTCTCCGAGGTATCTACTCAATCAATAAAGATGGCAGCAAGAGGCGAACACTAAGCAGATCAAATTATCAGATTCGCAATGGATTCAGA
The DNA here is from genome assembly GCA_013003115.1 of Gammaproteobacteria bacterium. Taxonomy (GTDB): domain Bacteria; phylum Pseudomonadota; class Gammaproteobacteria; order Steroidobacterales; family JABDLF01; genus JABDLF01. The sequence continues at coordinate 2,972 of JABDLF010000008.1, forward strand.
GTGGTAGATTTCATGCCCGAAGACCCGGACCACGTGCTGCTGGAAGTAAGAGACAAAATGCGCCTGTATCGCGATCTGATCATGATGAATATCGAAACGGGCGCCGATAGATTAGTGGCGAATAATCGGTCAACAGTAGTCAGGTGGTTCGTCAACCATGACCTCGAGCCACTGGCAGCGCTGCGCCACGTTGAAAATACGACCCGGAGACAGCTCGTATTTCGCGACAGCATCGACGACGACTGGCGGATCCTGGTCGAGGCGGATTACAGCGAATTTCGAGTACATGGATTCGACGAGGACGGTGAGTCTTTGCTCGTCAGTTCGAAAATCGACCGGGATCGTATGGCATTGTTTTCGATGAATACAAGCAGTGGAGAACTAGGCGAGCCAATTGTCGAAGATCCCGTATACGACATAGCAGGATCTGTGTACTTTTCGAGCAAGAATCGCAAACCTCTCTATGTGGAATACAGTCGTGACAAGCCAAGCCGCGTTTATCTGAATCCGGGGCGCGCCCGGAGTCGGGCGGCGATCGACCAGGCACTACCTGAGACTCTCAATAATATCGTCTCAGCAAGTGACGACGGGACGCGTTATGTAGTGCGAAGCTTTAGCGATGTAGTCCCGGGCGACTACTACCTGTTCGACAAGCAAAGCAACCGACTGGAGTTCCTGGCATCTTCGCATCCGTGGATTGATAAAGATGATTTGAGTGAAATGCGCCCCATAGAGCTCAAGGCCCGCGATGGCCTGATGCTCAGGGGTTACCTGACAGTGCCTAAAAATGCAGATGGCCCGGTACCGCTGGTGGTCAATCCACATGGCGGCCCACATGGCGTTCGGGATACCTGGATGTTTGATCCAGAGTCGCAGCTGTTCGCGGACCGGGGGTTTGCGGTGTTGAAGATTAACTTCAGAGGTTCGGGCGGCTATGGCAGAAAATTTGAGCAGTCAGGCTACCATCAGTGGGGCCTGGCGATGCAAGATGACATTACCGATGCCGTTCAATGGACAATCGATGAAGGCATTGCAGACCCGAATCGAGTCTGCATATACGGGGCCAGCTATGGCGGCTACGCCACCTTAATGGGCCTGATTCGCACACCGGAATTGTATAGTTGTGGGATCAACTATGTAGGTCTCGTTGACCTGGAACTAATGTATCACCAGGACACGAGATTGACTATGACCTCTGGTTTTCACGGGATCGGAGAGCAAGTGCTGAATGATTATATTGGCGATCCTGAGGAGCACAAAGATCGGTTCCGGGCCACATCACCGATACATCACGTCGACAAGATCAAGGCGCCACTGTTCGTGATCCATGGCCGCCTGGATGGCAGAGTCGATGTCTCACACTACAACAGGCTGGTTTCCGCGCTAAAACACAATAAGAAAGATTTCCGGTCTGTAATGAAGCGCTGGGAAGGTCATGGCTTCGGTGCGGAGGAAAACGAAATCGAGTTGTATCAGGATATGGATGAATTTCTGCGGGAGCACCTTGGCAGTCGCGAGCGAATGGCGATTAACTGATTCCGACAGCATTTGACGAAAAAAAGGGCGGCCACTGGCCGCCCTTTTTTGCTTTGCTCTGCTTGTTAAAACACCGGCGTTCACCGGGCTACTCCAACACTAGTGTGCGCCGATTGGTCAGATATAATTATTGAGCTTTCCGGCGCAAGCCAGTTTCCTCAGCGAAAAATTTCCTCCGAGCTGATGATGCTCACGTCGCCGGGCTCTAAGTCAATCTCCAGGATCTGGATGACGGCGTCTTCGGCGGCCAGCTCCGGCTTGGGTGCGTTGTACTCCAGCGGTGACGGCTGATTGCTCACGAGGCGCTGTTTCAAATCGTCAGCATCCGCTGCCACAAACGCAAACTTGATATCGTCCATTTGCAGGTGCTGGCGCACGGCGCGGTTCACGTCGTCCACCGTCATGGTCTCAAGCGCGTTGCGCACGTAGTCGGTGAATGCGGGAATGTCGTAATACTCGCTGTCGAGCTTATAACCCAGTTGCCTTCCCTGTGTTGCCACCAACAGGCTCACGTATTTCTCCAGAAAGTTACGGGTGGCCAGGAAATGTTCTTCGCTCATGCCTTCCGTAATCAGCTTGTTGAGCTCAAACAGCGCCGCGCGAGTGGCGAAGTGCGCATCGTTGTTGCTCCGCAGGGGCCTGAGCCAAACCTGGAAGATCTGCTGCTGCCTCGAATAGTTCGGGCCCGGCATCGTGAGGAACATCCCGTTGGGGAAATACTCGATGTAGGCGTAGTCGCCGTAGTTCATGCCCCGAGCTTCGCGGATGCGCTGGTACAGAAAACTATTGGAACTGCGGTGCTCGCCCAGCCATGAGCGCGCGAGCCAAAGTGCGACCCAGTCAGGATCGCCGCGTTTAATTTCGATGGGGAAGCCAAAAGAAACGGCCACCGAGCTGGTTTCTTTTTGCACGATACGCGCCTTGTGACCACTGAACGCCGGCGCTACCGGCAGGTCCAGTGAGTTGGGCGCGCCTGACGGGAGCTTCGCCATGTCGCCGGTCAATCGGTCCTTTAATGACATGGGGTAACCGCCGGCGAGGCCGATGGTCAGGTTGGCCGGCGTGAAATGCTGTGCATAAAACGCCTTTACGTCATCCAGTGTCAGCGCTTCCAAGTCACTGACATGGCCGAGATTAAGGCTGCTGTATGGGTGCGCGTCGCCATAAATGAATTCATAGAGCGTTTCCTTGCCGAGTTCCTCGTCGTTGTTGCCGACGAGGTTCGACTTGATGCCGTTGATTGCGTCGGTGCGCAGGCGCTCAAAGTCGCTCTCGCGCCAGCCCGGCGTCAGCAATTGCTGCGTGGCCAGCTTGTACCAGGCGTCGAGGTTGTCTTTGTGTACGGTGCCGGACAGGCGCAGCATCTCCTTATCGACCTGCGAAGAGAACCCCGCCGCCAGCGGAAAATACCCTTCGTTGAGTTCAGAAATCGTTTTCTTCTCAGAACCAGCTTCGCTGATCATGGCTGCGGTTAGTGCGGCGAGGCCTTTCTTGCCCGGCGGATCGAAGGCCGCGCCCGTTTTGAACAAAAAAGCCACGTCTATGAGAGGCGATGAGCTCGAGGGCATTTCCACGAATTGAATATCCGGCGCCGCCGAGGATTTTTTGTTCGCCACCATTTCGTCGATGGAAACCGGCGTGCCAAGGCTGCCCAGCGTCTCCTGGGTGCCGAGTGAGACCATGATTCGCCCGCGGTCCGTGAAGTAGCGATTGGCGTAGTCCACCAGGTCATCGGGCGTCAGCGCGGAGTACTGGCGGTAGACCTGGTTAATAGTCTCCGGCGTGCGTTCAAACTGCACGAAGCTTGCCAACGTGTCGCCGATCGCCTCGGAGTTATCCATTTGGGCGACAAATCCGTAGCGCAGACGCGACTTGATGTCTTCGAGTTTGTCCTGATCGACAGCCTCTGTGCGTGCCTGGCTGAGCGTTGCGTAGATCGCGTCGCGCACGGCATCCGCATTGGCCGGATCAATCAGTCGTGCGGCAATGGTCAGAAGGTTAGGATCCTTGCGATCAGGGAACCAGGCCCACAGCTGGTCTACCAGCTGCTCCTGGATGACCAGCTTCTGATAGAGCTCTGAGTTTTGCGAAAAATAGACCTGAGATATCAGGTCCATAGCTGGCATGTCCCTGGCGTCGGGATCGAAGGCCGGCCCGCGAAAGCCAACGGCCATCCACGGCTGACCCGGCACATCCCACTGGATGTGCTCATAAAGCGGCCCATCCGGCTCCGGCTCAACGGGGATTTCCGCTTCGTAGCTGCCGCGCTCCCAGGGGCCAAAATACTCCTTGACCATGGTGAAGGTAGCCTCGGGGTCAACGTCTCCGACGACAATAACGGCGGATTTTTCCGGGCGATACCAACGGTCAAAGAACGTGTAGGAGTATTCAAGCTGGTTGGGCATAACCTCGATGTCTTCGAGAAAGCCCATGGTGGTGTGCTTGTAAGTGTGCACATCAAAAGCCGTTTCGCGCATGACCTCCAGCCACTTGCGCACGGGGTTTGACGCGTTCTTTAAGTACTCGCCCTTGACGGCGAGGGCTTCGGTGCGGAACTCCTCCTCGGTGTACTTGAGGTTCATGAAGCGATCGGCTTCGAGCTTCAGCACCGTTTCGAGGTCCGGCTTGGTGAAAGTCACGTGATAATTGGTGTAGTCATCCGTGGTGTAGGCATTTTGATCCGCGCCGGCGTTTTTCAAAATCTCACCGTATTCGTCAGCCGAGTAGTTTTCGGTGCCGCGAAACATCATGTGCTCGAAGAAATGCGCGAAGCCCGACTTGCCAGGCTCGAATTCATTGCGCGAGCCGCTCTGCACTGGCATCTGCAGGTTGACGATGTCGGGGTAGTCCGTTTTCACGATGATGACGCGCAAGCCGTTGTCGAGTTCGCGCATGAGGTACGGCATGTCAAAAATCTTGTCGTCAGCTGTCGCAGACGACTTGCCTGAATCCGCCTTTGCAGTCGCGGTGTTGCCCGATAATCCCGATTCCGGGCTCTGGCATGCGGCCAGCAGCGCGGCGAATATCAAGGCGGTGAAAAACGACGGTAACGATGTCGGGCGTGGAATGAATCTCATCGGGTATCTCCATTGCTGATCGCAGGAGCCGGCTGCGGGGGCACCGCCAGGCGCCTCGGCTGCTCAACGATTCTTTGAATTTTCTGGTCTCAAACTTCGGTAAATGCCGGGCGGCCCCGGCATGGTCAGGGCGGAGAATTTAGCACATGTGCCCACCACCCGTATGGCTGCATTGGAGGCGACTGGCGCCGCAAAGTTCCTGATGAGTGTAGCTTCAAACCCTGATTTGGTGCGCCGCACAAATATTCTTCAAAAGACGATTCGCGAGCAAAAAGGTAAACTGTAGAGCTTTGACACAAGTCACGGCAAAAGAACCCTAACAACCAACGCTGCGACCAAAGTGTCGGCGTCGGCGTGTTCATGATCGTGACATCGGCGTTGCTTCAAAAAGGCATGCACGACGTTTATCAGGGTTTTGCGAGATTCAGGATCAGACGGCGGCCGAGGTGTCGCCGTTTGAGCATAAACAGGGCTGCGGCATTGGCGGGCCGGGTAAAAATACGAATGGGTTGTGGAACAGTTTTGAGGTTAGATACTTATGTTTAGAGTTATTTTTTCAGGGTTAGTTGTTCTGGTTCTGCTTGCGGGCTGCACGGTTGACGTGAGTCACGACGCGGAACCTGCGGCCGGCACGGCGAAAACAGCGGCTGACGCTGATAAGTTCGTTCAGGATGTTAATGAGGAATCGCTCGAGCTGGGGCAGCGCCAGGCGCGGCTCGAGTGGGTAAAGGCGACGTACATCACGCCGGATACTGAGGCTTTGGCCGCCGAAGGCAATGAAGACGTGCTGGCTTTTAACAGCCGCATAATTGAGAAGTCCAAGGATTACGATGGCCTTGATCTGCAGGGCGCGACGGCAAGGGCGATCAAGCTCATCAAGCTGGGCAGCTCGCTGCCGGCACCGGATGATGCCGACAAGCGCGAGGAGCTCGCAGCGATCGCGGCGCGCATGGAATCCGTTTACGGCAAGGGCAAGTATTGCCCTAAAGGCGATGATTCCTGTCTTAGCGAAGTTGACCTCATCGGTGTGATGGCGCGCTCGAGAGATTACGATACGCTGCTGGACGCCTGGTCAGGCTGGCGCACCATTTCGCCGCCCATGCGCGATGACTACACGCGCTTTGTTGAGCTGATCAACGAGGGTGCTAGTGCACTGGGTTTCGCCAATGCCGGGGCGCTGTGGCGATCTGGTTACGATATGAGCGCGGACGAATTTGAAGCCGAAGCCGAGCGCTTGTGGCTGCAGGTGAAGCCCCTTTACGAAGACCTTCATTGCTATGTCCGCGACAAGCTTGCCGAGGAGTACGGCGAAGACAAGGTGCCGCAGGGTGAGCCTATCCCGGCGCATCTGCTCGGCAACATGTGGTCGCAGCAGTGGGGCAACATTTACGACCTGGTCGAGCCCTACTCCGGCGTCGGCAACCTCGACGTCACGGGTGCGCTGGTGGAGCAGGATTACGACGCCATGCGCATGGTAGAACTGTCCGAAGAGTTTTTTACTTCGCTCAGCCTGCCGGAGCTGCCGGAGACTTTCTGGGAGCGTTCGATGCTGACCAAGCCCAGTGATCGTGACGTCGTCTGCCACGCAAGCGCCTGGCCGATGGATGGCCAGGATGATGTGCGCATCAAGATGTGTATACAGCCCAACGAAGACGATCTGACAACGATCTATCACGAACTGGGCCACGTTTATTATTTCCTGGCGCAAAAGGACCAGCCGCGGTTGTTCCAGAACGGTGCCCACGACGGCTTTCACGAAGCCATCGGCGATACCATCACGCTGGCGATGACGCCGGAATATATGCAGGGCATCGGACTGGTCAGCGAATTTGAGCGCGACCAGCGCGCGACCATCAATCAGCAGATGAAAATGGCACTGGAGAAGATTGCCTTCCTGCCGTTTTCCAAACTTGTTGATCAGTGGCGCTGGGACGTTTTCGCCGGGCGGGTCAAACCGGGCGAGTACAACGAGGCCTGGTGGAAGCTGCGCACGCGCTACCAGGGTATTGTGCCGCCCGTCGAGCGCGACGAAGACAATTTTGACCCTGGGGCCAAGTATCACGTGCCGGCGAACGTGCCGTATACGCGGTATTTTCTGTCGCACATCATGCAGTTCCAGTTCTACAAGGCCATGTGCGATCTGGCCGGCCACGAGGGTCCGCTCGATCAGTGTTCGTTCTATGGCAGCGAAGAAGCCGGCAAGCGGCTTGAGGAGATGCTGGCCATGGGTAACAGTCAGCCTTGGCCCGATGCGCTGGAAAAACTTACCGGCACCCGCGAAATGGATGCCTCGGCCATCATCGACTATTTTCAGCCCTTGATCGGCTGGCTGGAAGAACAGAACGAAGGCAAAACCTGCGGCTGGTAGGCGGCTCCGGGCACTGGCGTAAAAAACAAGCGAGGTGCCATTCGGGCTTCGCGTGTAGCTGGGGTCAGGTTTATTTTTTAGAAAATAATCCTGACCCCGTTTCGTTTCGGTGTTAGTTTTCTGCTGATGAACGCCACCCTGCCCGTAACAAAACGTGCTGCGAACCCATGAGCGAAAAGCTTAAGATCGCGATTGCCTTTGCGATTGTCTACATCGTGTGGGGGTCTACTTATCTCGGCATCCGCATTGCGGTGCATGACCTGCCGCCAGGATTGATGGCGGGTGTTCGTTTTGTGATTGCCGGTCTTGTTCTGCTGGGAGTCGGTGCGGCCATGGGCAAGCGTGGGCCTGCAACGCGACACGACTGGGTTTCGTCTTCGATCATGGCGGTGGCGCTGGTCGTGCTGGGCAACGGGCTGGTTACCTGGGGCGAGCAATGGGTGGAATCCAATCAGGCCGCTCTGCTGATTACGACCGGCGCGATCTGGACAACGTGGTTCGGTACTTTCGGCGCCAAAGCGCAGAGCGTATCTCGCCGCGAGAAAATCGGCATTGCCATCGGCCTCGTGGGTGCTGCTTTGCTGCTATGGCCGCGCTCGGGGCTTCAGTTTGAGTACTTTGCGGGCCAGCTTGCCATTCTCGGCGCCCCCATCGCATGGAGTATCGGAACGATCTATTCGCGCACCTACCCGACACAGATGTCACCGCTTATGTTCGCAGGGCTGCAGATGCTGCTTGGCGGCCTCATGCTTGTTCTGTACGGAATACTCGCGGGCGAACTGCCGCGTTGGCAGTGGACCTTCAACGGCATTGCAGCGATGGCCTATCTGACGATCTTCGGCTCCTGCATCGCGTATGGGACATATGTATGGCTGATACAGCACACCACACCGGCAAAGCTCGGCACCATTGCTTACGTAAATCCGGTTGTCGCCGTGACTCTTGGCTGGCTGGTGTTGGATGAGGGCCTCGCGGGCACGCGTCTCATCGGAGCCGCCGTGATTCTTGCGGGCGTGACCATGATCACGTGGCGCCCGTTGCGCAAAAGAACTGCAAAGCCTGATTCGTAGGCCCTGAAGATCCTGATTGCATCAGAAATCCCGCGTGCTGCAACGGCCGGGAATTAAAAAACGGGGCCGAAGCCCCGTTTCTCAATCAGCGTGTTTTAGGATTACTTGCCAAATACTTTTGACATCAGGCCGCGCAATCCGCCGGCGCTGTTAAGACCCGCAAGCAATTCGCCGCCACTGCTGCTCTTATCGATCAGCGTGGGCAGGACTTCGGACAGGCTGCTGCTGGCTGCTTCCTGGGAAACACCAAGCTTTTCCGCAAACGAAGAGATACGTTCGCTGCCGATCGCCGATTGCACCTGCTCCGCCGAGATCGCCTCGTTGGCACCATCGCCCAGCCAGGTGCTCACCTTGCCCGCGATATCGCCACCTTCCGAAGAAAACTGCGAAACGATGTTGCCAAGGTCGAAACCATCGCCCGAAGAAATTTCTTCCAGCGCTGCCCGCGCCGCTTCCGGGTTGGCGTTTGCGCCCAATTTCTCTGATAGTACCTGCGCTGCGAAATTCTTAATGTCCATGCCTCATGCTCCTTCAGACGAATCAATCGAAGGGAGCATGGTAAAGAAAACAGGCGGCAAACACTGTAAACGAGTGTTTCTGCCGTGCGCCCAGAATTCATGCACCTTCGCACAGCAAGAACCCCGGCGCCGGAACTCAAAAAGCGTTCAGAGAGAAAACGGGGCCGAAATCCTTAGATGCGAGCCTACATAGGGCGCTTTCATTGGGCGTGCAGCCGTGCTTGACGTTGGCTGTGCCAACTAGGAATGGAATCCCGCGCTGGATGCGGGAATCCCGCACTGGATGCGGGGATCCACCTTCAGGCTTTTCAAAAAATGGTGTCAGAGTACGTTTTGTCAAAATGTACTCTGACCCCTTTTTGCACACTTGCTAGGACCAGGCGGCGTGCAGACGTCCTTTCTTGTCCTGGTAGTGCGGTGCCCAGCCGAGTCCGACGAAGTGTATATGTACGTCGGTGGTGCGCGGCTTGACCACAATCTCCTTAAGCTCTTCGTTCTGCGCATCAAAGTTTGTGTCGAGCAATTCGATTTCTCTTTGAAGCTGCTTCTCAAGCGTCTGCATTTCCTCCTGGACCGCGGCTTCGGTTTCCTTCGCCTGCTCGATATCCTGCGCTTCCTTGCGCATGCGGCCGGCCGACTTCACGGCGGTGCCCACGCGTGACGCAGAGGTGGTGGAAAGTTTTTTGCGCCCGAGCACCGCACCAAGGATTGCCGTGCCAAAAGAGATGGCCGTATCAAGTTTGCGCTGCTTCGATTGCTCCTGCTCGCGTTCGATGCGCTGCTGGGCACGCAGCAGCCGATTCTCGAGGGTGCGCGTTTTGCTTGCGTAGCGCTTGCGCAGCGCCGCAACCTTTTCATCACGCTTTTCCGCCGCGAACTGCTGTAATCGCGCCCGAAACTCGCCTTCGGATTCGCCAAGCTCCGAGGTGATCTTGAAGCTCTCGCTCTTGTATAGCGTCAGCGTCTTGTTGGCGCGCAACCAGCGTTTCAGGAGCTTTTCCCACTTCGCGTAGTTCTTGACCTTGCCCGCGGCGCTCGGCAGTTCAGAGTATTCCGCCTCGTCTTCAGGTCCGGCATCGAGCTGATCAAAATCCATCTCAAGTGTTTCGGCATTATCCCATTCAACCGGCACCGGGCCGTCGTCCACTTCACAAACCAGGCCAAAGCGTTTTTCGGTGTTCACGTTGTACCTGGCGCTGCTGTAGCCCACGTCCGAGGCCGCGATCACCAGCGGAAAATACACCAGCCTTTCGCCTTCTCCGGCAGGGCGCGAGGCAGGAATGAAATACTGATCCAACGATGGGGGTAATGGCGGCGGCGAGCTGTCGGCGGCGTTTTGTTGTGCTTTGGCTGCGGTAGCCTGAGGCATGACATTGACCGCGGGCGCTGGTGCCGCCGCCTTGCGGTCTTTCATTAGCCGCTTGATCTGCTCGCGCGTAAACGGACCGGGCAGATACGACATGGCCCAGCGCGTGTTGAACACGACCGCTTCGTTCTCGTGCACGTTGTGCAGCAGGAACACGCGTTTGCCCAGACCCGCAATAGTGCGCTCCATCGCCTGCTTGTCGAACTTGCCGCCAGCGGTTGCGCCCTCTAGCCCTTCCATCACGCGCATCTTGTCGCGCTCGGTCTGCAGCCTGCCGATGAACCACGTGCCGGTGTTCGAGAGCCCCTTGTAGTCCAGGTCCACCGGGTTTTGCGTAGCCAGCACCAGGCCGAGACCATAGGCACGCGCCTGTTTGAGCAGCGTCAGGAACAGGTTCTTTGAAGGCGGGTTGGCGGTGGGCGGCATGTATCCGAAGATTTCATCCATGTACAAAATGGCGCGCAGTGACGAGGTGCCGGGCTGAGCGCGCATCCAGCTGATGATCTCGTTCAACAGCATGGTGACAAAAAACATGCGCTCGGGGTCGGAAAGGTGCGCGATAGACATCACAGAGATGCGCGGCTTGCCGGATTCGGTATAGAGCAGTTTGCCCGCATCCAGAGGTTCGCCCTCCATCCACGACTCGAAGCCGGGCGCGGCGAGCAGGTTGTTGAGCTGCATGGCGAGCTTGAAGCGATCTTTGGATGGGTAAAAAGACTCCAGGTCCATCACGCCAATGCGATCGACCGGCGGGTTTTGGATAGCGGTAATGAGTCCCGCCACGTCGAGATTACGGTCCTGTCCCCAGTAGTGATCGAGCAGATTGGAAATCAGGATGTGCTCGCGACTGGTGATGGGGTCGGCATCTTCGCCCATGAGTGCCAGGATGCCCGTGGCCGTGGCCTGTATGCGCTCGCGATAAAGATCCATGTCGTTGCGCACGGCGGGCCCGGGCGCGTTGAACGACTTGAGCACCGAAACAGGCAGGCCGGCCGAGCTGCCCGGCGTATAAATAGCCAGGTCGACCAGATCGCGAAAGCGCTTGATGCGGGCCTTGCCCTGGCCCCATTCGCCCAGGCCCTTTTCCCACAGCCCCGCCTGGCCGGCGGCATATTCGCTCACCGATTTGCCCTTCTTTTCCGCCTCGCGCGGATTGACCCAAGGCTCGAAGTCCGAGGCGGCCAGGTCCGGAAACGTCAGCAGGATGTTGCCCAGGTCGCCCTTGGGGTCGATGGCAATCACCGGCACCTTGTCCATGGCAGCCTCTTCCAGCATGCCGATTCCGAGGCCGGTTTTGCCGCTGCCGGTCATGCCGATGATCACCGCATGGGTGGTCAGGTCCTTGGAGTCATAGAGAATGACCTCTTCTTTAAGCGACTTTTTCTTAAGGTCATAGCGCTTGCCAAGGTAAAATGCGCCAAGTTTTTCGTAGTCCTGCATCATCGGTCCCCCGCCGACTGGTTTGAAAGCATCTTACTGATGCCGGCGGCCGCATCCAAGCGCAATAAGGCAATTCCCATGTCTGTTAACATTGCGCCGCCGCTTTAAAGGAGCCCTCATGGCCGCCGGATCGAAAAAAGTCATCTTCGCTGCGCTCATCGGCAATGGCCTGATCGCCATTACCAAGTTCATAGCCGCGAGTATTACGGGCAGCTCGGCGATGCTCTCCGAGGGCATCCACTCGGTGGTGGACACCGGCAACCAGGTGCTCCTGCTGTACGGGCTCAAGCGCGCAAAGAAACCGGCGGACAAGCGCTTTCCATTCGGCCACGGCAAAGAAATCTATTTCTGGAGCTTCGTGGTCGCCATCCTGATTTTTGCCGTCGGTTCCGGTATTTCCATTTATGAAGGCATTCATCACGTGCTGCATCCGGCGGAAATCAAGAGTCCCATGATTAACTACGTGGTGCTGGGACTCGCCATGATTTTTGAAGGCGTTGCCTGGGCTATCGCATTTAAGGAATTCAAGAAAACCAAGGGTCAGTGGGGCTATTTCGAGGCCGTGCAGCGCGGTAAAGACCCGACACTCTTTGTGGTGCTGTTTGAAGACTCGGCGGCCATGGCGGGTCTGATCATCGCCTTCGTCGGCATATGGCTCACCCAGGTTACGGGTATTCCCTACTTTGACGGCATTGCCTCGATTCTGATCGGCATCATTCTCGGCGGCACCGCCGCCTGGCTAGCCTATGAGACCAAGGGCTTGCTGATCGGCGAGGCGGCTAATGATCGCGTGGTGAACGGCATCCGCGAGCTGGTGATGGCCTGCGACGAAATTGATCACGTCAATGACATACTCACCATGCACATGGGGCCGGAATTCATCCTGCTCAATCTCGCCGTGAAGTTTAAGGACGAACGCCGTGCCAACGAACTCGAGGAAGTCGTGCAGGGTCTCGAGCGCGACATCAAAAAGCAATTTCCGATGGTGAAACGAATTTTCATCGAGGCCGAGTCGAGGCGTATGCCGCCGAAAGCCTGACTCCAGTTCCGTTGCCTCAATTCCCGTCCCCGGATCAAACGCGCGGGAGGCTTCGCGGGATCGATGTTGTGCCTTCGGCGATTGTTTAACTGGATTCTCGCTTTCGCGGGAATGCCAGGGTGAGCGGGAAGGACAGATGGAAAGCGACTGGTCTTCAAGTTGTCGGTTCCACTTAATCGTCGTCCCCGCGCAGGCGGGAGTCCCGCACGAGATGCGGGGATCCATCTTCTGGCAAAAAAGGGGCCAGAGTACATTTCCCTCAGGTGTGGAAACGTGCGCGGACCCTGTTAATAAAAACGCCCCACCGTTTTGCCGGTGGGGCGTCGCGTGGGTTGCCAAAGGGGGCCTGGACTGCACCAGGGATTAATCCCAGCGAAGCGTTGGTCCCCTCGATTTCTGTTACTAGTTTGCCGCTACCGGGTTGCCGTCGGCATCCAGGAAGCTTATTTCGCCTAATTCGAGCGCGCGTATCTTATCTTCGATCTTGGCGCGATCGCCTACAATGACCCAGGTCATCCTGCTCGGCTGTAACACGCGCTCGGCCTGCGCCGAGACGTCGGCCAGCGTCAGGGCGCGCACCGTGCCCGCGTAGGTGGCCCAGTAATCATCGGGCAAGCCAAAACGCTGCATCTCGAGGATGTCGCCTCGCACGGCATCGT
>JABDLF010000085.1 GCA_013003115.1 Gammaproteobacteria bacterium
GAACCGCAGCTGTGGATATGGACGGGCGACAATGTCTATGGCGATACCCTCGACATGAGCGTGCTCGCCACGAAGTATCGTGAACAATCCGCGAACCCCGGCTATCAGCAGCTGCAGGCGCGCGTGCCGGTGACTGGCACCTGGGACGATCACGATTACGGCACCAATGATGGCGACGCAAGCTACCCGATGAAAGCTGAGAGCCAGCAGCTGCTGCTCGATTTCCTGGGCGTTCCCGCCAATGATCCGCGGCGAACGCGCGAAGGCGTTTACTCCAGCTATGTGCTCGGCAAAGTGCCGCGCCAGGTCAAGGTCATTCTGCTTGACGTGCGCTATCACCGTGAACCGCCAGGACCGGAGGCAGACGTTCTAGGTGAAGAGCAGTGGCGCTGGCTGGAGAACGAGCTGAATGGCAGCACCGCACAGCTCACGCTGATTGTCTCCGGGACGCAGATGCTGCCGGCTGATCACGAGTGGGAGCGCTGGGCGGCCTATCCTGCAGCCCGACAAAGACTACTGGATCTGATCACTGAGAGCGGCAAACCGGGAGTCGTCCTGATAAGCGGAGACAGGCATTTCGCCGAGCTCACGCGATTTAAGCCGAAGGGCTTCTACCCGCTTTATGAAGTAACTTCGAGCGGCTTGACCCATTTCTGGGAGGAGATGCCGGATGAGGTAAACCGCGCGCGCATTCAACGCTTTTACAAAGGCCTTAATTTCGGGCTGATAGAGGTCCTTTGGGAAGCGAGACCCGGCCCGCTTTTGCGACTTGAGGTGCGCGATGAGAGAAATCATCCGCAGATTCGCATCGAGTTTCCGCTTGCAGACCTGGCCGTGGCAGACTGGTAGTCCGCTTACCCCTGACGGAGATCGCCGTGCGAAGAATATATCGCCCCGCATTGATTGTGCTTTTTTTGATGCTTGTCGGCTGTGCGCCCATGCCGGGCACCCAGCCTGAAAGCGGCACAAAGATTACTATCATGGCCTTTAATGTCGAAAACCTCTTCGACACCGATGATGACCCCGGAAAAAACGATGCCACCTACCTGCCCCTTGCTAAAAAGCAGAGCGCGGCGCACAAGGCGGGCTGCGCGGAGATCGACAACGACTACTGGCGCGAGCAGTGCCTTTACTGGGACTGGAACGAGGAAGTCGTGCGCACAAAGCTTACGCGTCTGGCAGATGTGATTCGTCAGGTGAACAACGGTCGCGGCGCGGACGTTATCGCGCTGCAGGAAGTCGAAAACATAAAAGTGCTCGAGCGGCTGCGGACCGAACACCTGGGTGATCTTGGATACCAGCCCTCTGTGTTAATCGAGGGCAGGGATGATCGTGGCATCGACGTCGCTTTCTTAAGCAAGCTGCCGCTGGCGGGCGAGCCGGTGTTGCACGAGATTCCGTTTCGCGCAATCGAAGACAAGCGAAAGAAAGATACGCGCGGCATTCTGCAGGCGGATTTCCTGTTGCCCGACGGTAACGTCCTTACGGGATTCTCCGTGCATTTTCCTGCGCCGTATCATCCCTTTCCCCTGCGCATAGATGCCTATCGGTTCCTTGGCAGCCTGCAGGAGGGCCTGCCGGCCGGGCGTCTCGCGTTTGCCGCCGGCGACTTCAACACGCCCGCTCGCGAGGACGACGCGGAGGACATGCTGGGGCAATACGCGGAGCCGTGGTGGCTCGTCGCGCATGAGATCGAGTGCAACGACTGCCCGGGCACCAACTATTATCGGGTTAATGACAGCTGGTCGTTCCTCGACATGATTCTGCTCTCACGAAATTTCTTGTCCGGCGGGCAATGGGGCCTGGTGCGCGGGTCGGTGAAACTGGCCAACAATGTGCCGGCGCAGGTGACCGATGAGGGCACGCCCCGGCGGTTTCGCATGCCCCAGGCCGAGGGGGTCTCTGATCACTGGCCGCTGATCCTCACGATCGCCCCGAAATGAGCGCAAATGTGGTGTTGCAAGTGCGCAACAACGCGGCTAGCACAAATTGCGGTAACGCGAATCGCCGCGGCTATCGAGCACTCAGTAACATACGCGCAAAACTGGATAAAATCGACGATATTAAAATTATAACTACATGAGAAAACAATAAAAAAGCGTTTTTTCATTGATCATTTTCTGAGCAGATTCTGTGCAATAATTGGCCACGAAGCGCGATCAGGAGGCACTCGGCGCCTTTTTGCATTGCCACCCTCATGCTGTGTCGTAAAATATTCACATTGCGATTGTAGACTCGCCATTCCGCCTATATAGTGGCGCGGTTATTTCATTCGAAACAAAGGGCAGGAATGCCTGCTGATCAACCTGATCACCTGGGGAAAACAAAATGACGCAGACTAACTACTTTCCGGCTGGCAACGTCGGATCGAAGGGCGCTTTCGCGTGGACGAAAAGCGGACTGATTTGCCTGGTCTCGATGCTGGTTTTCGCGCTCGCAGCGCCCGCATCTATGGCGCAGGAAACCACGGCCACCATACGTGGCACGGTGCTGGCACCCGGCGGAACGCCGGCCGCCGGAATCCCGGTCACAATCACTGATACTCGAACGGGCAGCAAGCGCAGCGCAACGACTAACGAGCGCGGGGTTTTTGCTTCCAGTGGTCTGAGTGTCGGCGGACCATATACAGTCAAGGCCGACTCCGACAGGTTTGCAGACGCGACGGTCAGCGAGATTTTTCTCAGTCTTGGTGAAACCTACACGTTTACGGTATCACTGGGACTGAACGTGACTGAGGAGGTTATAACGACTGCCGCGCGGATACAGAGCGCCGAGGTCGCTGTGGGCCCCTCTACCAGCTTCAGCATTGACGATCTGGAAGCGGCCCCGGCCATCAACCGGGATATCAAGGATTTGATTCGTATTGACCCGCGCATTTATGTAGATGAGGCGGATGTCGAAAATGTTCACTGTCTCGGTGCCAGCCCGCGTTTCAACAGCCTGACCGTAGATGGCGTCAAGCTGAACGACAACTTTGGCCTTAACCGCAGCGGCTATCCGACGCAGCGCATGCCATTTCCTTACGAGGCCATCCAGCAGGTAGCTGTGGAACTGGCGCCGTTTGACGTCGAGTACGGTGGCTTCACAGCCTGCAACATCAACGCGGTAACCAAGTCCGGTGAAAACGAATTTTTCGGTTCGCTGTTTGTTGATTACACCGACGATTCGATGGTTGGTGATCAGTTGGAAGGCGACCCCATTCCCAGCGCTGATTTCGATGAAAAACGCTACGGATTCAGCGTTGGCGGCCCGATCATCAAAGACAAGCTGTTCTTTTTTGCTGCATATCAAAAGGATGAGACGGCTGATACCTACGATTATTGCGCCGGTGACGAAGTGTGCGGAAACCCTGTGACAGGCGTAACCCGATCTCAGCTCGATCGGATCAGGAACATTGCCATTAATGATTATGACTATGATCCTGGCGATATTCTGCTGGGTACCCCGGTCGAGGACGAGAAATACCTGATCAAGCTTGATTGGAATATCAACGACCAGCACCGGGCTAACTTCACCTACAATTTCAATGAAGGCTTTAACACGGTGCGCTCCGACGGCGATAACGACGAGTACGAGTTCCCGAACCACTTTTATAATCGCGGGGCGACACTCGACGCGTATTCGGCCATGCTGTTTTCTGACTGGAACGAAAACTTTTCCACGGAAGTCCGTGCCAGCTACTCAACCCTCGATAACAGCCAAAAAACCCGCAACGATGTTGGATTCCCGGAATTTCGAATCGAGACTTATGCCGATGTCGACGGTGACGGGTCTTTTTCCCGCGCCAACGTCTATGTGGGCGGAGACGACTCGAGGCAGTCCAACAAACTTGATTACGAGACCAACTCTGTAAAGGTGGCGGGTACTTATACCTGGGGTAATCATACTTTCACGGGTGGTTATGAGCGCGATTACTTTGATGTGACCAATCTGTTCCTGCAGCATTCAATCGGCGAATATCGCTTTGACGAGCAGTGCGGAGCAAGCTCGCCGGATCTTTGTATCGACAAGTATGATGATCTCAGTCCCGATGACATCTACTACGGCAATGCGGCAGGAACAAACAATCCGCAGGACGCGGCGGGTGCCTTCGACTACTCGATCAATACCGTTTACTTCCAGGATGAGTACGCGTTTGCGGATGACGCGCTGCGCATGGTTTTTGGCTTACGCAGTGACTGGTACAGCA
>JABDLF010000058.1 GCA_013003115.1 Gammaproteobacteria bacterium
CTGACGCCGGAACTGCCGCTGCTGTCTGAAGAGTCACGCGCTTTACCGTGGCCTGTACGCTCGTCATGGCGCACCTACTGGCTGGTGGATCCGCTGGACGGCACCAAGGAGTTTGTTAAGCGCAACGGAGAATTCACGGTCAACATCGCGTTGATTCACGATCACGAAGCAGTGCTGGGCGTGGTGCATGTCCCGGTAAGCGGCGTGACCTACCTGGCCGCCCGTGGCGCAGGAGCGCACAAAATCCTGGCCGGCGGCGAGAAACAGCCGATCTCGGTGAGGACGCCCGCGGCCACCCCCCTCAGAGTAGTGGGGTCACGCTCCCACCCGAGTCCTGGTCTCGCAGCCTACCTGGACAAGCTCGGCGATGTCGAGATGGTGGCCATGGGCAGCTCGCTCAAGTTCTGCCTCGTGGCGGAAGGGGAAGCAGATATTTACCCCAGGCTGGGTCCAACCTCAGAGTGGGATACGGCGGCGGCACAGGCCGTTGTGGAATGCGCCGGTGGTCGCGTACTAACCGGTGACGGCAAAGCGCTGGCTTACAATTGCAAGGATGACATTCTCAATCCTTACTTCATTGTTACAGGCGACACTGCAAAGATCTGGCCGCCGCTAAACTGATGTGAGGCAAGACCCCCCGCTTGGCCGGCGCTCGTTTTGAGGTCTAAGATTAGGTAACTATGACAGACAATGTCGACACAGAAGTCTTCTCAAAGAGGCGGCGCCTTAAGGAGCTGCGCTTAGAGCACCGCGATCTCGATGACGTGATTGCGCGTCTGAGCGCCGATCTGAACGTGGACCAGCTGAGGCTAAGGCGCCTTAAGAAGCGCAAATTGCTGCTTCGCGACCTTATCGAGAAAATGGAAAGTGAGCTGATTCCGGACTTGAACGCCTGATTGCCGTGGCGACATGCGGGATCCGGGATTTAGTACAATATTGATGCCGGTTAGATACTCAAGGGGTAGCGCTGACCACAGATCGCAGACCCAAAAAGGATTTGAGAGCATTGTCCGAAGAAAAACTCAGACCATCAATCTGTAGAGGAGTCATCGCCTGATGGTCGGCCGGATCGGCACGATTCACCAGGCAAGCATGCGCGTGCACCGGATTGACGATCCGGAGATTCTGGCGACGCAGATCATCGACATCCTCAGGGATGCGGTACCCCATGACTATGCGGCTGTGTATCTCGTTCAGGGGCAGAAGCTCGCCCCTTTTGCAGTCAGCGACCGGGGCCTGGGGCCGACCGGCCTTCAGTCCGACAAGGATTACCTGCGTTCACTGGATCTCAAGTTGGGCGAAAACGTCACCGGATGGGTGGCGCAAAATAATGAAAGCGTTTTGATCGTGGACACGCTTGTCGACCCCCGTTTTCTGGACTCGCGGCCGGGCGTTCGCTCTGAACTTTGCGTACCGATGCGCACAAACAACACCGTAATCGGCGTCATAAACCTCGAATCGAACCAGATTGGCGCCTATACCGAAAGCGAGCGCATTGTGCTCGAGATCATCGCCGTGCAGCTTGCCCTGTCGATTGAGAACGCGACGCTCAGGGCAGCGATTCAAAAACGCAGCGAGGCGTAAAGCGCGCAAAAGCGTGGTGGATTTTTTGCAGCACGGGCTTCAAGGCGTCTGCCAGCCCGATCGTCGATCGCACTCAGCCTGATTCTTCTGTGTTTTTTCCCGGGCGGTTGCCGATGTGCCTGCGGCCGGCTCTGCGCGCAAGCTCTTCCTGCCGCTGCCGCTCTCTGAGGGATGCCCGGCGCGAGTCGGTCAACGCCGCCGCGCAATGCGGACAACTCACGCCTGCCTCGTAGTCATCCGAGCGACACTCCTCGGCGGTCAGCGGGTGACGACACCCATGGCAGATTTCGAGTTCGCTGCGCCTGAGCCCGTAGTCGACGCCGACGCGTTGATCAAAAAGAAAGCACGCGCCGCGCCAACTGCCCTGCTCAGCTTCCCTGTTCTCAAGGTAGTTGAGAATTCCTCCGTCAAGTTGAAAAACTTCCTCGAATCCCTGCTCGAGCATCCAGGCAGAAGCTTTCTCACAGCGAATGCCGCCCGTGCAGAACATCGCAACTCGGGGATGCTGTGACGGATCCAGCTTTTTATTCACAAAGTCAGGAAACTGCCTGAATGAATCCGTTCCAGGATCGATGGCATTTTCGAACGTGCCAACGCCGGTTTCATACCGATTTCTCGTATCAATGACTACGATGTTCGGGTCGGCCAGCAGCTTGTCCCACTGCTCGGGGTCTACGTGAACCCCGGTGCGACGCTGCGGCTTTACACCGGGTTGACCGAGCGTGACGATTTCATCCCTGAGCTTCACCTTCAGCCGATAGAAGGGCATTCTCGCAGCGCTGCTGAAGCGCGGTCGCAAGGATGCAAAGCGCGGATCACTTCGCAGCGTTTCGACCCAGTCCCGCAGACGCGTCGAATCCCCGGCGACCGTCGCGTTTACGCCCTCTGATGCCACAATGACGGTGCCAAGAATCTCCGCCCTCTCCGCAGCCTCGCGCAGGCGCAGCGCCACGGCTTCGCAGTCGGGTAAATCTACGAAGCGATAAAATGTGGCAACCTCGACGTCTCCCACATCAGCCTGTTTGCGCGTGAACCGGTTTTCCAAGCCTGCCTCTTCGTCTCTCAGTAATGCGGCGGGGCCTGTTCGTCACCGCTGACATTATCGTCCATGGCGCGCAGCTCTTTTTGCATCAGCATCAGCGCGCCCTGCAGGCGCTCGATCTTCTGCTCATGCCCGGCAACGATGTTATCGAGGGCGTTCACCGTATCTTCAAGAAATGCCAGGCGGGTCTCCAGCTCTACCATACGATCATTCATGAACACGCCTCCTACGCCTGGGTAACCCGAAGTATGCTGTGACGGATTTCCTCGCTTAATACGTTTTGCGCTTTCTCGCTGACCTCCACGAGTATATCGCCGAATTCCAGTTTGCCTCCGTCGTCCGCCCACACGACGTCGAATTTTTTCAGCTCATTAATGAAGTTGCTGAACAGGTCCCTCGCAAAAAAGTCCGGCGAATCGAGCTCGTAGATCATAGATATGCGCTGGGCCATGAGCTGGCAAAGGGTTTCCAGGTCCTTCTGGGTGAGCGTGCCGGAGCCGCGATTGCGCAGCAAAGCGATAACCAGGTAGTAGCGCTCAAGAATCTGCAGTGTCGCCTGCGCCAGAAAAGACAGCTGCCCCGCCTCCCGGGACGTCGCATGCGCGCGCCTTAAAATACCTTCATGCTCGCTGATGAGGCCCAGGTCCTGCATTGACTGCAGGCACCGCGCAAGCTGTAACTCGAAGCCATCCTCTTCCTCCGGCAAGAACAACTCCGACCTGATAAACGGATAGGCCATACGGCAGAGGTCCATCAGCCGATTCTTTTCGAGCGATTCGTTGTGCAGAAATCCACAGGCAATCAGGGAGGGTATGGCGACGAGGTGCAGGATGTTATTGCGAAAATATGTAGACAAGACTGCCTGGTCCGCCGCAAGCGTCAGCACATCGCCGAGCTCGTGAGAGCGGCGCACCAGCATGCCGAGTTCCTCACCCTCTGAAACAACGTCGCGGCCCGGCATGATCGGTCCCGCGTCGATCCTCGCACCCCGAATGGTCTTGATGAGCGTCTGCGTCATTTCGATCTGCCGTATCAGATCCTGCTCGGCCATGGCCTGCCTCGGCACGGCAAGCAGACACAGTGCCAGCATGTTTACCGAATTGACGATTGCCGTCTGGTTTACCCGCACCATGATCTCGTCGCCGAGCACCTCGACGGCATTGCCCAGCCAGACCGGCTTGTCCTCGCTGCTTTGCGCGTCGCGCCACCCCGGCGCTTCCCTGTCGAGCAGCTCCGCCGCTTCGATCGGCTCCCCGAAAGCCAGCTGCACGGTGCCGAACTCGCTCCTGAGTATTTTGATTGAGCGCAGGAAATCCAGCCAGTTTTCCTTGCGTTTCGCCCGGCCGCTGAGCTCGCCAATATAACTTTGGCCTTCTACAAGTTTGTCGTAACCGATATACACCGGCACAAAGGCAAGCGGACGATCAGCATTACCTGCGAAACTCCGGAGCGTCATCGCCAACATGCCGGGCTTCGGCCTGAGCAGCCGGCCAGTCCGCGACCGCCCTCCTTCAATGAAATATTCGATAGACACGCCTTTCGCGAGATTAGCGCGCAGGTACTCGTGAAAAACAGCGGCGTATAGCTTGTTCCCCCGGAAGCTGCGGCGCAAAAAAAACGCACCACCACGTCTCAGCACCCCGCCGAGGATTGGCAGATTCAGGTTCAGCCCGGCGGCAATATGAGGCGGCACCAGGCCATGCTGATAAACCACAAAGGACAGCAGCAGGTAGTCGATATGACTGCGGTGACAGGGCGTGTAGATGATCGTGTGCGTGCGTGACAGCGCCAGCAGTCCGTCAATATTGTGTACTGCGATACCGTCATAGAGCCGATTCCAGATCCAGGAGAGGATCTTCTCGGCAAAGCGCACGAAACCAGGCGAATAATCGGCCGCGATTTCCAGCGCATATTTTCGCGCCTCGGCTACTACCTCTGCGTCCTGGACCTTTCGTGCCCGCGCCTCGCGCACGATTTGGCGGCTTACGGGGGGAGCTTTGAGCAACTGACCGATAAGCGTATTGCGGTGCGACAGGTCGGGGCCAATGGTCGCGGTGCGCACGCCCTTGAAATGCACACGAAGCAAGCGAGCCAGCCTGCGCGCGGCAGTGGTTTTTTCCGTCTCTTCTCCCAGGCTTTCGCGCACGGGCAGCGGCTTGCCGACCTGCACAAGGACCGTGCGACCGTGCAGGAAAATTGTGAGTAGTTTTCGGAGCCTCCCCTTCGGCTTCCAGCGCTCGGCAAAAAGCGCCTTGAAAACCGAGGTTTCCTTTTCAGGCGAGCGCCCCCAGAAAATTGAGACCGGCACGAGTTGAACGTCCACCGCTTCGTCATCAACCACCGCATCCGCGATGTTGCGGAGCAGGTCGGGTACCTGCTGCTCGACCCGCTTCGGCAGCCAGCCGCGCATGCGCGCCGTCGCGAACACCGAACGCGGCGCCGTGAAATCGCCGATCTGAAGTTCTGCGGCGGGCCGATGTAAATCCGCGTTGCGCATTTCGCGCTCAAGAACGAGCAGGTCGGCAAGGGATCTCATCTCCAGCACGTAGCAGACCGGAAGATTCTGATCAATCTGCAGCGAATCCAGGTCCTCAGGAAGCAAACGCGGCCGCACCCAGATATTTAACAGGCGTCGCGTGAGGCCAAGGCCCAGCCGGTCGAGACCGAGGTAACGGTTCATCCTAGTCTGGCCCCCAAAGTTGCTCGTCCAGGCTGGTCTGCCATCCAAATCGAACCAGGTCGACACGTCCGGTTGCTGCGTTTACGCCTTCCTCGGCCAGCTTCGCAACCTGTCGCTCGAAGCCCCGGCTGCCTGCGGGAAACGCCAGGCTGCCGTCAGCGCGCAAAACCCTGTGCCACGGCAGCTCATCGCGCCCGGTCAGTTCCCCAAGCAGCCTGCCCACCAGCCTTGCGCGGCCCGGCAGACCGGCCACCTCGGCAACTCTGCCATAGGGACAGACCCGCCCCTTCGGGATTTCAGCCACCGCTTTCATTATGGCCGTCGCATATGATTTGCGAACCGGCATTTTTCAGTGCGTCCCGCCGCCTACCAGTGTATGCCCTTGGTAAACTGCGCCAGCGCAATTTGCTCCGGCGACGGCTTGTGCACGATTTCACCCTTACCGGACTTGTCACCCTTGGCTGCGGACGAGTCGCCGAACATCTGAAATGCCGTATTCATTCCAACTTCGGTCAGCTTTGGCGCAAGCAGATGCAGGATCTGAGCGGTTACACCAAGGCGCGTTGCTATCCTGACAGGGCGATGAATTATCGCATCGGCTACCATGTCCGCCGCCTCGTCCGAACTGATAGTAGGCACATTTTCATAAATCTTGGTCGGCGCGATCATTGGTGTTCGAACCAAAGGCATGTTTATCGTTGTAAACCGCACGTTGCGATCAGAAAACTCAGATCCCGCACACCTCGTAAAAGCATCAAGCGCCGACTTCGAGGCCACGTAGGCCGAAAATCGCGGCGCATTACTCAACACACCGATGGATGAGATATTAATGACATGTCCGCGCTTGCGCTCTGCCATACCCGGCAGGAAGCCAAGTATCATACGCAGGGCACCGTAGTAGTTGAGCTGCATGGTGCGCTCAAAGTCATGGAAGCGATCAAAAGAGCTGGCGATGCTCCGGCGAATCGAGCGCCCCGCATTGTTCACAAGGATATCGACGCCACCAAAATCTCCTATCACATCCACTACGAGTTGCTCGCAGGAGTCGGCGTCTGACAAATCTGCGGCATACATGCTGACATCCCCACCCGCATTGCGGATAAGCTCAGCCGTTTCGGCAAGCTTTTCCTCTCCACGCGCTACGATGATCACCCGCGCACCCGCCTCTCCCATACGCACCGCTGTGGCCTGACCGATACCCGAGGACGCGCCCGTAACGAGCACAACCTTGCCCGCAACGCGCCCGGAGAGCGTCCTGTCCAGGAAGAGATCCGGGTCCATGTGGCGCTCCCAGTAGTCCCAGAGCTTCCAGGCATAGTCCTCCAGATCCGGGACTCTGATATCACTGTCTGCAAGCGCGGCCTCAGTTTCGCGGCTGTCGAAACGGGTCGGATAGTTGATAAAGCTGAGCATATCGGCAGGCAGGTGCAGGTCTTCGAGCAGGGACTTGAGCATGCGTCGCACAGGCGCAACGGAGCCGATTCCCTTCCAGACGTACGACGGTATAAATCCGAACATGCGCGCGTTGACCCGCATGGTCATCTCAGGCGCATGCGCAGCGCGAGCAAAGATGTTCAGCACGTCGCCAATTCGCCGCGCGCTGGGATCCGTCAGGTGGAAACACTTGCCATCGAGATCAGGCTTGTGGGCGATGTGATCCAGCGCTGCCGCAACGAAGTCGACCGGCACAATGTTGATACGCCCGCCTTCAACGCCGATCGTCGGCATCCAGCGTGGCAGCGTGCGGCGCAGCTTCTGAATGCCTTTGAAGAAGTAATAGGGACCATCGATCTTGTCCATCACTCCGGTTTCAGAATCGCCAACCACCACGCCCGGGCGATAAATTCTCCACGCCCGCCCGTAATTCTTTCTGACCAAAGCCTCCGATTCGTGTTTCGTCCTGAAGTAAGGGTGGCTGAGACCCTCCGCCTCTTCAAACATGTCCTCGCGAAAAACGCCGTTGTAAGTCCCGGCGGCAGCGATCGAACTCACCATGTGCAGAGTGCCGGCCTCAATGTCCTCTGCGAAACCGAGAACGGAGCTGGTGCCGTGAATGTTTACCTGCTCCTGAATGTCGGCCGGGGCGCCAAGATCATAAATTGCAGCCAGGTGAAAAAAGTGGTCGATGTTGCCTTTTATTTTCTTTCTGTCGGCCGCGCTGACACCCAGGTTGTCTGCGGTGAGATCGCCATCGATTGCGACAAGCCTGTCGCCTGGATCATCCATGCCGCGACGTAATTCTTCAAAACGATCGGCGCTTTCTTTTCTTGCCAGCACATAGACTGTTCCGCCACGCGCCAGGAGTTTGGCAACGAGTCTCTTGCCGATGAAACCGGTACCGCCGGTAACAAAGTAATTCATGATCAGATTCCCAGTTACTTGTTGTGGCCGCACCCGGTCGGCGGCAGTTCATTGCGGGAACGCGTCAGTATACGCCATGCGTAAGGCAAATTTCATCGCTAACGAGCTGCTATTCCGGCAGCCGAAGGCGCCCGGTCAGGATCTGGGCAAACATGAGAAAATCGCCGAGCAGGCTGTAAAACGGATGTGTGAAGGTGGCCGGTCGGTTTTTTTCGAAGATCAGGTGACCAAGCCAGGCAAAGCCATATCCCACCACCGGCAGGAGCCAGAGCAGCTCCCAGCGCCGGCTTGCCAGGGCCAGCAGCAAAGTAAATATCGACAGGGCCGTCCCGACAAAATGCAGCCGGCGGCAGTTAGGGTGCTTATGCTGCGAAAGGTAAAACGGGTAGAACTCGCTAAAGTTTCTGAATCGCCTCGACAAGTCCCGCCCTCCTCAAGGCCCGGAAGTCACCTTGTAATTCCCGCGGCTCTTGTCATAGTCGAGCTCAAGCAACTTGTTTGCTGCGGCCTCCTTCAGCATCTCTGAGAAGCTTCGATAACCGTAGTAGGTTTCATCAAAACCGGGATGGACGCGACGCAGCGTCTGCTTTACCAGGGAGCCCCAGACCGGATCGTAGTCGGCCTCCAGAGAATTCACGATGCCTAGCAGCATCTCCATGGCCTCATCTTTCTTGGTTTTCCTGGCCCCTTTCTTGCCGGACGGGCGGGCCTTCTTGCGAGCCTTGCGAATCAGGTCATCGTAATAAATAAACTCGTCACAGTTGGCAATGAGTAAATCCGATGTCGAACTCTTGACACCGCAACCGACTACCCGCTTGTTGTTTTCCTTGAGCTTCGAGACCAGCGGCGAGAAATCGCTGTCGCCGGAAACGAGCACAAAAATATCTATGTGATTCTTTGCGTAGCAAAGATCCAGCGCATCTACCACCATGCGAATATCTGCGCTGTTCTTACCACTCACGCGCGTCTGCGGAATGTCGATCATCTCCACGCCGTGACGATGAAACTCCTGCACTGCCGGGCGGTAGTTGCTCCAGTCGCAGTAAGCACGCTTGAACACCAGCCGGCCTTTCTCCAGAAGTCGCTTTAAGACAAGGTCGATGCGGAACCTGTCTTCCTTCATGTCGCGCGCGCCGAGGGCCAGATTCTCGAAGTCTATGAAAACGGCAATCAGCGGTTCGTTGGACATGATTTTACTCTGCTTGCCCGCTGCGAATGCTCAGGCGAGCGCTTCGTAGTCAGCAAGGCTGGCTTCGGCGTAGGAGTCCGAATGGGTGACGGGCTTAACGGGCTGGCTTATGTTGATAACGAGAAAATCGGAGGGTCGCTCATGGGCGAGCCCTACGACCACGTTGACCCGGCCTTTGCGCCGGTCTTCCTCTGTCGTCGTCTCGCGATCACACTTCACAAACCAGGCTTGCCCCGAATTAAATTCCCCGAACGCGCCGAGGGCCTGACAGCGCAACAGAAACTCCTCCACCTTGCCCTGCAGGCGGCCCCACAGTGCCGCGTCGTTTTTTTCAAAGGCTGCCCAGCCGGTCCCCTCTCGCACGCTGTCGATGACAAGGAGCGCAAATCGACGGTTCGAGAGACTGCGCCATTCCGCCGCGGGGCAGTCAGCCCCTGCAAGCGTGCGGTCTCCCTCCAGTACGCGAATACTGCGGCCATGTGAGCGCAGGCAATTTATTCCGCTTTTGATCAGACTCTCGCACTCGTAGTCATCTACCTCGTCCGCAAATCTCCTGACGCCGCGCAGCGGCACATGAACACTGCCTGGACCGCGCCAGGGCCCCGCGTCCAGATCGCACCTGGCGAGCAAGCCGGCAACCGTGCCGCAGGGCGCAAACTCCGAACGCCCTCCCTGCAACTCGTCATCCATGATCAGCCGGGGATAAAAAATCGCCGTATTCTCGTTACTCATGCCAAGGTCGCCGAGACCCGCAATCGCGTCGTCGGGCGAGCGCCAGATGCTGGGTGGATCAGCAATGTAAATCGCCTTGTGCCTGCGACAGAATTCCGCCGCAAAATGCATCGCAGCAAAACCGAGATCGTGATTGCGCGAAAGCGGCGGCAGGCAAAGAAGATTAAACTGCGGGCCACCGATCAGAGCGTGCAGACCTGACTGCTCGCGCTCGGAGCCGATAATATCGTTGTCGCTCAGTGGCCTGCCGTCGTCGCCATCGCCCGCAGCCACCACGTAGCCACCGTCGACTCCCGATCCAAGATTATGCGTGCTGTCGGGACGCGCTCTTGGCACACCATCGCGAACTCTCACAAGCATGGAGTCGTACAGCACATCGGTGATAAAGCGCTCTGAATCGGCGCGCGTCGATACCCGCGGGAAGATCTCCTGGTCTTCGACGATGGCTGAGTCAATACCGCGCACGCGCTGTATGGTCAGGTTAAAACGGGTCGAAGAGTCAGGGATATTGTCGTAGTCCACGGCCGCACGCAGGAAGACGCCGCTGCCGGGATGCAGGGCTGCAAGCACAAGATAATCACTGCCTGCAGGAAGACGCAGAGTGTTGTGACGCCCGCCGTTGATGGCGCGAACAATAACTGCCTGCTGGCCACCGTTGAGGAAAAAGTGGCGAACCGCGTAGCTCATGGTGCTCGGCATCCACAGCCCGCCGAACACACGTTCAAACTGATCGAAGTTCTGGATGGCGACGGGAAAATTCGCCGGGCCGCGACGGGCGCGCCCGACAAACGCCGTCACAGAAGTGGGCGCCATGGGGATCGACTCGGCCTCGCCGGCCCCGACCGCCACGTATATGCCGGTATCCTCCAGTTCGGACACAGCTCCTCCGCTTTTGCCCACTGGGGCGAACCGTGACAGTTTAAACCGAAAGCCGCGTCGGTACGAGCCTTGATGTGAATAAATACGGTTACAATCATCGTGCGGCCTCGCCGCGACCAGTCGGAGTTTGCGACATGCGCGAAAAACATTTCATCGATTCTCATAAAGGTGCCACTGGAATTTTCATCCTTGGTTTGATCGCCTGGCATGATGCATGGGCCAATCCGACGGCGATGGTTTACCTCGCTTTGCACGGCAGCTACGGGATTTTCTGGCTCATCAAGAGCCGGGTATTCCCGGACAAGTCGTGGGAAAAGCAGGCGCCGCTCTGGTGGGGTGTCAGCATCTGGGCCGGCCTGAGCCTCTACTGGATAGCGCCATGGCTCATCGTAAGCGGAGACATTCGTGCACCGGCGTGGCTAAGCGCCGCCGCCGTCGCAGCATTTGCATTTGGCGTGTTCCTGCATTTTTCGGCGGACATGCAAAAGCACGTTACGCTGAGCCTGCGGCCAGGTAAGCTCATGACGGATGGTCTCTGGTCGCGTATTCGCAACCCGAATTACTTCGGCGAGCTGCTGATTTATGCGTCTTTCGCCGCGCTGGCGATGCACTGGCTGCCGGCGCTCGTGCTGGCACTGTTTGTTCTGGCCTACTGGATGCCAAACATGCGACGCAAAGACAGATCGCTGTCCCGCTACGAGGGGTTTGCTGACTATCGGTCACGCAGCTGGCTGTTCGTTCCTTTCTTAATCTGAGATCCGTGCCCCAATGAGCAGCACCAAACTCGAAAAACTTGCAGCACAGCTGGAAGCCAGCGACGCCTACCGTGTCCTCAGACGACTGGTCGACGTGCCAGCCTATAACGAGCCGGACCCGGAACTTCGGGCCAGTGGCCGATTGCGATCGGGCGTTTACATAGACGTGGAAACCACGGGGCTCGACTCCTCCACCGATCAGGTAATTGAACTTGCCTTGCTGCCGTTCGAGTTTTCGCTGGATGGTCAGATCTTCGCGGTGCACTCCGGCTATGGCGGGCTGCGAGACCCGGGCATTCCGATCCCGGCCGAGATCACGCAGCTGACCGGCATCGACGACGCCATGGTCAAAGGGCAACAACTGGACAACGGCAAAATCGAGGCCGTGATCGAGCCGGCTCACCTTGTAGTCGCGCACAACGCGGCTTTCGATCGGCCATTCGCGGAGCAGCTCCATCCGCTGTTCGAAACCAAAGCCTGGGCGTGCTCAATAAATGACGTCCCCTGGCGAGAAGAAGGCCTGGGCGTCGCGAAGCTGGACTATCTCGCCTGTCAATTCGGCTTTTTTTATGATGCCCACCGTGCCGGCGATGACTGCCGCGCCGGCGTACATCTGCTCAGCAAAACGTTGCCGACGAGTGGCCGACTGGTACTCGCCGAACTCCTCGACAGGGCGCGCCGCAAGACCATCAGGATCTGGGCGCTTGGCAGCCCCTTCGATAGCAAGGACAAACTCCGGGAACGAAAATATCGCTGGAATGGCGGCGAAGACGGCCGGCCAAAATCCTGGTATCGCGATATTGACGAAAGCGAATTCGACAAGGAGCTCGAGTATCTCAAGTCAGAAATCTTCTCGGGTCACCTTCCCGATCTCCCAACCGATACGATCAACGCCTTCAATCGTTATTCCTCGCGGGCGTAGCGCGAGCCAAACCAGGCGATCAGCAATGCAAGCAGCAACGGCAGCAGCCGCTCACTGATATCGCCAGGCGTGTCGGGACGTGAATGCAGCAGCACGGTGAGACCGAAACCTGTCACCAGGCAGGCGAGGATCGCGCCGCTGTTGACCACGCGCCCCATGATTTTCATAAGCACCAGCGGGCCGAACGCCGAACCAACAGCGTGCCAGGCAAACAGAACACGACTGAAGATCCGGTCGGGCGCATAAATCGCCAGCAGCACGGCAAGACCGCAGACGCCACCCACCACCCAGCGCGAAGTTGCGAGCCTCGGCAAGACTCCCCGCCTGAGCTTACCCAAATCATGTGCGACCGATGACGCCGCTACCAGCAGCTGGCTGTCTGCCGTCGACATGATGGCCGACAGTACGGCCGCAATCATGATGCCAGCGAGCACCGGCGGCATGAGCGTGTTGGCGGCAACATACAGCACCTGCTCGCCTGAGCCGGCGAACTCAAAAGTCAGGACACGGGCGCAGAGGCCAAGCAGCAGCATGCCAGCATAAACCACGATCGCCCAACCCACGGCAATCATTCTTGCCTGTCGCAAAGCCGCCTGATCGCGCAGAGCCATAAACCGGTTTACAACATGTGGCTGACCGGGGTAACCAAGACCGATTCCCAGCGTGCCTGCAATAAAACCGAAACCGGCGATTCCTGCGTGCACGCCCGTCGCGCTGAGTTCGTGCGGCAGGCTGACCAGTGTAAGGCCCGCCGCAAGCCCGGAAAATCCGCCGGCAGCGATCAGCGCAGTCACGGGCAACACGACGGCGGTCAGCGCCATAAGCAGCCCCTGAACCGTATCGGTTACGCTCACGGCCCAGAACCCGCCAAGCAGCGTATAGAACAGAATGATCACCGCGCCCACCACGATCGCGGTGGTCGTCGACATCCCGAATGTGCTCGCAAAGGCATCGCCGGCCGCCTGGAACTGCGCCGCGATATAGAAAATAAACGAAAACAGGATGATGATGCTGGCCACCCGCACAATGAGCGGATAAAGCGCGTTTGAGCGTTCTCCGCTGATGGCGTCCGTCAAAGTCACGTAGCCGTTGGCACGGCTAAGGCGCATCAGCCCCGGTGCGATCAGGAACCAGTTAATAAGAAACCCGGATACCGTTGCCGGGAACAACCACAGTGCCGGCAGACCAAGCGCATAGGCAGCGCCACTGACGCCCAGCAGCGTCCACGCGGACGATGAGCTCGCCGACGCACTTATTCCGGCAACCAGCGGGCCTATGCGCCGGCCGCCGAGAAAAAAGTCATCATTGTCCAGCGTTCGACGGCTTGCCCACAGACCAATAATCACCAGCAAAATCTTGTAGGCGATCAGGGTGAGCAGGATTGCCAGCGTCTTGTCCATTATTTTTCCAGGCGGCTTTTGCTTGTGCGCCCAACGCTAACACAGGCGTACGGCAACCCCGCGCGTGGAGCGCTGCGTTACACTGCGGTTCCGGCAATCTGTCGGCTATGCGACTCGAGTATGGCAGCCAAACAAGTAATGCGCGTCGACAAAAACAGGGCCTGGCGATTCTGGGTAGATCGCGGCGGGACCTTTACAGACGTGATTGGAATAGCGCCGGACGGCCATGTTGAAACGCGCAAGCTCCTGTCGGAGAGAGTCGGCACGGACAGCGAGGCAGCGCTGATTGGCATCGGCGACATCCTGGGCATCGACCCCTTTGATAAAAACGAAGAACGGCAGGTTTTCGAGCTGCGCCTCGGAACAACCGTGGCCACCAACGCACTGCTGCAGAGAAAGGGCGCAAAAACGGCCCTGCTGATCACCCGCGGTTTCGGCGACGCATTAAGAATTGGCTACCAGAACCGCCCGCAACTCTTTGCACGCGAGATTCGTTTGCCAGCCCCTCTGTACTCGATGGTAATCGAATGCAATGAGCGCACAGCAGCGGACGGTGGCCTGATCGAGGCCCTGGACGAGGATGAACTTGAACGAAAACTGATCGAGGCGAAGAACGCCGGCATCAACTCGCTCGCTGTCGTGTTCCTGCATGCGTACGCGCATTCTCACAACGAGCGCCGGGCCGCAGACCTGTCCAGGCAAATTGGGTTCAGCAATGTGTCAGCCTCCCATGAGGTGAATCCTGTTATCAAACTGGTGGCGCGCGGCGACACCACTGTCGTCGACGCCTACCTCAATCCGGTGCTGCGCGCGTATACCGAATCCATGCGTGAACAGCTTGCCAACAGACTGACCGGGCCATCCCTTTTGTTTATGCAGAGCAACGGCGGATTGACGACCGCCGGGGCATTTCGCGGCAAGGACAGCGTACTTTCAGGCCCCGCCGGCGGCGTAGTCGGCATGGTTGAGAGCGCGGCCGCCGAGGGGTTTGGCAAGGCGATCGGGTTCGACATGGGCGGCACGTCCACAGACGTTTCCATTTATGACGGGCGCTTTGAGCGCAGCGAGGAAATGGAGATCGCCGGAGCGCGCCTGCGATCGGCAATGCTCCGGATTCACACGGTCGCCGCAGGCGGGGGCTCGATACTGTCTTTCAAAGAAGGCCGGCTGCAGGTCGGCCCGCATTCCGCCGGTGCAAGGCCTGGCCCTGCAGCCTACGGAGCCGGCGGGCCGCTGACGGTTACAGATTGCAGCGTGCTGCTGGGGCGCCTGCAGCCCAATCTTTTCCCGCAAATTTTCGGCGACGACGGGCGTTCCCCACTGCAGCTTGCTGCTGTTAAACGAAAATTCGAGGCGCTCGTTGCGGAGCTGTCTGCAGCCGGCTTCAAGAGCGGTTCCCTTGAGCTGGCAGAGCTATTCCAGGATATTGCCGTGCAGCGTATGGCGCGCGCCATTAAAAAAGTTGCCCTGGACGGCGGTCATGATCTGAGCGACTTTGTTCTGGTGGCCTTCGGGGGGGCCGGGCCGCAGCATGCATGCCAGGTTGCGGATGAACTGGGAATAAGCCGAATCCTCGTGCATCCCCTGGCCGGACTGCTCTCGGCGCTTGGGATTGGCCTTGCGCCCGTCAGCTCAGTGCTTGAAAAAACGGTGCGACTGCCTCTGGACGAGAGCGGACTCGAGTCCCTCGCCAATGAGTCGCGTGCCCTTCGCCACGAGGCACGCCGCGAGATGCAGAATCGCCTTGCAGATGAGGACGCGACGGTGACCACCGAAACCACCGTCAAGCTTCGCTACGCCGGAACTGACACCAGTCTGCCTGTCGCGGCCGGTGATGTGCAGGCTATGCGCCGTCAGTTTGAACAGGAGCACCTCGCACGGTTTGGATTTGCATCGCCGGAGAAACCGCTGCTCGTCGAAAGCCTGATGGTGCTGGCGCAGTCCGGTTCCGGCATCGCCGCTCCGTCGCCAGCTTCAGCTGTCCCGGGCAAACCTGCAAAATGCCAGCCCGCAGCAACGCACTCGGTGCATTTCCAGGGACGCGATCTCGACACCGGGTTTTTTGTTCGCCAAAGCCTGGCGCCAAATGACAAAATCCCGGGTCCGGCGGTGATTATTGAAGACGGCGCCACTACGGTCATCGAGCCCGGCTGGATTGCGAACCTGACGCAGACGGGTCAGCTGCTCATGACCCGGCTTGCCGAAGATGCCGCTCCTGCTGCCTTACATTTGCACGACGGTGATACCAGGGCGGACCCGGCGCGGCTCGAAGTCTTTAACAATCTGTTTATGCATATCGCCGAGCAGATGGGCGCCGTGCTACGTAACACCGCGCGCTCGGTGAACATCAAGGAGCGACTGGATTTTTCGTGTGCCGTTTTTGACGCCGCCGGAGCGCTGGTCGCGAACGCGCCCCACATGCCCGTGCACCTGGGCTCGATGGGCGAAAGCGTGAAAGCCGTAATTCGTGACAACCCGGCCATGAGGCCCGGGGACGTCTACATGCTCAACGACCCCTATCGCGGTGGTACTCATCTGCCCGATATCACCGTGGTCACACCGGTTTTCCTGGCCGGCGAGCGGGCACCCGATTTGTTCGTGGCGGCACGGGGTCACCATGCCGACGTTGGCGGTATCAGCCCGGGATCAATGCCGCCGCATAGTAAGCACATAGAGCAGGAGGGCGTGCTTTTCAGTAACTTTCTGCTGGTGCGCGAAGGGCATTTCAGAGAGGCCGAGCTTGCGGCCGCCTTGTGCAATCCCCCGTACCCGGCCCGCAATCCCGAACAGAACATTGCTGATCTCAAGGCACAAGTTGCTGCCTGCCGCCAGGGAGAGCGCCTGCTGTATGAAAGCGCGGGCAGATTCGGACTCGACGTCTTGCGCGCGTATCTGCAGCACATTCAGGACAACGCCGAGGAAGCAGTGCGTCACGTCTTGTCGCGTCTGGACGACGGCAACTTCGACTACCCTCTCGACAACGGCCTGCTGATTCGGGTTGCGGTGCGTGTCAATCGAAACGCGCGTGAAGCAACCGTGGACTTCAGCGGCAGTTCGCTTCAGCATGATGGCAACTTCAATGCGCCGTTTGCAGTGTGCCGCGCCGCGGTTCTGTACGTCTTCCGGTGTCTCGTTGACGCCCCCATTCCGTTGAATGCCGGATGTCTCAAACCTATCAGGATTATTGCACCTGAAGGCAGCATCCTGAATCCGTATCCGCCCGCCGCCGTCGTAGCCGGCAACGTCGAAACCTCGCAGGCGATCACCAATGCCTTGTTCGGCGCGCTGGGAACCATGGCCGCCGCCCAGGGCACTATGAACAATTTTACGTTTGGCGATGAACACCGTCAGTACTACGAAACCATTGCCGGTGGCGCAGGCGCAGGGCCCGGATTCCGGGGTGCCGACGCTGTACAGACACACATGACCAACTCCCGACTCACCGACGCTGAAGTGCTTGAGTTACGCTTTCCTGTGCGGCTGCGTGAGTTCTCGATTCGCCAGGGATCCGGCGGTGCCGGCCAGCATGCCGGCGGCAACGGCGTGACGCGGGATATCGAGTTTCTGGCGCCCATGCAGGCCGCCATACTCTCAGGCCACCGTGACGTGCCTCCCTTTGGCCTGCATGGGGGCAAACCGGGCCGCTGCGGTCACAATGTCCTGCGCCGAAGCGACGGGCAGCTGATCAACCTTGGCGCCACGGCCAGCGTCAAAGCAGAGCCCGGCGACCGGATAATTATAGAGACACCCGGCGGGGGTGGATTCGGCAAGCCCGATTCAGGTGCCTGAAATTCGCGCCAACAGGGACATGATTCGCGCGACCCGCTCTTCGTTCTCGTCCTGCTGCGTCGCTACACTGGCAAGCGCGAGCACGTAGTGCTCTGGTAAAGAATGGAAGCGCGCGCCCGCGACTACAAGATCGCGATACCAGTCAAAGGGTCGCAAGCCCTGGTCGAGGGCAAATTCGCGCGCCTCGTAGTAAAAGCCGTTGAGGACGCTGCCGTTCAGCGCAAAAGCCGCTGACTTGCGTGCGTACGCCGGACCCTCTGCCGCGTCAAGAAAGTTTATCTCGTCCCGACGCAGCGCAAACAACGCGCCCGGCACGCTGTCTTTTGCTTTTACGCCCGGCAGGATCGTGCATTTCCCGGATCCGTCCATACCCCGTTTGCCAAAAACCATCCGGTGGCCTGGCAAAACGGATACGCCCAGCAGGCGCGCGGACGGCACTCTCACCTGCAGTCGCAGCGGGTGGAGATTCGACCCGTAGGCGAAATAAATGCTTTCTTCTGAGGCCATCCTCCGATACTAAACCCGATTGTTGCAAACCAGAACCCGCACAGCTTCGGCGGGCATTGCTTGACCACGGCTACCGGAGCCGGTTACAAGAACTCGCGATGAATCACCTCGAACAAGCATTCCCTGCTACCGCAGAAGCGTTGCCACGCAGGTCGTTCGCCTTGCTGCCGACACCCGTAGAAACACTTCCCGTGCACAGGCCGAACACGCAGGTCTGGATCAAGCGCGATGACCTGAGTGGCCTCGAGTATGGTGGCAACAAGGTGCGCAAGCTCGAATACCTGCTCGGTCATGCGGTCGAGAACGGCTTGAGAAAGGTAGTGACGTTCGGCACCGCCGGGTCCAACCATGCCCTGGCAACCGGCATCTATGCCGGCCAGGAAGGGCTGCGCAGCATCTCCATGCTTACGCCGCAAACAAATGCCGCTTACGTCGCGCGCAACCTCCTGCGCGGCCTGCGCGCCGGCATTGAATTTCACGCCTGCCGCGACGACAGCGCCGTGAAGCGGGCCCTGCCCTGGGTTCGGCTGCGCCACAGGATCAGCGATGGCAAGGCACCGATGGTGATCGCGGGGGGCGGCTCATCGGTCGCTGGCACCATTGGCTTCGTGAACGCGGGGTTCGAACTGCGCGCCCAGATCGACGCCGGCCAGCTGCCTGAGCCCGACTTCATTTATGTCGCGCTGGGCACCATGGGCACTGCGGCCGGCCTGCTGCTCGGCATCCGGGCCGCCGGACTCACCAGCAAACTGGTCTGTGTCCGGGTCGTGCAGTCACGCTACGCAAACCCGGAGAAATTTGCGGCGCTGTTGTCAGCGTCAGCTGCAAAACTCAGATATATTGCACCTGCATTTCCAGTACTCAACGAGGCCGACCTTATTGCCGAGTTTCGCGACGAGTTTTTTGGCGGCGGTTACGCGCGCTTCACCAATGAAGGGATGCAGGCAATCAGGATTGCCAGCGAAGCAGGTTCGCCAGAGCTGGAGGGTACCTACACGGGGAAGGCCTTTGCGGCGCTGGTGCATGACCTTTCGGTGGGCCGCCTTGACGGGAAGCGAGTCCTTTTCTGGAACACCTACAACTCGAGGCCGTTCCCATCCGATCTCGGTGACGAAGATCCCGGCGAGCTGCCACCCGAACTCCAGACCTACTTCACGCTCCCGGTTCAGGCACTCGATGCCGCAGGCTGACGCAAATCGTCAAGCCGGATGATCTCGCAGCGATCGGCGTTGCGCCTGAGCCAGGACTTCAGGATCCTGTAGACATCAAGATCAAATTTCGGCTTAGCGCCGTCTTCAAGCATCGGCCGGAGGTCTTCAGTGCGCTCCGCGCTTCCCAGCCAGCACCAGTTGTCAAAAACGTGAATCGCCTGGCGACCTCGTATCGGGTCGGACTCCCGCAGGCCTATCGTTCCGCTGAAAGGCCACGCTGACAACCGCAGTCCCGCGAGTGCGGCGGCAAGCCGGATGTTATGCATTAGCGCGCTTTCGCGGCCTGCGCATGCGCCGCGGCAGCGCCCCAGCTGATACGCGAAACACGGACCACTGCCCTTTTCAATTCCCGAGCGGCGCAGACACAGGCCATCCCGAGTGCAAATCCTCTTAAGCGCGTTGTTCGCAGCCCGTTTGCTGCGAAACAAACCAAAATTTGCCCCTGGCTCCGAAGTATCGAGATCGGACTCTCCGAGCAGCACAGCGCGATGAAATTCCCCGTCGGTGTCCAGACTGAAGGTGAACATGCCACTCTGTCTGCGCAGGCGCCGGTTGTGAACCGGCGACGCTTCCTTGACCAGGCGCGCCTCGGTCAACAAGGCCCCCAACTCACCGGCTGTCTGGATGCAGCGAACGTCGGCGAGCTGCGCAGAAATACGCATGTCTTTGTGTACGGCGTGATCGGCACTGAAGTGTGACAAGACCCGCGCGCGCAGGTTGACGCTCTTGCCCACGTACAGCAAGCGCCCGGCGGCATCGTAAAAAAGGTAAACGCCCGGGCCGCCCGGCAGCTTGCTCACAATTTCGGGGTCAAGCGCCGGCGGCAGGGTCGGGCGTCTGAGCTGGGGAACCGCCGCAGCTTCAAGCGCCTTGTCGCCGTGTTCGTGCCGCGCAATTTCAAAAAAATCAAGCATAGCCCGGGCGTCGCCAAGGGCTCTGTGACGACCGGCACAGTCGATATCGTGCCTCTCGATGAGGGCATCGAGGCTGTAGCTTTTGTGACCCGGATACATCGCGCGCGCCAGCTTGACCGTGCACAGCGTCGGCATTGACAGCCTCAGGTCCGCGCGGCGAAATTCGTTGCGCAAAAACCCGTAGTCAAAGCGTGCATTGTGCGCAACCAGCACCCCGCCATCCAGAATATCGAGCAAGGATGGCGCGAGCTGTTCGAATGCCGGCGCATCAGCGAGCATAGTCTCATCTATACCGGTGTAATTCTGGATAAAAGGCGGCACAGCGCAATCGGGGTTTACAAAGCTCGACCATTCACGAACCTTCTGACCGGCGACAAATTCAATCAGTCCGATTTCGATGATGCGGTGACGTGAAGCGTTGCCGCCCGTGGTTTCCAGGTCCAGGAATACGAGCTTGTCTTCCCTGATGCGCATGGGGGCAGTCAGGCAGACTCTTCTATCCTTTCGTCTTCCACCGGCGGATCAGCCCGACGCAGAACGACAAGTACGCGGCCCTGGTCTTCAATGAGATTCTGGTCAACGAGAATCTTGAGTACTCGTCCCACCATCTCGCGGGTGCAACCAACGACTCTCGCCAACTGGCTGCGCGTGACCGACACGGCCATGCCGCCGGGCACCGAGACGGCATCCGGCTCCTCAGCCAGCCCCATCAGCGCGTGGGCAACCCGGCCCGTGACATCGAGAAAAGCGAGATCCCCGATTTTTCGGTTGGTGCGGCTCAGACGCGTGGCCAGCTGAATAGCAAGCTCCATAACGAGCTCGGGATTTTCATCGGCAAACTGACGAAAACGTACGTAGGTCATTTCCGCGACCCGGCAGTCCGTGCGCGCTCTGACCCAGGCCGTCCGCTCTGCCTGACCGGCGAAAAAACCCATCTCGCCAAAAAAATGCCCCGGATTGAGATAGGCGAGCACGATTTCCTTGCCGTCCTCGTCCTCGATCATGACCTCCACCGAGCCCTCGACCACGTAGAACAGGCTGTCCGACGCGTCTCCGGCGTTGATAATCATGCTGCGTGCCGGCGCATGCCTTAAGCGGCAATACTCCACGAAACTCTTGAGTGCCGGTATGTCCGTGCGTTCAGCGGGCGGACTGCGCATCGCAACCTCCTGAGAAAACAGTGGCCGGATTATAGCCGCAGGCAGAATGAGCTTCAGTGACGCAGGTCGTGTATTGCTCATATTCCGTTGGGCCACCGCAACGGTAGCAGCATTGGCAATTTGTCTCAAAGGCCACCAGCGCGTCACCGTCGCGGAGCATATGGCCCTGCAACAGGACCCGCTAACAGAGCAAGCGCCGTATACGGCTATAATGCCCGGTCGAACAGCCTGAACGGGGAACCCATGCCGCCCAAATGCAGTTATCTTCTTGGCGCCTTTGCGACGATCTATTTAAGCCTGGCCAGTATTGCGGCAATTGCCGACGAGCCGGCTGCCGAAGCCCTGCCCGGCGCCGCTTCATGGCTGCGATACGAGCCGCGCATGCCGCTCTGGGTGGTCTCGCGGACGGCCAGGTGCTGGCCTTTCAATATATGGGTCGCGCGCACCCCGGAGCAATTTACACGTGGGCTGATGTTCGTAAGACAACTGCATGATGACGGCGGCATGTTGTTCGCCATGCAGGCCGAGCGGGAAATATCCATGTGGATGCGCAACACTTTTATTGCACTTGATATTCTCTTTGCCGACGCAAGTGGCAAGATCATCAAGATCCACGAGAACGCAACACCGCTTTCGCTTGAACACATATCATCCGACGGCCTGGCATACGCAGTTTTGGAACTGCCTGCTGGTGCAGTGGCGAAGCGCAACATCTCGGCGGGAGACCAGCTGCGCCATGCGCACTTCGGCAACAGCGGCTGCCAGACCCAGGTAAAGGAAAAATAAGGACAACCATTCGATGACCAGCAAGAGCAAAGAGATTCGCGTCACACCAGAAGGCAGCCTCGAGGTGCTTTCGCAACTGGAGGTTCTCGCGCTGCGCGACAGCAGCACCTCGGGACTGCAGGAGCTATTTCGCAGCTGTGCACTTGCCGTGCTCAACAGCGGCAGCCTGACCGATGATGCGGTACAGGTTTTCGAGCAATACAAAGACTTCGCCATTGAGCTCGTGCAGCAGGATCGGGGAATCAAGCTCGAAGTTCGCAATGCCCCGGCAACTGCCTTTGTCGACGGCCGCATGATTCGCGGCATCCAGGAGCACCTGTTCGCCGTTCTGCGCGACATCATTTATACACGCAACGAAATATACGACAGTGGAACGTTCAATTTAGAAGAGCCTGAGCACATCACTTCGGCAGTTTTTCATATCTTGCGAAATGCCCGCATGCTTATCCCGAACCGGGAGCCTCGAATGGTGGTTTGCTGGGGCGGCCACGCCATAGGTCGGGAGGAGTACGACTACACGAAGAAGGTCGGCTACGAGCTTGGCCTGCGTGGCCTTGACGTTTGCACAGGGTGCGGCCCGGGCGCGATGAAGGGACCGATGAAGGGAGCGACCATTGGCCACTCAAAGCAGCGCATAAAAGACGGCCGCTATCTCGGCATTTCGGAACCGGGCATTATCGCCGCTGAGTCGCCCAACCCCATAGTCAACGGCCTGGTTATCATGCCCGACATCGAGAAGCGACTGGAGGCATTTGTGCGCGTGGCCCATGGCATTATCGTGTTCCCGGGCGGCGCCGGCACGGCAGAGGAAATTCTCTACTTACTGGGAATTTTGCTCAACCCGGCGAATCGGGAAATGCCATTTCCCGTTGTGCTGACGGGTCCTGAAAAATCCGCTGACTACTTTCGCCAGATCGATGGCTTTATCAAAGCTACCCTCGGCGAAGAAGCAGGCGATCTGTACCAAATCATTGTTGGCGATCCACCGGCAGTCGCCAAGCGCATGCGCCGCGGGATGCAGAAAGTACGCAAATACCGGATAGCCGGCAAAGACGCTTTCTATTTCAACTGGCTGTTGCGAATCGAAAAAGAATTTCAGATGCCCTTCGAACCCACGCATGAAAACATGCGCTCACTGGCCCTCAATCGCGACCAGCCGCCACACATACTTGCTGCGAATCTCCGCCGCGCCTTCTCGGGAATCGTCGCTGGCAACGTCAAAGAGCCGGGCATACGGAGCATTGAGAAACATGGACCATTCGAAATTAATGGTGATGCCGAGATCATGTCCCGGCTTGACGATCTGCTCGGCGCTTTTGTCGCGGACAACCGCATGAAGTTGCATGGACAGGACTACACGCCCTGCTATCGCCTGGTTCTGTGAAGGGATTTGTCCGGATAATTCAGCTCGGGCGGCCGCTCTCAGACCCGCCGACGCCCGCAAGGGCAAGCGTCATCAGTGCAGGCGCGACCAGTGAATCAGGCGCAGATCGGCAGCTTCGATTTCCAGGCTGTCGGTGAGAATCTGCTCTATGTCTTCCTGATCGAGCATCGCGCCCGGCAGTCGACTGACTTCAACGACCGCGTTGACCTCCCGGCAAAGACTTGTGCCCGTGTCCTGGACAAGAAAGCTCGTGTGAAATTTTGCGCCCATGTGTCACGAGGCTACGCACATACCTGTCATTTGCCGTGACTGCGGTCACAAACATGTGCCTGCTTTGCCACCCCGAGCGGACTTTTTTCGCGAATACCGACTTGCATCACAATTCCTGATGCAAATATGTGATCTGGTACCAATTACGCTCCGGCCTGTACTTTTTCAGGGTTATCCCTATATGTAAGAGTTTCAGATTCCGTCATGATGTGCCCCTTTTTACAAACCAAACCTGGGGCTGGTGCGCTGTTTAAGCCAAGCCACTTAACTGCAGCGGATCGGTGGTCCGGAAATTATGTTTGCATCACTAGTATTTGAGTCCCGTGCGTACGCCTTCAATCCGCACGCTCTGGCCACATTGGCCACGGCTCTTACAGGGGCACTCATCGGCATCCTGACGCTCAGGCGGGAGCGCGGCTCGCGCGTTGCGCTTCCATTTGCTCTTATCACACTTTGCCTGTCTGTGTGGATGACCGGCTCGACAATGATGTATCTGTCGCAGATTGCGGAAGTGGCCGAATTCTGGGCGCGCTTTGGACAACTTTTCATCGCCTTCATACCGGCCCTTGCATTTCTTTTTGCGGTGCGCCTGGTCAACCGCATTGAGCAGCTGCGGTATTACGTCTACGTGGCCATGCTCATTTCGAGTTCGTTCTTTGCCATGGTCCTTTTTTCAGATTTGCACACGAGCGGAATCTATCGCCATCCGTGGGGCTTTTACCCGCGCTATGGTCCGGCCGGACTGCTTTTTGTCGCGTACATTTCGCTGATGCTCGGCGCCTGCATGTATCTTCTGTGGCGCGCTTACGGACTGGCTGAGCAAGCCAGCATAACCCGGCGAAGAATCCGATTGCTGCTGGTCGGAATCGGCATTGCCGGCCTGAGTGCGGTCGACGTTCTTGCCACCTTCGGTCTCCCTGTTTACCCGTTCGGATTCGTGATGCTGTTTGTTTTTTTCTGCATCATGGCGCTGATTACATGGCACTATCACCTCATCGATATTACGCCTGCGGTAGCGAGTCGCAAAATCATCGAGACCATGAGTGACGCCCTGCTGGTGATGGACGAAAACGCCAGAATCAGCCTTATAAACCCGGCTGCGAGTACGCTACTGGGAATACCGGAAGCCGAACTGATCGGAACCCAGGCTGACAAGCATTTAGCCGGGCTGCAGCTGGGCAACATCCTCAAAGAACTTGATAGCCAGCAGGTGATAAGGAATCGCCAGGTGCCCTTCCGCGAGGCGAAGGGCGCCCGCCGAGTGCTGAACGTGTCTGCCTCGCGCATGCATGACCGCCACAATACGAGCCTCGCCTCGATCATGGTCATGAGCGACATCACTGAACGCACAACAGCGGAAGAGCGCGTTAAGTTCCTGGCATTTAATGATGAGCTCACGCGTTTACCCAATCGACTCAATTTTTATGCGCGACTTGAAGAAGAACTGCAGTCGGCGAATCAGAACAATCGCAGATTCACAGTGCTTTATCTGGATCTGGACCGATTCAGACGAATCAATGAGACACTCGGCCACATAGCAGGCGATGACCTGCTGTGCGCTGTGGCAGAGCGCTTAAAGAACAGGCTCGAAAACCCCGCAGCCGGCAGCAATTTCCCAAGCATGCTGCCCAACGGTTTTGTAGCCAGAGTGGGTGCTGACGAATTCGCGCTCGCGATGGCCAGCCTGGTCGACCTCAACGACATTCGCAGTTTCGCTGGCAGACTTCTGGAGGACATAGGGCAGCCTTTCATGCTTGGCGAACACGAGGTAACGATCAGCGCCAGCATCGGCATAGCGCAGTATCCGCAACATGGTGACGACACCAAGAACCTGTTCAAGAATGCCGACTCTGCCATGTATCACGCAAAAGACGCCGGCCGAAATACTTTTCGACTTTACAATGATGACATGAAGGCCAACACGGCCGACCGGCTTGCACTTGAAAATGATCTCCGGCGGGCAGTGGAACGAAATGAGCTTGAGCTCTACTACCAGCCCCAGTTCGATGGCCGCTGCAGATCAGTTGTTGGCTGCGAAGCTCTGCTGCGCTGGCATCATCCGGAGCGCGGCATGATATCGCCCATGGTCTTCATTCCACTTGCGGAAGAAGTCGGGCTTATACACAAGATCGGTGAATGGGTGCTCAACGCGGCCTGCAGGCAGGCTCAGCTATGGCAGACCGCCGGATTCAAAGACCTCAAGGTGGCTGTGAATCTGTCGGGCCACCAGTTTCGGCAATCCAATCTCGTGCTCGTCGTTGCCCAGGCTCTGATTAAGTCGGGCCTGGATGCCCGTTTGCTTGAGCTCGAGCTTACCGAGGGAATAATCATGCGCAACGTGGTGGAGACCACTCGCACCCTCGGTGAACTGAAGTCGATGGGCATAGGAATTTCGGTCGATGATTTCGGAACCGGCTATTCATCACTGAGCTACCTGAAGCGGCTGCCCATCGACGTGATTAAGATCGACCGATCGTTTGTAAGCGACATAAGCACAGACGCGGATGATCGCGCAATCACTGATGCCATCATCGGGCTGGCGCACAGCCTCAGGAAGTCGGTGATTGCCGAAGGTGTAGAGACAGAAGAGCAGGTTGCTTTTCTCGCTCAGCGGGACTGCCACATAATGCAGGGATACCTCTTCAGCAAACCGCTGCCGGCAACCTCCTTCACGGAGTTGCTGCGAGGTTCCGAAGGCAAGACTCACCAGATGCCATAGTCGGGCAAGCACCATCCTGCTTGGACTGCCGCTCTGCCAAACCGGCGTGTGACCGCATCAAAGTTCTGCAATCGCGGCGCACGTGCAGCCTGAACTCCGGGTAACAGACTTACTTTAGTGTGATAAGCAT
This sequence comes from Gammaproteobacteria bacterium, assembly GCA_013003115.1. Classification (GTDB taxonomy): domain Bacteria; phylum Pseudomonadota; class Gammaproteobacteria; order Steroidobacterales; family JABDLF01; genus JABDLF01. The sequence goes on from JABDLF010000058.1 coordinate 26,415, forward strand.
CACATCCCGGCTGCTCGCCTGTTTGTCATAATATCGCCAGTACCCGTCGCGCCTTTCACGCGCAGCGCCAACGTCATTTGACGGAGGTTTCAACTTGCACAACGCCCCCAGATGCATAGTGGTCAGCGTCGTTTTCGCGACCATGCTGCTCTTTGTTACGCCTGATCCGGCCTGGTCCCGGCAGAACAGCGAACTGCCGGAACTCGTTGTGATGTCTGCCGTGAGCGACAATCCTCAGAGCCTCATCAGCAGCATGCGACCGCTCGCAGACTACGTAGAGAAAAAACTGGCTCCCCTCGGCGTGAAAAACGTCGAAATTCTGATTGCCGAAAACACCGAGCAGATGATTCGCTTCATACGTGATGGACGTGTCGACTGGATTACCGAGACGGCCTACTCCGCGGCGTTGCTGGAAAAGCGGGCAGGCGCAGAGATTGCGTTGCGCAAATGGAAACAAGGCGTAGCCAGCTACCGGAGCATTTTATTCGTCCGAAAAGACAGCGGTATCGAGTCCCTCGATCAGATCATTGATCGCAGCGTCGCGTTTCAGCACCCGGGTTCTACCACTGGTTATTTCGTGCCCCGTTCCGTATTTCAAAACCTCGGCATGCCGCTGAAATCTCTGCGTTCGGTGCGCGAAAAGGCTATGCCGGGCTTTGTTAACTACGTTTTTTCCGGTGGCGAGTACAACTCGGCACAATGGGTTCACAAAGGACTGGTCAGCGCAGCCGTGCTCAGCAACCTCGATTGGCAACGCGACGACATCGTACCTGCCAGCATAAAGCAGGATCTGAAAGTCATTTATACAAGCCCACCGTTGCCACGAGCGCTGGAACTGCTGCGTAGCGATCTCGACCCGCGAATAAAGGCGGTGATCACTGAGACACTGCTTGCTGCTCACGAAGATCCGCAGGCAAGCGAGGCCTTGCATGCCTACCACGGTACTTTTCGATTTGACAGACTGGACAGCGCCTCGATTCAGGCTCTCGGCGAAATCAGAAAGAGCCTTGGCAACGGCCCTGTACCGGCAGCGGGTGCACCATGAGCAGAACACTGCGCATCAACCTCCAGACGCGCTACTCGCTGCAGATAATGGCTATCATATTCGCAGGCATGATCAGCTTGTCGGCCTTCTCGGTCTGGCATTTTTCAAGCGCCGCTCATGAATACGAGAGCGTTACCATGTCCGCCATCGAATCGCACCTGGAAGAGCAGCTCCGCGAACGGGCTGAGGTCATGACCGAATACCTTGCGCAGGACCTCAGTAATGCGCTACTGGTTTATGACCTGCAGGCCATGCTTCGACAACTCGGCACCGCGACTGCCCAGAGCGACGTGCTGTTCGCCTATGTGTATGGCGCCGATGGGCTCATCGTTCATGACGGCAGCCCGGAGATCACTGAATTTGGCCGACCGCTTGATGAACTGCTTGGATGGGAGGCCAGTATTCTGCGCGAGCCCCGCGCCGTCCTCAGCGGAAAAGACCTTGAATTTGTGCGCCCCATCAACCTGGGCGCCGAGGCACTGGGCGGGGTCGCGGTAGGACTGTCACTTAAAGTGGTTGCTGCAGAGACTGCCGGCCTCAGCAGCGAGCTTCGTCAGCTCAGCGGGCAGAGCCTGCGCAAAGAAATTTCATATGCTGCGACATTTACGCTGCTTTTTGTTTTGGCCGGCGCACTTCTGGCGCTTGTCACCGCGCGCCGGCTTGCAGGCCCGATTCGACGTCTGGCCGGCCATGCCAGGCAGGTTGGCCGCGGTCAGTTTGGGCAGCAGGTCGACATACGGCGCAATGACGAAGTCGGTGACCTCGTCAGCGCCTTCGGCAATATGCAGCAGAGCCTCGAAGCCAATCAAAAAGAGATTGCCTATCTCGCCTATCACGACCCGCTTACCGGCCTGCAAAACAGGGCGAGCATGATTACGGCATTGAACGAGCTGTGCGCCGATTGTCGCCAGAAAGAAACCATGGGCGCGGTGCTGTTTATTGATCTCGACGATTTCAAACCAGTGAACGATACGCTGGGTCACGAGGCAGGCGATGCTGTTCTCAGGAGCACGGCCAAACGCTTGCTTGCGTGCCTTGAATCAGACCTCGCAAGTGGCTGCATAATTGGCGGCGAGGGATTGAAGTCGGCTGCCCGTCTCGGCGGCGACGAGTTTACTGTCATGCTCACCAACCTTGGCGATGAAATGCGCGCTGCCAGTATTTGCGACGAGATACTTAAGGAGTTGAGCAGGCCGTTTGAAGTTAATGGCAGGGAGATCTTTATAGGCGCCAGCATCGGCGTTTCAGTTTTTCCGCAAGACGGCCGCGACGCCGAGTCACTGCTTGCACGCGCCGACGTCGCCATGTATCACGCAAAGCGACATGGCAAGCACGCGCACAAGTTTTTTGAAGAACACATGCTGGAAGAAACGCGCGCGAAGCTGTTCCTCATCAACGACCTGCGAAGTGCTCTCAGCAGCGAAGGCCTCACCATGCATTACCAGCCAATCGTTGCCGCAGCGAGCGGCCGGGTAATCGGGGCGGAGGCTCTGGTCAGGTGGCAGCACCCGCGCCGGGGCCTTATCAAGGCGGCCGAGTTCATCGAGGTAGCAGAAAAGAGCGGCGAAATAGAGCGGCTCGGGCAATGGGCTCTGGACAAAGTGTGCGCCGATCTCGCGGGGTGGCGAGAGAGCGGCCTTGATGGGCTGTTTGTTTCAATAAACATTTCGTCGCAGCAGCTTATGCGAGCCGACCTGCATGATTACGTCACCGGTGCTTTATCGCGCTGGGGTCTCGGGTCCCGGGATCTTCGGATAGAGGCCAGCGAAGACCGCTTCGCGAAAAATGCTGAAGGTGCAACCAGTGTTCTTCGGGAGTGGAACGCCGCGGGCTTCGAGATCTGGATTGACAACTTTGGTTCCGGCGCAGGCTCGCTAACGAGCCTGCTCGGCGTTCCGGCAAGGGGAATCAAACTCGACCCCTCATTTATAAAGGGCATCACAACCAACGAGCGGCTGCGCACTTTCGTCTCTTCCATAATCAAGATGGCGCATTCGCTGCAGCTGGAAGTCTGCGCCGTGGGTGTGACCAGCGCCGCTCTCGCCGACTGGCTCAAGGAGAACGGTTGCCGTTATCTGCAGGGACAGTTTCTCGGCCCGGAGCTAAATGCCGAAAACTTTATTGGCCATCTTCGCTTCAAGCCTGGTGGCGGCAATGACGAGAATCCGCGATCGCTCAAAGCTATATAGTCACGACAAGACATCGGCGGCCAGGCCGGGCTGCCTCGCTCTTCTTTTAACTGCCAACGCGATGCAGGTGATGAACCGCAATCTCGGGTGGACAGTTAAAACGAACATCGAGCAGCGATGTTCCGGCACCATGTGTCGTGTAGCCCTGGACCTGACCTTTTCGCCATCTGCCTTTGCAGTATCGGCGGGCGCATCTTGAATTTGTCACCGGCGGCCAGCCGCCCGGCAGATTAATTTGTCCGCCGTGACTATGGCCGCACAAAACGAAATCGTAGCCCTCAAGCCTGGCGTCATGCACTATTTCCGGGGAATGGCTGAGAAGAAGCTGGCATGCGCCATCCGGCACGCCTGTGCCTGCAGCAGCAAGGTCGCAAGCACCAAAATATCCGGCGTCATCGACACCGGCAATCCAGAGTCTTTCTCCGTCTCGTTCTATGTGGGTTGCCTCGTTGATGAGCACTTCGTAGCCGGCGCCCTCCAGCGCCGGAACCCAGCGCAGCGAATCGTGATTACCAAGTACAAGCAGGCACCGGCGTTTCAACGCCGAACGAAGCCGCCGCATCGCGGCAAGGGTTGGCCCCGCATCACCGTGGGTATGGAACCTCAGGTCACCGGTAATAACACAAAGGTCGTAGCCTTCGACCTCGCTCACGGTCTGCACCAGCGAATCCTCGAACTCCTTCGAGGCGTCGATGTGCAGGTCGCTGAGTTGCAGAACCCGCACACCGTGCAGGCCCACCGGCAACCGCCCTGATTCAAATCGGTTTTGCACAACCCCGATGTCGAGGGCGTTGGCCCTGCCGCGGGCGTAAAGACCACTCAATTTCAGTGCGCCGCGCAACAACGAAGGACCCAGAATCCACTTTTCGATATAAGCAAACGGGCTCGAGCGACCAGCCACGGGCCTGCCTTCACCCCGCTCGGCGTCAAGCCTGCTACGCACAGCGGCCGGTCCCAGCCGCGGGCCTAAGTGGGCCAGCACCTCCTCATCGCCTGGCATGCTGAATTTGTCCATTTCGAGTGACTATACACCTGCGCTCGCGGCCTACCGGACTGGACGCCGCCCGATGATTTGCGTAATACGTTGGCTATGCCCGGCAAACAGCGACACCTCTTCGACATCCCAAGGGACATCTGTTACCTGAACAGCGCCTACATGGGGCCCCGCCTTCACAGCGTCACCAAGGCGGGTCGTGCAGCAGTCGAAACCGGTCGCGCGCCCTGGTCGCTCACGTCCGCGGATTTTTTTGAGACGGCAGACCATATAAGGCGCGTTTTTGCCGGTCTGATAGGCAGCGGCGAAGAAAGCATCGCAATTGTGCCCTCGGTCAGTTACGCGATGGCCGTTGCGGCCGCCAATATTGAACTAAAGCCCGGCGACGAGATTGTTCTCCTCGAAGAGCAGTTTCCGTCCAATGTATATCCGTGGCAGAGACTGGCTGCAGAATGCGGTGCGACCATCCGCACTGTTTCCCGGCCAAAGGACTGTGACTGGACGACGGCAGTCCTAAGCAACATCAGTGCGCGCACGGCCCTCGCCGCGCTGCCGCAGGTACACTGGACTGACGGCAGCCGGATTGATCTTGAGGTCGTGGGCAGGCGCTGCAGAGATGTTGGCAGCGCCCTTGTGCTGGACCTCACTCAGTCACTCGGGGCCGCGCCGTTTTCCATCACAGAAGTTAAGCCCGATTTCATGGTCGCTGCGGCCTACAAATGGCTGCTCGGTCCCTACGGTGTCACCTATCTGTATGTTTCCCCGGCGCGCCAGGACGGCGTGCCCATCGAACAGACCTGGATGGGCCGTTATGGCAGCGAGGATTTTTCGTCACTGGTAAGCTACCAGGACGCATACCGTGACGGCGCACGGCGCTTCGATGCCGGCCAGCATTGCAGCTTCATTTTGTTGCCGATGGCCCTCGAAGGGCTCCGGCAGATCGCCAGCTGGACACCGGACGAGACCGCCTCGACCCTTCGCGAGATTACGGATCTTATTGCCAGTCGCGCAGGCGCACTCGGTTTCGACGCTACGCCAAGCTCGGCGCGCAGCCCGCACATGCTTGGGCTGAGCTATCCTGATTCGGTCCCTTCGGGCCTGCTCGACGCGTTGGCAGCTGAGCGCGTTTATGCCAGCGTGCGCGGGCGACGCATCCGGGTTGCGCCGCATCTGCACGTTGACGATGAAGACATCGAGAGATTTTTTGCAGTTTTGGCCGACTTTGCGCCATGATTCTCAACAGGCCCCAGGGCCGGAACAGGGAGATCTGACCCATGCAGCGTTTTCTGATAACCACGGCAGCAATATGCGCTCTGTTCATGCCATCGGCGCTGCCGGGCGCGGATGCTGAACTTCGCGAAAGCCTGTTTGCAGATGCTGACCTTCTGCTTGAGGCCGCACGTGCATCCCGTGCAGAGTTGCTCGCGCCACGCAGCCACAAGCGCGCCCTTGAAGCGTATCAGGATGCCGAACAGAGATTTGAGAGAGGGCAGGCGATAGCGAGAATTCAGGAGGACCTGGCAAGTGCCGAGGGTCATTTAAAAGAGGCGATCGAGGCCGCGAGCAAAATGGCTGCGGCACTGCCCAATACCCTGAAGGCGCGTAATGATGCGCTGACCTCCGGCGCGCGCGACGGCGCATTCGAGATGTTCGCCGCCACGGAAGAAGATTTGTTGGAGCTCGCAGAAGACATCGAACGAGGCCGCAACAGAGACCTCAGGCAATTCGACCAGAGCCTCGCCACCGGCTATCGGGACGCAGAACTTGCCGCCATCAAGAAGGCATTGCTCGCAGATACGGGCGCGAAGCTGCAACAGGCGGACGCACTGCGCGCAGACCGCTATGCGCCGCGCTCGCTGGCCCGTGCTCGTGCACTGCTGGCACAGGCGAGCGCCGCGCTGGATGAAGACCGATACGATGCCGATCGGCCGCGAACGCTCGCACGAGCCGCGGACATTGAGGCTCGCCACGCCATTTACCTGGCAAGACAGATCAATGATATCCGTGAAAATCGGCTCAGCACGGAGGATCTTGTGCTGGCTTGGGAAAAGGCCATGGGCCGAATCGCAGCGAAGGCAGATCTTGCAGGCAACTTCCACGAAGGGCCTGACCCGGTCGCCGCGGGCGTGGTGGCATTCATACAGTCACGGCAGGAGGAAATCGCCAGCCTGCGCAACGAACTTGCGGAAAGCCGGCAGCAAATCGATCAGATGGAAGTAGAAATTCGCGACCTTGAGCAACGCCTGGGAGGCGTTGCCAGCGAGCGCTCAGCGCTCGAGGAAGAACTCGCACGCCAGGCAGAAGTGCGCCGGCGCTATGCGCAGATCGGCGACATGTTCGAGGACGAGGAAGCCCTGGTCATCAGGGAATCAGGCAAGATCACGCTGAGACTCGTCGGGCTTAAATTCGCCGTGGGCGAGGCTGATATCAGTGCGACGAATTTCCCGCTGCTGGCCAAGGTTGAGAGTGCCATCAGGGTCTTCCCCCGAGCTCGCCTGGTGGTCGAAGGTCACACGGACGCGTTCGGCAGCGATCAGAAGAATCTCGAATTGTCACAGGATCGCGCCGGGGCCGTACGCCAGTATTTGCTCGCCAGCATGCGTTTGAATCCGGGCCAGATTTCCGCCACGGGCTACGGCGAAGCAAAACCCATTGCCAATAACGAGACCGCCGAAGGTAGAGCGTCAAACCGGCGTATTGAACTCGTCCTGTTTACCGACGAAACAATATGATCCTGCAAGATCAGCCGCAGGCGGGACGTCTGCCCGACCGGCGGGCCTGCTCGTAAATCGCGAGCGCACCTGGCATTTGGGCGCCAAGCGCTCGTATCCGGGTGTCCCCTGCCGGGTGGGTCGACAGAAATTCGGGCGGCTTGCTGCCGCTGCCCTTTTGCATGTTCTCCCATAGCGGGATGCTCTCGCGGGGGTCGAAGCCTGCCCGGGCCATAAACTCAAGGCCCAGCGCATCTGCCTCGCTTTCCTGGGCGCGGGAAAACGGCAGCAATATTCCTACCTGGGTGCCGAGCCCGAGCGCGGCAAATAGCTGACTCTTGCGGGGACTCGGGTCGCCCGCAAGCACTTGTACGACCTGCAAGCCGCCCTCTGCCAGCATGCCTGTAGAAACCCGCTCGTTGGCATGACGAGCCCTGACGTGGGCAATCTCGTGACCAACCACGGTTGCCAACTGATGCTGGTTCTCCGCTGTGTCAAGCAAGCCACGGTAAATGCCTATCCGACCACCGGGCAGGGCAAAAGCATTGACCTGCTCGTCATCGAAAACCACAACTTCCCAACGCGACAGATCTTCGTCATCCATTGACCGAAGTATTGTTTCAGCAACGCATCGCGCATAGTCCACCCGCGCGGGGTCCCGCAGCTGCCGCGTCGACTGCTTCAACTCTTCGAACGCCGCCAGCCCCATGCTGTCCACCTGCTCCTCGGGCAGAACGATAATCTGTCGGCGGCCGGTGGGAGAGGTTGCACAGGCTGCCAGAACAAGCAGCGGCAACAGAATAAGCGCGACAACCCGCAGTTTCGGTTTCGACGTCATGTGCCCGTGCTGAGGCCCACGTTGTTGCCTTCGAAAACGCGATCCGCCCTGTAGCTCGAACGTACCATCGGGCCTGCCACTACCTCGAGGAAGCCGCGCTGAAGCCCCCAGTTTCTGTAGGTATCAAACTCGGCCGGCGTCACGTAACGGCTCACCGGCAGATGATTCAGCGTTGGCCGGAGATACTGGCCGAAGGTAACGATATCCACGCCGGCTGCCCGAATATCGTCCAGCGACTCCAGGATTTCATCGTTTTTTTCGCCGAGCCCGAGCATAAGACTGGTTTTCGTAAGCACATCCGGACGGTAAGCCTTGGCATGGGACAGAACGTCGAGGGTTTGCTCATAGCTGGCGCGTGGATCCCGCACAGGATGGGTGAGACGACGAACCGTCTCAATATTCTGAGCGAAAACGTCTACGCCCGAGTCCAGCACCGCCTCGACGTCGGCCATCTTGCCCTGGAAATCCGGCGTAAGCGCCTCAACCTTCGTCTGCGGATTGACGCGTTTAACCTCTCTGACGCAGGCAGCGTAGTGGCCAGCCCCGCCGTCCTCAAGATCGTCCCGATTAACAGAAGTGAGAACGATATAGCGCAACCCCATAATCTTGACCGACTCGGCCGTGTGCCGCGGCTCCTCCGCATCCAGCAGCCCTCTCGGATTGCCCGTATCTACAGAGCAGAAGCGGCATGCGCGGGTGCATACGGCGCCCATTAGCATGATGGTCGCCGTGCCGTGACTCCAGCATTCCCCGATGTTCGGGCACTTCGCCTCTTCGCAGACGGTGGCGAGATTGTGTTTCCGCACGTTCTCGCGAACCGCTTCGTACCGGGCACCCCCTCCGATCTTCGCTCGCAGCCAGGACGGCTTTCGGCCCAACGGCACCTGTTCAGCGGCCCGAGCCACCTTGATGCCGTCCTTGATGGCTGAAAATCCCGCTTCTGTGCGAAATTTGCTGCCACTGGGCACGATGGGTATTCCTTTGAAACGACTCATTTTTTCTCTGCTATATGGTCTATGCTTGATTGCAGCTGCCGGGGCATTTTCGCATGGGAGAGGATCGTCGCAAAAGCAGCTGTCGGCTAAAAGAAACAACCATTTCCGCCATCAGCCGATTTTGTTGCAGACATTGTGAGCATTGAGTCACAAATACTCAAATTTAGGGGATACCCTGATTATGCCATCCGCTCAATTGATGCAAAATCATGCTCGAAAGATATCCGTTCAATCGAATGCAACGGCAGGCTGCCTTTCTGGTGATGCGGCGAAGATATCCCATGACTTAAGGCAATGCGCCGGTCTGCCGATAAACTCCATGTGGAACGACGTTCTTTAGTTCGAGTAAAATTTTTGGGAACCAAGGATGAATCAACCGACCGGCACAAACCCCGACCTCTCAACCGAGCGCACCTGGCAGGCCGCCGTCCTCGACAGCCGGGATTACCTGGTGATGGCGCTCGACCCCCATGGCGTAATTCGCAGCATCAGCGCTGGCGGTCTGCTGCAGCTAGGTTACAAACTCGAGGAGCTGCGCGGCAAGATTGCCCCTGCCATTCTGTTTGAGCCGCGCGAAATTACGCGCCGGGCGCGACGGCTGAGCGAAGAGCTCGGAGAGAACATCGAACCGGGGTTCAAGGTTTTCGTTTTCAGGGCGCAACAGGGAATTCCGGATGAGCAGGAATGGAACTGCGTACGACGGGATGGCAGCCATTTCCCGGTGCGCATGTCCCTGCATCCGCAGCGCGATGCCGGTGGCGAAGTCAGCGGCTTTATTGCCATGGCTCGCAACGTCAGCGACCTGATCAGAGCGCGCAAAGATCTGTCCGACAGGGAAACCCAGCTCAAGGTAGCGCACGCAAGACTGGCGGCAACAACGGTAACCGACGAGCTGACCGGCATGAAAAATCGCCGCGCTTTCAACGAGCACCTCGAACGGGAATTTCAGCGTGGTCTGCGTCATCACAGCATGCTGTCATTGATCTTTGCGAATATCGATGACATCAAAGGTTATAACGCAGAGTACGGGCATCATGCGGGCGATGAACTGATCAAGATGGTCTCTGAGCAAATTCTGAAGGACACGCGGAGCACCGATTACGTTGCACGCTTTGCTGGTGACGAATTCGCATTTGTATTGCCCCAGACGGACCGTGAGGGAGCCATGATCAAGGCGGATCGGCTGAGAGAGTCCATCGAGTCGAGCGAGTGGCCGCTGCGACCCGTGACGGTCAGCGTGGGCGTGGCAACAATGACCGAGGAGTCTCCGGTCGTCCAGGACCTCACCAATAGCCGCACGCTGATTTCGAGGGCTCGTGATGCGCTCTTCGAGGCGAAAAGGACTGGCGCCAATCGAACCACGCACTTCAGGGAAATCACTAAGGATGGCGCGGACAAAGACGGCCAGGCCGAGCAGGCCTGACCCTTCTGTTTGGTTTGCCAGCCGCCACGGGACACCGGCGACAGGAAGCGGTAACAAAAATCGTGAACTGCGTCACAAACCACGGAATTAATTAGGGTTTTTGCGGATCGCACCTGCCCGCACTGCTACAATAACAGCTTCAATTTATCCATCGTCGCGCGAGCGCGCGGCGACTACTGATAGCTGTGTATGCAATCAAAGCTGGCAACCCTTTTCATCGCCGCGGTACTCGCCACCGCGAGCGTTGACGCAGCCGAATCCGGCGCATCCGATACACCGCTGCAACTCGATCTCAGCAACAGCCTGCGTGTGGGTGCTTACGTGCTCGATCTTTCCAGCGAGCAGCGCAGACACAATGCGGTGGCCATGGCGCGTTCCAACCAACTCGAGCCCGCGGCGCGGGTACTCGAAGCACTGCACAGACGCGTGCCGGCAGACCGACAGGTGCTGTTCGACCTGTTGAGCGTGCTTAGCTGGCAAGGTGACCATGGACGCGTGGTGGCTCTTGCAGACGGCCTTAAGTCGCATGATCCGCCGGTCTACGTGCTTGAGGCCGTGGCGGGGTCGGCTCGCAGAAGTGCCAATTTTCAGGCCGCCATAGGCTGGTATGAAATTGCCCTCAAGAAAGAACCGGCTAACGCAGCGCTCAATGCAGGAATCATACTCAGCCACGCGGACGCTGGCGAAGCGAGCAAAGCACGCGCCCTGTTTGACGCTTCGCCCCCGGCTTTCAAGCGCTCCCTGGACGGCATGCTACTGGATGCCTACCTGCTCACAGCGGCGGGCCATCATCTGCAGGCCTTGTCGGCTTATGACCGGATTCTGCTTCGCAACGCCGACAACCCGGAGGCACAGCGCGGCAAATTTCGTGCGCTGTGGTCGCTCCTGCTGGTTGACCAGGCTCTGGAATTCGCTGCTGGTCATCCGGGCGTCGCCGAGCGCGAAGACATCCACGGGCTTTACGTCGACAGGGCCGCACTTTGGGTTCGGTGGGGCACGGAACCCATCCAGCGCGGAAGCCACCGGTTCGCCGATCTCGACCGCGCGCTTGATCTGTTACAACAAAACCGGAGCCGATTCCCCGCCAACACCGAGCTGGGGAAAACAACCCGCTTTGACCTCATTGCTGCTTTGCATGCACGCGGCCGTCACGACGAGGTTGCGGAAAGCTACGATGATCTCGACCTCGCAGACAATGCGTTCCCTGCCTACGCGCTGCGTGCGGTGGCCGGCTCGCAGCTCGCCCGGCGCGAGCCTGAGGAAGCGCTGCGACTGTATGACATGGCTCTCGACAAGCAGCCCGCAGACTTCGACTTGAAACTCGATCGCTTTTTCGCGCTGGTTGAGCTGGATCGTCACGCGCAAGCTCGTGAACTTGCCGAAGACCTGGTTTTCTCACAGGACATATGGCTTACCGTTCCCGGCTCAAGAGTCGTAAAACCCAACCCCCGAAGGCTCAAAGCAGAAATCACACGCGCGCTGTCACATGCATACGCCGATGATCTTGCCACTGCCCAGTCCTTGTTTCAGGACATGCTTGCCGAGGCACCGCACAACACTGACGTTCGCCAGGAACTGGGCAACGTCTATCGCTGGCGAGGCTGGCCACGACGCGCGCTCTCGGAATACCGGCAGGTCTACACCGTCGAAGACGATCTGCTGAGTGCTCGTGTCGGCCTCGCAAATTCGCTGCTGGATCTCAACATGGGCCGGGAGTTCGAACCCCTGTTTGCCGAGCTCAGGAACGAAGCACCGGACAACGCCGGCGTAAAGCGTCTCATTCGTCGCCATGACGTCTATCGCCGCAACCAGGTTTCCGTGGATGCCGGCGGCGGCACCAGCAGCGGAGAGCAGTTTGGCAGTCGCCAGCACCTGGCCGAGGCACGGCTGACTCTCGGCGGCTTCGGATATAACTGGCGACCATTCCTTAATTTGCATGACTCGCGAGCAGAGTTCACCGAAGGCACCGCGCGTAGAAAAAGCGCCGGGCTCGGCATCCAGTTTCGCCTTCCTGGTCACACGCTGGAAGCGGCGGCAAGCAGCAGCCTGGACGGCGAGTCGCGAACCGGCTTTGCCTTCTCGTATGGCTGGGACATCGACGACCGCTGGCGTCTCGACGGCCTGTTTGAAACCGAGTCTCATGCCCTGCCTCTGCGGGCCTATCGGAACGGCATAGACGCTGATCGACTGAGGCTGGCCGGGAGTTTCAGATATAGCGAGCTTCGTCAGGTTCGGGCGGCGCTCGAAGCGATGGACTTTTCCGACGGCAATGTGCGCAAGGCCCTTTTGCTTGAGGCGCGCCAGCGACTGGTCAACGCCCCTCGCGTCAAATTCGATCTTGCCGCCGAATTCTTCACATCGCGAAACGACCTCACGGACGCCGCCTACTTCAGCCCCTCATCTGACCGCGCCTTCAATCTTGGCGGCGACCTGCGCTGGCGAATGTTTCGTCGCTACGAAAGAAACTTCGACCAGCAGATTATTCTTAACGCAGGCCGCTACAGCCAAAGCGGCTTCGCCGCCGGCAATGTCGGCAGCATCGAGCTTCGCCAGGTAGTTCAATTGTCACACGCGCTCGAGTTTTTCTTTGGCGTGCGACGTGCGCGCGCCCTGTACGACGGTGGACTCGAATATGGCACCTTTTACCAGGGCGGAATCAGGGGGCGATTCTGATGTCGCGCGCAATCAAACTTCTGGTTTTGCTGTTGGCCCTCGTCACCATAAGCCCGGCGCAGGCGGCCACGGAATTTATCGCCGTGTCCTACCATGACGTGCGAGACGATGTGGTCGCGGATTACGACCCGGATCAGTACGCGGTTGCAACCGAAAATCTTGCCGCGCATTTTCGCTGGCTAAACGATCATGGCTACAAGCCAGTCAGCATCGCGGCCATTCTTGCGGCGCGAGCAGGCGGCACGCCGCTCCCCGAGAAAGCCGTTCTACTCACATTTGATGACGGTTATCGCAGCCACTACACCAGGGTCTTTCCGCTTCTCAAGGCTTTCAATTACCCGGCGGTTTTCAGCCTGGTGACAAACTGGATGTCGCAGCCAGCCGGTGCGCGTATTCAGTATGGCAATGAGCCAAAGACACGCGAGGATTTTCTCAGCTGGGAACAGGTGCGCGAAATGCAGTCCTCAGGACTCGCCGAATTCGCATCCCACAGCCACGACCTGCACAAAGGAGTGCATGCCAACCCCCAGGGCAACGAGCTGCCGGCCGCCGTCGCTCGCCGATTCTCGGACGGCCAATACGAAGACAATCAGGCCTATCTGCGCCGGCTGCGGGAAGATCTGGGCAATAGCATCAGGATTCTCGAGCGCGAGCTGGGTTTCAGACCACAGGTCATGACCTGGCCCTACGGAAAGTTTTCTGTCGACAGCGTTGGCGTTGCCCGCGAGCTCGGTCTGGACATAAACCTCACCCTCGAAACTGGCCGCGGCAATTTGCAGGAGTTAGCCCTGATCCCGCGCCATCTGATCCTGGCCAACCCAACGGCGGCAAACCTCGCAGCGTCTCTCCTGCTTCCGGAAAGGCCGTCGATAGTGCGCGCCGCGCACGTCGATCTTGACTATCTGTATGATCCGGATCCTGCACAGCAGGAGGTCAATCTCAGCCTGCTGCTGAATCGCATACGTGCGCTCGAAATCAGCCACGTGTTCCTGCAGGCCTTTGCTGACCCGGACGCCAACGGGGCCGCTGCTTCGGTGTATTTTCCGAATCGGCACATGCCGGTGCGCGCTGACCTTTTCAGTCGCGTTGCATGGCAACTCAAAACCCGTGCCGACGTGCTGGTCTATGCCTGGATGCCCATCCTGGCCTTTGAATTGCCTGACCCTGGCCAGGATCGATATGTGCTCGAATCAACCCACGCCGGCGTGCGCGCGGATCCCAAAAGTGAGCCACGGCTGAGTCCGTTTGACGCCGACAACCGGAAACTCGTTCTTGATCTCTACGAAGATCTCGCTATCCATGCCGATTTCGACGGCATTCTTTTCCATGACGACGGGCGGCTCAACGAATTCGAGGATGCCAGCGCACCAGGCCAGCGCGAACTGCAGGCGCTGTTTGGCAATAGCTACTCCTTCAGACAGCTGCGGGAGGATCCCGACGCGCTCAGGCAATGGTCCCGGCACAAGCAGCAAGCTCTCACGGAATTCACCGGCAAACTCGCCAACCATGTTCGTCGCTGGCACCCTGAGATAAAGACCGCACGCAACCTGTTTGCCGACACGGTGCTTAAACCTGAAAGCGAATCATGGCTGGCGCAATCTATCGCCACAGCCATTGAAACTTACGATTACGTCGCGCTCATGGCCATGCCGTACCTGGAGAATCGCGATGATGCGGAAGCGTTTCTGCGGACCCTCGCAGTGAAGGTTACCGAATTGCCGCGCGGACCGCAGAAAGTCATTTTCGAGTTTCAAACCGTTGACTGGCGAAATGGCCACGAGATCCATGCCACTGAAATTGCCAGGCACATGCGCCGCCTCCAGAGCCTCGGTATCAGGCACTTCGCCTGGTATCCCGACGATTTCATAGCCGGCAAGCCAGCCCTCGAGCCTTTGCGCGAGGGCGCCTCCCTGGCCGATTACACGCACCGGAGGCGCTGAGTATGGACTTCGGCCACACATCAGCGATCTTCGACTTTGCCTACTACTATCCGCTATTCATGGGCTACCTGTGGATCATCGCCGCGCTTGTCTATTACTTTCACTGGGAAAGAAAAGACCGCTTTAGCTATGAGCAGATGCCCAGGCTGAAGGATCAGCCACCCGTTTCTTTCATAGTGCCCTGTCACAATGAAGGCGATAATTGTCGCGAAACCATCGACTCGCTTCTGCGGCAGAACTACCCTGAGTTCGAGATCATCGCGATCAACGACTGCAGCAGCGACGATACGGGAGCCGTCCTCGACGACATTCAGCAAAACTGCGAAAACGTGCGTGTAATTCACTTTGCGGCAAATCAGGGCAAAGGAATGGGGCTGCGCATGGGCGCCCTGACGGCGCGTCATGAGTTTCTTGTCTGTCTCGATGGCGACGCGCTGCTGCACCCCAACGCAACGCTGTGGCTAATGCGGCACTTCGTCAGCGGACCGCGCGTCGGTGCGGTAACCGGCAACCCGCGGGTACGCAATCGCACCACGCTGCTTGGCAAAATCCAGGTCTGCGAATTTTCATCCATCATCGGCCTGATAAAACGCGCACAGAGAATCTACGGGCGCGTGTTTACTGTCTCTGGCGTTGTCAGCGCCTTTCGAAAAACGGCGCTGCATCACGTGGGTTACTGGAACCTCGACATGGTAACGGAGGACATTGATGTCAGCTGGCGGCTACAGCTGAATCACTGGGATATTCGCTACGAGCCGCGTGCCGTGTGCTGGATCCTGATGCCCGAAAAGCTCATTGGTCTCTGGCGCCAGAGACTACGCTGGTCACAGGGTGGACTGGAAGTCCTGCGTCGCTATTGGCGATTGCTTTTTAAATGGCGCTCGCGACGCATGTGGCTCGTCAGCTTCGAACTGATGTTGTCCACATTCTGGGCCCACGTGATGGGCGCGATACTCCTGCTTTGGATTGCCGGTAAATTTCTGCCTCTGCCTGAAACCATGCAGGTGCCCACGGTTATTCCAGGCTGGGCCGGCGTCATCCTCGGATTTACCTGCCTGCTGCAGTTCGCTGTCAGCCTCACCATGGACGGTCGCTACGAACCCCGGCTCGGGCGCTTCTACTACTGGATGATCTGGTACCCGATGATCTACTGGGTGATTCAGGCAGCAACGACAATCGTGGCATTCCCTCGCGCTATGTTCAGGCTGCGCGGCCGTCGGGCCATCTGGACAAGCCCGGATCGCGGACTGAGGCCACCATCATGAGCAATCGCCGCGAATCCGAGATTTTCATCAATGCGCCGGGACTCAGGCATCGGCACCGCCGCGCCGGCGACCAGCTGCTGACGCTGATCATGTGGGCGATTTACGCCTACCTCTGGCTGCCGGTCATCAGCCTGATCGCGTGGTTCGTCGGCATTGATCTTTTTTACCAAGAGATGGTGGTCGACGGCGGCTTTGATGCGTTTATCGAACTGTCGGGGTGGTACCTTGCGGCAATTGTTCTGATTGTCCTGGCGGTTGGCGGCTGGTCTACGAGCAACTACTTTCGTTTCCATGACAAGAATCGGCGCCGGAAGCAGCCCGAAGTCAGTGACGCTGATATTGCCGAGTGGTTCCAGGTTGACAAGCAAAAGCTTGACCGGCTGCGCGCAGCCGAGCATATCTTGCTGGTTCTTGACGAAAAAGGCCTGATAGACCAGAGCAGCGATATCTGAGCTTCGCCCTAGCCGTCGGCGGTGCCCAGATAGACGGTTTTGAAACGCGCCACTGCAGCCAGCGCGCCGGCCACGAATAAGGTTGTGACCACGATCGTAAAACGCAGCTGCGCATCAACCGGCCCCAGCTCGTCAGTCGCGTAAAGGGCAATGACCACGGCAATTACGGCCCAGACGAAAAATCTCGCAAGCGCGCCCAGAAACATGCGCGACTTTGGTTCTTCATCCGAGACCTGGGCGTCCATCTGGTAGGCAACGAAGCCTGCCATCAGTGCCGGCAATATACCCCATCGCATTGAATCCGCGAACGCTGAAAAAAACGTAAATGCTTCCGGTTCCCGGGACAAGCCGAGGATCAGGGCTGACACCGAAGTACTGACCAGAAACCCGGCAACAATTGCCAGTGTGTAAAACCCGTAATAGCGCTGCTCGGCAGGGCTTATGAAACGATCGGCGGCAACGCGCCCGGCGAACACAATCAGAATCGGCACGATGTAAATAGCAACGGCATAGAGAACCCAGCGGAAGGTATCGAAACTGAAATGCCGCAAGGTCTGGTCCGGAAAAATCACGTTGTGAAACAGCACCGCGACTTCGCGGCCAATCAGAACGCCCCCGACTACCGCGGCAGTAAATGTAAGGAAATACTTGTAGGTATGCTTAAGGCGTGCCCGGCGCACTCGCCCGCCAAGTCGGTTTACCGTCCGCCACAGCTCTTCTTCGCTGGCGCTCCCGAAAACCACAATGCACGCCAGCAGTCGAGCCAGCAGACCACCGAGTTTGTCGAGATCTGCGATCAGCCGCACGGTCTTCGTGTAGTGAGGGGCCCCATTGCGCCACGAAGCTACGCGCTCTGAGCTGGCCTGGAAGCTCAGACAGATATCACCCCATTTCAAGGAAGGCTCGGTGAAAAACCGCTGAAACGAAGAATCATCCGCGTAGGACCGGATCTTATCGAACAGCACACAGCTGTATGCCCAGCGGTATTCGACGGTATCGCTCGCCTTGTCAAAGTCGCCATCATCAATGCTTGGCACCCAGAGCCGCCCGACAATATCGCTTTTGATTCCGGCGTCGATATCTGCCAGCCGGCTGTTCCTGAGGACCTGGTAAACCTCTTGCACCTGCCTTGGCTGAGCGAACAAGTCATAAAGGGCGTCTCGCAGTAACAGCAGAGGATTAAACCTGCTTTCCAGTCGCAGGAGCAGCAGATAAATCCCACCGAATATCAGCGGCAGGACCGTGCGTCCTTCGAGTCTCGCAAAAAACCCGGCCAGATCGCCGTCGGCGACGCTGGTCATCAGCAGCGAAATCAGGGGCTGCACCGGCACCCACTGCCACACCAGCAGCAGAAATAAGCCGCCAGCCAGGAGACAGTAGAGTCCTATGCCAACCCAGTATCTTGCGCGAGAAGTAATATAGCGCGGCAGGGTGGGCTCATCGCCAAGCTGCACCTTGCGCCGCTGGCAGGAGCGAAAAGCCAGCAAAACGGCGAGTACTGTTGCGAGGCCGGTGACGCCGAAAGTAACGGTATCTGGGGTAAGCATGGAACCTCTGGCTGGCCGTGATTCGCGGCGACGACTGCAGGAGCGCAGGCCGCCCTCGTGGCAACATTTTACACAAGCAGACAAAGCCTCTGTCTGAGGGGATTCGAATCAGCACATGCCCGGCCTGGCGGGTCAGGTCAGGCGGTGGCTTCGAGGCCTCTTTTTTCCGACCTGTCCTTGACAAAGGCCTCTAAAACCCTTACTTTTCGCCGGCTAACGATTGTTGCGGCGCAAAAGGTGAGGGAATTGCCTCGAACTGCGCGGCGGCAAGCGAGCCGGAGTTCGCGGCTTTAAAGCCTGATTTCGATTTTTTTATTATTACGGGAACTGAGGACATGAAAAAGAATTTTGTTGCTGGTCTGCTACTGGCCGGTGTTGCTTTTGCCGGTATCGCGCAGGCGGCCGATGATGACCGCTGGTACGTCGCGCCGATGATTTCTGGCATCGACGGCAGCACCAAGCGCAATGTGGATGACGGCCCTGCAGGCGCCTACGTGGCATTTGGCAAGGCTATCTCCGATGGTTGGACACTCGAACTGACAGGCTCGGGCATGACCATGGACGGATTTGACCCCAATGATCAGTGGGGATTGGAAATCGACTTCCTGCGCGCAATGAAGCTGGACGGCCGTTTTACCCCTTACGCATTGTTTGGCGCGGGCTATCTCAAGACTCAGCGCGAGCTTGGCAAGGATCTCGACACCGGCAATCTCAT
The DNA here is from genome assembly GCA_013003115.1 of Gammaproteobacteria bacterium. Classification (GTDB taxonomy): domain Bacteria; phylum Pseudomonadota; class Gammaproteobacteria; order Steroidobacterales; family JABDLF01; genus JABDLF01. The sequence goes on from JABDLF010000058.1 coordinate 45,202, forward strand.
GACCTCGTTCGGCATCGGCGTACTGACACAGCTCAGCCAAAACTCTGACGTGCGGCTGCGCTCGGAAGTCCGCTATCGCAGCGACCTGGGCAGCCCGACGCTCAACGACGTCATATTCAACATCGGCGTGCAGGCCCCTATCGGCGCCGCAGCGCCTCCGCCTCCGCCTCCGGCCCCTGCGGACAGCGATGGCGACGGCGTGCCTGATGATATGGACAAGTGCCCGGGCACCCCACGCGGGTCCCGCGTTGACAGCATGGGCTGTGAGCGTGACAGCGACGGCGACGGTGTAGCCGATGGCCGTGATCGCTGCCCCGGAACACCTGCTGGCACCAAGGTCGACGCACGCGGCTGTGAACTTGACAGCGACGGCGACGGCGTAGCCAACAGCAAAGACAAATGCCCGAACACCAAGGCTGGCGTTCGAGTTGATGTCAACGGCTGCGTGATCAAAGACGTCATCAAGCTGCCTGGTGTCAACTTCGAGCTTAATTCAGCACGCCTGACGGAAGGTTCAATTCGTGTTCTTGACGATGCTGCAGCAACGCTTAAGAAGCACTCCGACATTAAGGTCGAGGTAGCCGGTCACACTGACTCAACGGGTGACGCTGGTTACAACCAGAGCCTCTCGCAGCGTCGCGCCGAAAGCGTAATGCGCTTCCTCGTGACCAAGGGCGTAGACGCGGGTCGTCTGAACGCGAAGGGTTATGGAGAATCCAAGCCGATCGCAGACAACGGCACGAAAGACGGACGGAAGATGAACCGCCGTGTAGAGTTGCGCATTCTGGACTGATCGCAGCTTCTCTTAAGAATAAAGGCCCGGCGGTAAAACGCCGGGCTTTTTTATGTCCGCAATTACCCTGCTACCTCCGGGTCATCAGGACGCAGCGTCAGATCAACAGGGATGGTTAAAGGCCGAAGAGACTGCTTATGGATCGCGCGATCTGTCCAGCCCTGCTCATGAAGTCGTCTGCGTCAGAGCTGTGCGCCGACTCCATCGCGGCCTGGGTCTTCATCACGCGCTTGGCCATTATCTTGCCAAGCTGCTCGGCAATTTCAGGACGAGCGCGAACGATAGGTTCGAATGCTTCGCGTTGAAGCTGCAGAACATACGCGTCTGTGAGAGCTCTTACCGTTGCGCCCCGCGGCTCGCCGGTGAGAAACGACATTTCCCCGAGTGCCTGACCGGGTTTGATGGTCCCGATTCTTTCCTCGCGCTGGTTATTAGAATTTGTCGATGCCTCGAGGGTGCCTTCTACAAGAACAAACAGGGAATTGCCCGGCTCGCCCTCCGTTACAATGACTTCTCCCGGCTTGAACTCCCTTTCTATCGTGTCTGCCGCGAGAGCGTCGAGTTCACCTTCATTCAGCGCATCAAGCCACGGTATCCGGGCAAGCAGACGACGTGCGCTGAGGCGCACTTCCCTGCGCCTCGGTCGCTCGCGCGTTAAGAAGATTTCCTGCTGGCCGTATGGAATCGGGATCCCCGCCTGTTGCAGATGGTGCAGGACATTGCGCGCCACCACATCAATAGCATTGGCGCGATCAGCGTAGCCGTGCAGAAAAAAGCGCAGCTCATAGCAGACGCCTCGCTCTCCAAAACTTTTAATCTTCACCGAATGCGGTGCATGCTCAACCAGGCCCTTGCTCGCCAGCATTGCCGCCAGCAAAATGTTCTCTGCGCGCCGCGGATCGGTTGTGAAATTCAGAATCAATTCCATTGACTCGCGATACTGAGACGTTGGCAAGCTGTAGTTGATGAACTGGCGGCTGGCCAGATTGCTATTGGGGATGATCACAACTTTGTTTGATTGGGTGACCAGTCGCGTTGAGCGCCAGTTGAGCTCGGTCACGCGCCCGACGAGCCCGGGCTCAAGCTCCAGATAGTCCCCGATTCGATAGGGACGCTCGGTGTTCATGGCGATGCCAGAGAAAAAATCGGCGATCATTTCCCTGATAGCAAAACCAATGATGATCGTCACAACGCCGGACGTCGCAATGAGTCCCGTTACCGGGCGATCAAAGACGTAGCGGACCATACCAAAAACGGTCAGCACAAAGACGATGGCGCCAACGCTGTTGGCCAGAATTCGCGGTGCCGGGGAACCGCCACGCCCGCCCATGATCGGGTTGAGCAACAGGCTGTTAATCAGCCGGGTCGTCAGCCACGCACCCGACAGCCAGATCAGCGAGCGAAGAAAATAAACCAGGACTTTCGCCGAGTTAACGCCCAGCTCGGCTGCAAGCGGTTCGACAAACCTGTCCGAATAAGCGTTGACAACCAGCACCAGCGTAAACAGCAGCAGTGGCGGTGCGAGTTGGCTCAATAATGAAGAAGCGCGTTCAGGCAAAATAGTGACCGCTCAAATGCCCCGTCGGGGATGCGCATACGGTGTCATAACCACCGCAGCGGCGCAAGCAGTTACCTACCACATTTCGGTGAGCTTGCTGCCAACGTCCAGCACCTTGTCACCTGAAGTTGCTTGCTCGCTTTGCTCGCCCGCGACCGGCCAGCTAAGGCGCTCACAGCAGGCCAGAACTGCATCGTCCATAAAGCGGCTGCGAGCACCGTAGACGTGGCCATCACCGTGACGCGCCTGCTGCGGTACGTAATATCGTAGCGGTGCCAAAAGATGCAGATCTTTTTTCGCCCTTGTCATTGCGACATACAGCAGGCGGCGCTCCTCTTCGATAAGCTCGGCATCACCGGTGGCGAACTCTGACGGGAAATTTCCATCAGCTACGTTCAGCACGAAAACCGAGTCCCATTCCTGGCCTTTCGCTGAGTGCACCGTCGACAGCACCAGGTAGTCGTCATCAAGCAGCGGCGAACCCGCCAGGTCGCCGGCAGCAGCCGGTGGATCGAGGGTAAGCTCGGTCAGAAACCGCTCCCGGCTGGCGAACTGACCGGCAATTTGCTGTAGCTGATCGATGTCGCCCGCGCGAGCCTGAGCAGAGTCATACAGAACCTCTATCTGTGGTCGGTACCAGCTGGCCGCCAGATCCATGCTCTCTGGCCAGCTGTCCGCTTTTGCAGCAAGCTGGAACATGAGAGCCGCCAGCGCAAACCATTCGTCGCGGGCGCCCGCCGGCGCTCTGAACTGCGAAAGCGCATCAACTTGCCAATGGGCTGCACCGAGAAACTCATGGGCTCTTGCGGCGGTGCGCGGCCCACAGCCACTTATGAGCTGCACAACACGAAACATTGCCATTCGGTCGCGCGGATTCTCGGCCCACCGAAGCAGCGCCAGCAGATCCTTGACGTGCGCGGCTTCGAGGAACTTGAGCCCACCATATTTCACGTATGGAATGTTGGCGCGCATCAGCTCAAGCTCAAGCCGGTCGCTGTGATGTGCGCTGCGGAACAAGACGGCTTGTTGCCGCAGCAGCTGGCCCCTTTCGCGGGCCTCGATCACGGCGCTCATAACATAGTCGGCCTGTGCCTCGTCATCGGCAACGGTGGCATAGCGCGGCCGGGCGCCACCGCTGCGCACCGCTCTCAGTTTTTTGTCGTATTGCCGACTGCCGGACGCCATCAGCGCGTTCGCGGTATCGAGCACCGGCTGAACCGAACGATAGTTTTCCTCCAGTGAAACGACCGTGGCGGGCGGGTCGAACTGCGCCGGAAACGCCAGAATGTTTTCGACGCTGGCCGCACGAAAAGAATAGATGGACTGGGCATCGTCACCAACGACTGTAAGGCCTGAACCGTCAGGCCGGATACGCAGAAGAATCTCTGCCTGCAGCCGATTGGTATCCTGGTACTCGTCAACAAGGATGTGATCGAAGCGCTCGCTGATCGAGCCGGCAAGCGCCGCGTCGTTCATCAATAGTCGCCAGCAAAGCAGCAGGTCGTCATAGTCGAGAACGTTGGCGGACTGCTTGGCCGCCACATATCCGCGAAACAAGCTGCGCAGCTCGGCTGACCATTCAGCACACCAGGGAAAACTCTTTTCCAGAACGTCCTCGAGCTCGCCCCGCGTATTAACGGTTCTTGAATAGATATCAGAGCAACAGTTTTTTTTGGGGAAGCGACGCCGCCCCCTCGCCAACCGGAGATCCTGCCGAATCATGTCCATGAGATCGGCGGAGTCTGATCGATCCATCACCGTGAAATCCGCGTGCAGCCCAATGCGGCGGGCGTACTGCCTGAGAAGCCGATTGGCTATGGAGTGAAAGGTGCCACTCCAGCTGAGCCTGTGATTGCCGGGCACAACGGTTGCGGCAATCCGGACCGCCCGGCGAGTCATCTCCCGGGCAGCGCGCCTTGAAAACGTGAGCAGCAGTATGCGGTCAGGGTGAACGCCGCAGGCCAGCAGGTGGGCGACCCGGTAGGCGAGCGTGTTGGTTTTGCCGGTGCCCGCTCCCGCAATAATCAGGATGGGACCTGCTGCCGACGGCGAGTCGGGCTCGACGCCACAGGAGGCCGCAAGCCGCTGATTCGCATTCAGCGGTGCCAGATAGTCAGCGGCGGCCTTGTTACCGGAGAGCATGATACTGTGAATATATACAATATTATGTATGCCTGTACAGGTTTCGGCCACGCAGGTTTCCATTAGCCGTTTCCGGTATGTTAGGCGACCTTGCCGCCGCGTGGAGCGAGTCTTGGTCCCGGAAAATCCAGTAATAACCAACGATGCCGTGCTGCTGGGCCTGCTCATGCTCACTCTCGGGGCCGTTTTTACGATTTACAGCAGCAATCGACCGGCTGTGCAGAAATTCTGCAAGTTCGTCCCAGCCCTGCTGCTTTGCTATTTCATCCCCTCTCTTTACAACAGCTTTAACCTCATCGACGCGGAGAACTCCAAGCTCTACTTCGTCGCGTCCCGCTATCTTTTGCCGGCCTGCCTGGTGCTTCTCACCCTCAGTATTGACCTGCCCTCTGTGCTCAAACTCGGCTACAAAGCGATAGTGATGTTCCTCACCGGGACCGTTGGCATTCTCATCGGCGGGCCCCTCGCTATCCTGGCGGTCAGCGCCATCAGCCCTGAAATTGTTGGTGGTAGCGGACCCGATGCGGTGTGGAGAGGATTGACCACCGTTGCCGGCTCATGGATCGGGGGCGGTGCCAATCAGGCAGCGATGAAGGAAGTTTTTGATGTCAGCGACGCTTTGTTTTCTCAAATGGTTGCGGTTGATGTGATCTGGGCGAACATCTGGCTGGCTCTGCTCCTGCTCGCTGCCGGACAGGCCGCGCGAATCGACGCCTGGATGCGCGCGGATACGCGCGCCATCGAGGATCTCAAACGGCGGGTCGAAGCTTTTCATGATGAACACGCGAAGCTCCTCGATTTTCCTGACCTCATCAAAATGTGCGCGCTGGCATTCGGCATAACTGGCCTGGCACACGCGCTGGCAGGTGCCATCGTGCCGTGGATAAGAGATGCAGCGCCGGTCCTTGAAAGGCTCAGCCTCACCAGCGAATTCTTCTGGATTGTGGTTATTTCGACCACCGGCGGTCTTGTGCTTTCTTTCACGCGCGCGCGGCAACTGGAGGGTGCGGGCGCATCCACCGTTGGCTCCGGGTTCCTCTACGTCCTCATTGCAACCATCGGAATGAAAATGGACGTTATGGCGATCTTCGACAATCCCGGCCTGTTTCTGGTTGGCGGAATCTGGATCGGCATCCACGCCGCGGCACTTTTATTAATGGCAAGACTGCTTCGCGCGCCGGTCTTTTACCTTGCAGTGGGCAGTCAGGCTAACGTGGGTGGCGCCGCTTCGGCGCCCGTGGTTGCCAGCGCCTTTCACCCCTCGCTGGCACCGGTTGGCGTGCTTCTCGCGGTCCTCGGATACGCGATTGGCACCTATGCCGCATGGATCTGTGGTCAACTGATGCGGCTGGCCGCACCCGCCTAAAAAACAGGCCGGACCCGAAGGCCCGGCCAAATAAGATCAGAAACGCCTTTCCCTGGCATACGGGGGGTGCCGCCACGTCCCTGTGACGGGCGCTTTTGATAATGGCGGCAAGTAACGCCGGCCACCATACGTGTTGGCACGTACCTGATCGTCTACAAAAGCAAACAACATAAAAATCAACTGTTTGGGGGCGCGCCTATTTCGTGAACACCACAGCGAACCGCCATGGCCACCAGCTCCGGCAGTGATTGCGCTGACATCTTCTCCATCATTCGTGTTCGATGCAGCTCTACGGTGCGATAGCTGATTTCGAGAAGCCTGGCGATTTCCTTATTCTGACGACCCGCAACCACGTGCAAAAGCACCTCGCGCTCCCGTGGCGTCAGGCGGTCAAAGCGCTGCAACAGCTTCTTGCGCTCCTGCTCACTCGCCCGACGGCGATGAGAAATCTCCAACGCTTCCTGCACACGCCGAAGCAGCGTCTCACGCGAAAATGGCTTCTCAAGAAAATCCAGTGCACCGCCCTTGATGGCGCGTACTGAAACGGGAACATCTCCGTGCCCGGAAACAAACACGACGGGCACTTTCGATTTGACAGAATTCAAATGCTCCTGCAGCTCCAGCCCGCTCTTCCCCGGCATGCGTATATCCAGAATCAGGCATGCCGTTTCTTCTGGCACATACTCTTCGAGAAACTCTTCCGCCGTCGCAAACGCCTTTACGGGATAACCGGCGGTGTTCAGCATCATCAGCATTGAATCGCGCACGGCGCGATCATCATCGACTACGCAAACAAAGCGAGTATCAGGCATCCGCAGTGCCCTCTGCCAGCGGAAGTCTGATTTCGAAACATGCGCCGCTGCCCGTATTTTTAACCGCGCTTAGCGAGCCTCCATGAGCTTCGAGAATTGAACGGCTGATCGACAACCCCAGACCCATTCCATAGGGCTTGCTGGTTTCGAAAGGCTCAAAAATCGATGCTGCTGAGTCAGGCTTCAGGCCTGGCCCGGTATCGGCCACGCTGATTTCGACGCTATGCGCACCCGGGCTGGCTGCACGTATGGTAATCAGACGCTCATCGGAGTGCTCGTTGTCTTCGATTGCTTCAATCGCGTTGCGCAACAAGTTAAACAGCACCTGCTGAATCTGGATTCGACAGACTTCGATAGCCGGTAAACGTTCGGCGCACTCGTCTGCAATGCGGATTTTGCGGGCGCGCGCATCGTGCGCCACCAGCCCTACCGTTTCCTCGATCAGCTGCTTCAGGTCTACGACGGTCCGGGTTGTGTCGCCCTTGCGAACAAACTCGCGTAGCCTGCGAATTATCTCGCCTGCCCGCTGCGCCTGCGCGGCCGCACCACGAAGGGCACGCTCCAGAATTTCGTCATCGCGTGCGTCCGCGAATAACTCTGAGATGCCGGTTTCACAGTAGTTGCTAATGGCGGCCAGCGGTTGGTTGATCTCGTGCGCGACGCTGGACGCCATTTCACCCATGGCGACAAGGCGTGCCTCATGTGCGATGTTGTCGCGCTTGGCGCGCCCGGCTATCGCCGCTTCGCGCCTCTCGATGGCCAGTCCAAACAGGCTGGCAACTGTTCTTAGCGCCTCGGTCTCGGCAACCCCCCAGTCCCGCGGACCGCTGCACTCATCGAATCCCATGCAACCCCACCACTTGCTGCCGGTAAAAATCGGCACCACCGCTATCGCAGCAATAGACTGGGACTCAAGCAGATCGCGCTCCGACGCGGGAAAGTCCCTGACCTGGCCCGCAACGAGACGACCGCGGCTCAGCAGTTTCAGCCAGCGACCGTAACCTGCCTGCTCCATTGGGAGATCCTGCAGTTCCTCGTTGTCAATCTGGGGTTCTATTTCAGGCGCCACCCACTCGAAGCGCTGGCTGAAAAGCAGCGACTCCTCGCTGTCATAATGCGCCTCAAATATGTAGACGCGACTGACGCCGGTAGCCTCGCCCAGGTCTCTCAAAAGCTGGTTGCAGCTGTCGTCCCAGTCATCGTCCGCGAGATAGCGCGCTGCCGCAGTGCTGATGGTTTGCAAAATGGCATCGCGGCTTACCATCGCATCCTCTTGCTCGCTCTCTCTGCGAATATCCCGCAGCGCGATGACTGCCAGCTGACCCCCTTCAGACTGCCACAGCCGCCCAAACAACACGCGCGAGCTTATCCTCGGATCTGTGCCTTCGAATACCGGATCAAGCCGCATAGAATTTTTTTTCTGCAATGTGGAAAAAAATGCCGGCCAGTCTGCAACCCGAGGATCGACGTTTCTCACGTGCCGGCCAATGAGCTTTTCGCGCGGGCGGCTCAGCACGTTAGCTGCGCTCAGGTTAGTACCGACAATACGGCCTTCGGGGCTTACGCAATATACGGGATACTCGCAGAGGTCCAGAACCGAGCACAGCTGCGTGATCTCCCCGCCCACTGCTTTTTCTGATGTGGAATTCTCTTGCTCGGCCAAAATACCCCCCGGGAATTTTTCACGATGATAACAGCAGGCTCCCTGCCTCGCCCGGCACACGCTTCATAAAACGAAAAACCCCCGCCGCGGACGCGGCGAGGGTCTTGTTTTGCAATTGCAGGTTGCCGGCGGATTACATCATGCCATCCATGCCACCCGGCATGGCAGGCATTTTCTCCTCTTCCTTCGGCAATTCTGCAACCATTGCCTCGGTCGTCAGCAACAGCCCAGAGACCGATGCAGCATTTTGCAGTGCCGACCGCGTCACCTTGGTCGGGTCGAGGATACCCATGCTCAGCATGTCGCCAAACTCGCCGCTTGCGGCGTTGTAGCCGAATGCCCCTGACTCCTCTGCAACGCGATTGAGGATAACGGCGGGTTCTTCGCCCGCATTGCGCACAATCTGGCGCAGTGGCTCTTCAATGGCGCGCAGAAGTATCCTTATGCCCACAGCCTGGTCATCATTCGCGGCCTTGATCTTTCGAACTGCATCGCGCGTGCGCAGCAATGCAACGCCGCCACCCGGCACCACGCCTTCCTCCACTGCGGCGCGAGTGGAATGCAGGGCGTCTTCCACGCGGGCCTTCTTCTCTTTCATCTCGATTTCGGTTGCCGCACCAACCTTTATTACGGCAACGCCACCGGCCAGCTTTGCTACTCGCTCCTGCAGCTTCTCGCGATCGTAGTCCGAGGTCGCATCGTCGGCTTGCTTACGAATGCTGGTGACTCGCGCTTCGATGTCCGACTTGCTGCCGGCGCCATCAATGACCGTGGTGTTTTCCTTGGTGATCTGGACTTTCTTCGCGCTACCGAGGTCCTCGATCGCGGCCTTCTCAAGGCTGAGACCGATTTCTTCGGAAATCACCTTGCCGCCGGTCAAAACGGCAATGTCTTCGAGCATTGCCTTACGGCGGTCGCCGAAGCCCGGTGCCTTCACGGCCGCGACCTTGACGATGCCACGAATATTGTTGACCACCAGCGTCGCCAGCGCCTCGCCTTCGACATCCTCCGCAATGATCAGCAGCGGCCGGCCGCTTTTCGCCGCGCCTTCGAGTATCGGCAGCAGATCGCGAATGTTGGATATCTTCTTGTCATGCAGCAGCACCAGTGGGTTCTCCAGCTCTGCACTCATGCTCTGCTGGTTATTGATGAAATACGGCGACAGGTAGCCGCGATCAAACTGCATGCCTTCTACCACGTCCAGCTCATTCTCGAGGCCTGACCCCTCTTCAACGGTTATAACGCCTTCCTTGCCGACTTTCTCCATTGCTTCGGCAATGATCTTCCCTATATCTTCATCGGAGTTTGCGGAAATGGTTCCGACCTGGGCGATAGCCTTGGAGTCTGCACAGGGCTTCGACAGCGCCTGCAGCTCTTTAACAGCAACCTGAACGGCAGCATCGATGCCGCGCTTGATGTCCATCGGGTTGACCCCGGCTTCAACCGACTTGAGTCCCTCACGCAGGATCGCCTGAGCCAGAACGGTTGCGGTCGTCGTCCCGTCACCGGCCACGTCAGACGTTTTGGAAGCAACCTCCTTGACCATCTGTGCGCCCATGTTCTCGAATTTGTCCTGCAATTCGATCTCTTTGGCAACGGATACGCCATCCTTGGTCACGGTTGGTGCGCCAAAGCTCTTCTCGATAACTACGTTACGGCCTTTGGGACCAAGCGTCTCTTTGACGGCATTGGCCAGCACGTTGACGCCCTTGAGCATTCGGCCACGGGCATCGTTTGAAAACAAAACTTCTTTCGCTGACATGCGAGTGTCCTCCTGAATTTAACTTGAATGATATTCGCGCTGATCAGGCATCAATAACTGCCATGACGTCGTCTTCGCGCATCACCAGATATTCTTCACCATCGATTTTGACCTCGGTGCCCGAATACTTCCCGAACAGGATCTTGTCACCGTTCTTGATATCCAGCGGCCGAACTTCGCCGCCCTCGAGCAGCTTGCCCTTGCCAACGGCAACCACCTCGCCGCGTATCGGTTTTTCAGTTGCGGTATCGGGAATCACTATGCCGCCGGCTGAAGTGGTCTCAGCTTCTAGTCTTTTAACCAGCACCCGGTCGTGCAACGGACGAATCTTCATGGAATCTCCTCCTGGCAAAATTGTCAACTATCTGAAATATCGACTTTTTTTCGCCACCTAGTCAACACTATGCAGCGTGCCCTGCGACCCTGGCGGGCCGCTTGGGCGCGACGTGCCGGTCTCAATTCAGGGCGTGGCGATTAGATGGTGGCGGGCCACCAGGTTTTCAAGGGGGGGCCAGGCTGATCAGCCGGGCTGAAGTGCACCGTGGTCTATATGCCTTAGCTTGTCTCGCTGACCCAGGCGATAAAAGGAGCGTATCTCCGGCAGCAGCCCGCGAACGCGGCGCCTGCCGAAAAAGACCCTTGCGAGCCGCAGGCAATATTTGCCGGCGTAGCGGTTTGCCAGGCGATACCTTTCATGTTCGGGCTGCGCGAGCCGGGGATCGAGAACCGGGCGCTCGAACAGCGAATGATGCAGCGCCCGCGGAACCTTTCCCGAACTCTGCCCTGCTGCAAGCACAGCCGTGCAGACGTATTTGTCGACCTCCGCCTGCAACTCAAGTTCCAGCAAAGAAACGGCATGACCCGCCGCCGCTCGCCAGGTCAGATATAAAAAGTGGCTTATACCTTCCAGCACCGTCCAGAAGTCATCGAGATTGGAGTCGTTCAGTTCTGAGTGCGGGTTGTTCTCGCCAAGACGATTCAAAACCGATTCGTCGAGGTAAAGCGCGAGCCTTGCGCCCTCCTCGTCTTGCGCAACAAGGAGTTTTTCCGGCACGTCCCGCGGGTTCCCTGCCTCACCTTCCAGTGTCTGGGCGGCAACCTTGTCTGTCACCAGAAAATCGGCAGCGCTATGACCGCCCGCAACGCTGTAGATTCGTTCCAGTAGTCTCTGCGTGCGCTCGACGATCATACGGGGCTCGCAGGCGTCAGTGCTGCGGGCTTGCTGACGAAACCGCCACGGGCTGAACACCCAGTTTCCGCAGGAGCGCACCGGCGCGTTTGCTGCCGGTTTTCATCCAGATCTCATATAACCTGAGGATGTCACCGTTACTGCTCATCCCGGTGCCTTCACTGACTTCCCATAGCACGTCCACGAAGCCCTGAAACTTGCGGGCCAGTTCCCGATAGACGCTGGCAAACCCATGCCCGTTCTGCGTGCCCCGGAGGTGGTTATGCAATGACCCGTAAGCATTGCCGCCCATGGCCACATAGTAATCAACGTCGACCAGACGACGCGCAAACATCTGGCTGAAAAAACCGGCGACAAACAAGGAGACATCACCGAGCCTGCGCAGCGCCTCGTTCCTCTGGCGCTCACTGTTCGCTTCAAGCGCATCACTGAGCATCAGTGCAAGTGGCTTCAGCTGGCGCCCGTCCGGGGTATCTTCGTAGAGCTCTTCTGCCCTTGTGAACATGGTGAGGATATTTACGACGTAATGAACGGTGTGGTCGTCAGCGTTCAGATTTTGATTGACGAGCGCGCTCTCAACCGAGTCCCGGAAGAACTCGCGAACGTTATAAGTTGCTATGACCTTTCGGCCTCGACTGCCATCTTTCATCAGCAGCCCCCTCATCACTTGCAGAAAAATTTTTCGCTAACAGTTCCCTTAAACGGTAACAATTTTCAGCATGACTTCATTAATCCGCGCTTCGCATCGTCTGTCAAGCAACCCGCTCTCGAAACGCACAATTCTTCGCGCCGGCGCGGTTGGCGTTGCTGGAAAAATGAATGTGAAAGTATTTCAGGAGGTCGTCAGAGGACGATTCAGGCCCTGCCGCCAGGAAAGCGGCATGCGCGTGCGAGCAGTTGCGTTTCAACCAGAGTAGAAACTCAGCAGCAACAGGCCGAGACAGAGCACGACGGCCCAGAGCGCGTCTTCGTGGTTCTCGACGAAAGAGCGCATGCTGTTCTGTCGCTTATCTCGCGTTTCGGTTGCCATCTTTTTTGCCAATGCCATAAGTGAGTTAGAATATAATACTCTTTGGGAACATTAACATAAACACGTAAGTTGTTAAATTCTGTGACTATCGTCACAAAAACCGGCGCCCCGGCGAATGCTCGTCCAAGCGTCGGGCTTCGCCAGAGCGCGGGCTTTGCTGCATCCGCGTCTTTTCGATCCCCATTGCGCCAGCAGGGAAGCGCTACCGTGGCGGCGGAGTATCCATACGCACCGCCCGGCGCTTGTTCCAAAAAGGTCTTGAAAATTCCGAGGCCTGCGGCGGTCGCCCTAGCCTGCAGGCACGACAACGGGCGACTTCCGCGTACCAATTCTGGCACGCGCTAGTCGTCGTAATATTCTCCGAGGTCCCGCGACAACTCCCGGCGCTCAATGCGCCGCTCGATCTTTCGACGGGCCGCCAGCATGCGCATTTTGCGATCGCGTCGCTCGGCGCTGCGCAGAAAGGTCTCGACATCAAAATCTTCTCCGACTCCCCCTTCAGCATCATAAAACTCTGATTCGTATTCCTGTTTCATGGTCACTCACCCGTGTTGCTAATCATCTACACCACCTGGCATACGTCAGGCGCTGCGAATATAGGCTGCGGCAGCAAAAAAGCAAGTAAATTTTCAGCCGCCCCACGGGCGGCCGGAATGGCCTGTATCATGGCAGGCAAAAGTGGCTGACAGCTGGGGAACATGGAGGACAAAATGCACTATCGGAAGCTGGGCGACAGCGATCTCGAGGTATCGGAAATTGCCCTGGGTTCCTGGCTAACCTATGGCGTGGGCGTAGCCAAAGAACAGGCCCGGAACTGTCTCAGGCAAGCCTTCGACAGTGGCATAAATCTGATCGACACAGCTAACGTTTACGGCAGGGGTGCCGCCGAAAGCGTGCTGGGCGAACTACTCCGCGAATTCTCGCGCGAGGATTACGTGCTTGCGACCAAAGTATATTTTCCGATGTCGGCGACCGACAGGGGATTGTCGGCAGCACAAATATCCCTGCAACTCGATGGCTCTCTTGCGCGCCTCGGCACAGAATACGTCGATCTCTACCAGTGCCATCGCTACGATCACGAGACGCCGCTCGAAGAAACCATGGCCGCGCTGACTCAGGCCGTCGATGCAGGCAAGGTGCGCTACATCGGCTTCAGCGAATGGCCAGCGGAAAAGATCAGCGCCGCCCTCGCGATGAGCGGTGTTGCAAAATTCGTTTCGAGCCAGCCACATTACTCAATGCTCGGCCGCTGGCCTGAAGCGGAGGTGATCCCGGTTTGCCGCGAGAACGGTATAAGCCAGATCGTGTTTTCCCCCCTCGAACAAGGCGTTCTCACCGGCAAGTACAAGCCAGGACAGCCACCACCGAGGGGATCGCGGGGGAGCGACGATGCGTCCAATCAATTCATGGGTGATTGGCTCAAAAACGAAGTACTGCAAGCCGTTCAGACGCTTCGGACCCTGGCGGACGAAGCGGGACTCACCATGGCGCAAATGGCGCTGGCCTGGGTTCTGCAAAACGACAATGTTGCTGCCACGATTATCGGGGCGAGCAGGCCCGGGCAAATTGTCGAGAACGCCGCAGCCTCCGGTGTCAGGCTGGACGTCGCAACAATGGCTGCCATCGACAAAAACTTGCGCAAGGTTATCCACCGATGACTGATAATCCGGCCAAAGCACCCTCCATGTCACTTGCCGGCAGGACGGCCCTGGTCACAGGCGGCACTCGCGGCATTGGCGCCGCCACCGCGGTCGCACTCGCACAATCGGGTGCCCGCGTTTGTATAGTCGCGAGAGATGCTGCGCAGGTCGAAAAAATGGTCGACGAATGTAGGGCTTTGGAGCTGGATCTATCGGGTGCCAGCGCCGACCTTTCCCGGATTCAGGATCTTGACCGTCTCTTTGACCGCTTGTCGCTGAGCAAACTCGACATGCTGATCAACAATGTTGGAACCAATATCCGTCGCGGCGCCGCTGACTACTCGCGCGAAGAATTTGCTGCCGTCATGAACACCAACCTGATCTCTGCGTGGGAGCTCAGCCGGCTCGCATATCCGCTGCTGCGTTCGAGTTCCGACGCAGCCATCGTCAATGTCACTTCGGTTGCGGGCCTGACTCACCTGGGGACCGGCACGCCCTACGCCATGAGCAAGGCTGCCATGATCCAGATGACGCGCAGCCTTGCCGTTGAATGGGCAGCTGATGCAATCAGGGTCAATGCGGTGGCGCCCTGGTACACGGACACCCCGCTGGCCCGCGGCGTGCTGAACGACCCCGAATATCATGCGGCGGTTGTGCGGCGCACACCGCTGGGCCGGATCGCCACGGCGCGCGAGGTAGCCTGCGCCATCGCTTTTTTGTGCTCTGCTTCAGCCAGCTTTATCACCGGGCAATGCCTTGCCGTAGACGGCGGCTTCAGCGCCGCGGGATTCGATGGACTCCGTCAGGACGGATGATTAATTGGCTCGCAGACTACAAATACCTTACATTTACCGGACGCCCTCGGCACCCGACTCCCGGCGGATAAACAAGAAATCGCTTCTGGCACCTGCAAAGCTGACAGCATGAATGAAAAAACCCTGCGTGCACTGGTCGAGGCCGGCGCGATCAAGCGTATAAGAATTGTGGCCAAGGGCTGCGTGTTCCACGTCGAGGCCGACACGCCGAACGGCACCATCACAGCTGCCACTATGAAAGGGAAAGTAAAAACCTGGAGCACACTCGATGCATCTGCCCGGTGGGTGCGCTCGCTGGGCATTGGTGAGGTCAGGATTCAAATGAGCCAGTGGCAGCCCGAACAACGCGGCCTGAAGATCTGAGCTACATCCCGAATGATAACGAAGATGCAAAGCCCGCCAGCGCCGCCAGACTGCAGATTGCCAAAGGACCCGGAATGAACTCAAAAACCTTACTCATTACACTTTCGCTCGCACTCGTATTTTTTGGCACGATCCCGGATGCCGACGCGCGCAGACCGGGCGCAGGCAAGCCGAGCGGCGCAGATGCCATGCAAAAGGCGTGGGAGCGTCACAAGGCCCTCGAGGAAGAGACGCTATTTCACGGCCTTGAATGGCGCAACATAGGCCCCGTCGTTCAAGGTGGTCGTGTGGTTGATATCGCCTCGGTACCAGGTTCGCCATATTCTTTTTACGTCGCCTACGCGTCAGGCGGCCTCTGGAAAACAACAAACAACGGCGTGACTTTCGAGCCCGTGTTCGACACTCAGGCGAGCATAATCATGGGCGCCATAGCCGTGGATCCTGAGAATCCCCAGACTGTGTGGGCAGGTACCGGAGAAAACAACTCGTCAAGATCCTCCTACGGCGGCATGGGCGTGTTTCGCTCCGACGACGGGGGTGCGAGCTGGCGAAACGTCGGGCTAAGGGAAAGCAATCGAATCGGCCGTATCGTCATCGACCCGCGAGATTCAAAGCGCGTGCTGGTAGCGTCGCTAGGGAAACTCTATACGCCTGGTGGCGAACGCGGCATTTATCTGACGGAGGACGGCGGAGAAAGCTGGCAACAGGTGCTGGCTGGCGACGCTGTGACCGGCTTTGTAGATCTTGCAATAACGCCGGCAAAACCCGACGTGATGTATGCCGCGGCATGGGAACGATCGCGCACGCCCTGGAACTTCGTGGAAGGAGGCACAGGCAGCGGAGTCTGGAAATCAACCGATGCCGGCAAGAGCTGGATCCGACTCGGCAACGGGCTGCCCTCCGGAGAACACGTTGGCCGCATTGGCCTGGCCGTCTCCACAAGTCACCCGGATACGCTTTACGCGAGCGTCGATAACCAGCAGGAGCTCCCCCAAGAGCAATGGGATCTCGGTGACAGCCCCTTGAGCGCCAAGCGGCTCAAGATGATGGGAAAGGAAGAGTTTCTCAGCCAGGATCCTGAAGAAATAGAGCTCTTCATCCGCAGCAACGACCTCGATACCGACCTCGACGCCGAGAAGCTGATCGCGATGATTAAAAGCGACGAGCTCAGCATCAGGGACCTCGTCGATGAACTGGACGATGCCAACGCCAACCTTTTTAACACCGACATAAAGGGCATCGAGGTTTATCGCAGCGATGATGGCGGCCAGAGCTGGCGCAAGACACACGATCAGGTGCTCAGGGAGGTCGTGTATACCTATGGCTACTACTTCGGAGAAATCCGGGTGGCTCCTGACAACCCTGACCGCGTCTTTCTGCTCGGGGTACCGCTTCTGCGCTCGGATGACGGCGGTAAGTCCTGGAGCGGAATCATGGGAAATGACATGCATGCCGATCTGCAGGCCATGTGGATCGACCCTGCCTATCCGGAGCGGGTTATTGCAGGTAATGACGGCGGCCTCGACGTAAGCTACGACGGCGGCGAGACCTGGCTCAAGATGGACGCGCAGCCCGTCGGACAGTTTTACACGGTAGCGGTCGACATGGCTGATCCCTACAACGTCTACGGCGGTTTGCAGGATAACGGCACCTACAGGGGCTCCAGCAAAAATCGCTGGCAGGATGGACCCAGCTGGGCCCGCGTGAACGGCGGCGACGGTATGTACGTAGCCATTGACCCTCGCGACAACAAGACCGTCTATACGGGTTTTCAGTTCGGCTACTACACGCGCATCGACGCCAGTGGAAAGCGGCACACGGTGCGTCCGCGCGACAAGCTGGGCGAGCCGGCGTTGCGATACAACTGGAACACGCCGGTCGTTCTTTCGACGCACAATCCTGACATCGTTTATTTCGGCGCCAACAAGCTCTATCGCTCCATGGACAAGGGTGAAACCTGGGCTGCAATCAGCGACGATCTGAGCCGCTCTGAAAAGCGTGGCGACGTGCCTTATGCAACGATTACGAGTATTTCTGAATCACGGCTGGAATTTGGTCTTGTCTGGGCCGGCACAGACGACGGCCAGATTCAGGTCTCCGACAATGGTGGCGGCAGCTGGCGCGACGTGGCCCGATCAATTCCATCGAATCGCTGGGTGAGTCGTGTCGAAGCCTCCGGACATGCCAGGAATCGGGCATACCTGAGCCTCAATGGATACCGCAACGACGACCAGCGCGCTTATGTGTATGCGACCGACGACCTCGGGCGCAGCTGGCGAAACATTTCGGAGGGGCTGCCATCGGAGCCTGTCAACGTTGTGCGAGAAGACCCTGTAAATGAAGATCTGCTTTACGTGGGCACAGACCGCGGCGTCTATGTTTCGATGGACCGCGGCGCGTCCTGGCAGGCGCTACAGAGCGGACTGCCGAATGTACCGGTACACGATCTGGTGGTTCATCCTCGTGAGCGCGAGTTGGTGGCAGGCACGCATGGCCGCAGCGTGTGGATAGTCGATGTGCTGCCGGTGCAGGAACTCACTCAAAGTGTGCGCGACAGCGGTCTGCACCTGTTCGCCCTTGAGGAGATCCAGGCACAGCGGTACTGGCGAGGCCGGCGTTCTCTTTGGCGCCACCGCCCAGAGCACGAGCCGGAGATTAAAGCTCCCTACTGGTCTGCGAATGCCGGCGAGGCACTACTGGAAGTGCTTGATGATGCTGGCAATCCGGTTTACACCGAGACACTGGAGGCCCGGCGAGGCGTCAACAACTGGACATGGCGCCTTGAAATGAATGAACAGCTGGCGCTTGAGGCCGAGCAGGCTTCACTCGCGGCAGCAGATTCTACAGAAGACCAAGAGAACACAGATGGAACTGGCAGGCGCGCGCGAGTGGCTGAAGCGGTCAGCCTTGGCCATCCGCTTTATATATTCCCGGGCGACTACACGATCCGGATCAGTCGCGCGGACAACAGTGCCGAGACAAAACTAAAAGTTAATGCACCCAAGAAGCTGGAACCAAGGAAGCCTGCGCCGCCACCACTTCGCGGCCGCGACAAATAAACCAAACGGCTATCTAAAAGAGCTGGTCGCGCGCAAACAGGTCATCGCGGTATTCACTGACGAACTGCAGCGTCCTCAGCAGAGGCAGGTGTTCCGGGACAATACGCCGGTCAAGTCTCCGTGCAGACAACGCATCGATGATTTCATGCAGCAGCCCTGGAATCAGTACGAGCTCGCCGCCGCCGAGGGTGCGACGTCGCGCTGCGCGCGCATATCCCAGCAGGGCGCGCTGACGAAGGACAGGTTTCTTCCTGAAACCCCTGGCGATAGCCTCGACGTGGGCCTGACCAACCCGAAACTTGGCCCTGAAACGTTTGTCGCGCTTCTCCCACGAATCCGAATCCATTGATGCTTCAACGTGAACAAACTCGCCGCTCGTGGGGTGTTGGGCCAGTACGTCCAGCTCACCGCCCCCCGCTTTCCCGGTGCCGGCCACTTTCACATTGCGAAGCACAAAGTACCCTTGAAATTCGTACCATTCTGCAGCCAGCTGCACCAGATAGTTCGCGCCCATTCGCCCCCCCTGGCGATAGATCGTCAGCCACACTCACTTCCGTACAGCTTCAGCATAGCTAAACCAGCCGTCCCGCGCAGCGGCCAGGACTCACCGGAATCAGCCCTCGCCGACGCAAACGCGCAAAAACCCTGATTTTCAGCCATAAGCGTGAAGCCGCAGGGTTTATGCGTCGGGCATCTGTGAACTGCATCACATATGCCCGCTTTATGGCCCTGTTATCTTGTCTTCTACACCAATGGTCTGGTGACTCACTGGTCGGTCTCTTTGACCCTGCACAGGTCACGGAGCAGAGAATGAAATGTTTGACTCGTTAAAAAAAGCTTTTGGCAGTAAGGGCGCGAAGCCCGAACCTGGAGTTAATGGACCGCCAGTCTCGGCGCCCGTGCCAGTCGAACCGGCCGGCGAACGGCTCGCAGACAAGTATCCCCAGGTCGCAAAGATCGGGGTAAACCTCTCTATTCGCGCCCCATTCGAAAAGATCGAGCCTACTGTGCGCGGTTTCTCCATGGGCATGGATTCCATGGCCAACTTCACATTTCGCTGCAAGAACACGGAATGCGTCGACGGCGGCTTCGACCTGACTGAAGAAATAGATCACATGATCTCTGAATACGAAACCAGCAAACACGGGCGCCGCGTCTGCCAGGGCTGGGACGGCAAGAGCAACGTTGGACACCAGCGCTGCTATTACGAGCTGAATTTTATAATCAATATCGGATACAAATGACGCGCCAGATAAGGGCATCTAACTAGCGGTCCGCAACGACCCGCGCCCGGGCAAGCGCCACGCTGCAAAAACCTCCTTGCGAAAAAAGTTCCCGTTGATATCGGGGAATTTGTCACCATTTTCTTACTCCAAAGGCAGTATTGATAGCTGCTGTTGAAGTGAGGATACAAAATGGCGTTACAGATCGATGTGGTATCGGACCTCGTTTGTCCGTGGTGCTTTATTGGCAAGCGCCAGCTCGGCGATGCGATGCTCAGCCTTGGCGGTCCCCGAAAGATTCAGTGGCACCCGATGCAGATTTATCCCGAAATTCCCGAACAAGGCGCCAAAAAGGATGACTTTCTGGTAAAGAAATATGGCAGCCTCGAAGGAGTACACAAGGCAATGGATATCCTGACAAAAACCGGCGATGAATTCGGGATACGATTCGATTTCGATCGCATCAGCAAAATTCCCAACACGCTTGATGCCCATCGCATAATCTATGCCAGCCATGCCGGTCAGCAGAGCAGGCTGGTGGACAGGCTGTTCAGCGCCTTCTTTGAGCAGGGGCTGGACATCTCTGACAGAGACGTGCTCCTCGGCGTGGCCGAAGCGTCTGAGCTTGAACCCGCCACAACTACCAAAGCGCTCGACGACGATGCGACGCGAGAAGCAGTGCTTTATGAGCAGGAACGATTCAAAAATCTCGGCTTATCCGGGATACCGAATATCCTGCTTAACAAGCAATTCTCCATAAGGGGTGCCCGCGACACCGAATCCCTGGTGCGGGCCTTTGACCTGGCGCTATTCGGCGTTCCCCAGAAAGAACAGCCGCCCCCGGTCATTCACTGATTCGGGTTCTCGCGCTCGTCAGGTTCGCCGAGCGGGAAAATCACGGGCAGTCCGGCGGCCTTCCACCCGTCACCACGCATGTAGCCCTTCTTGTCGGCGCCCTCGTAGCCACCGGGGAAAACGTAAACATCCGAAAACCCCTGTTTTTCGCCAAGCTCCCAGGCCGCCTGGGTCGCGCGCGTTCCACTTGCGCACAGGAGCAGCAGCCTTTGCCCGGCATCGAAACGACTTGTGATCGCGCGCAGGAAATTGATATTTTCCGCGCGTTTCTCGCCCCGATAGTAGCTGCGAATTACAGCACCGGGGGCGTGCCCGTCCTCCCTGAACTCATCCACCGTGCGCACGTCGATGATAACGAATTCCGTGCTCTGCTCCTGCCAGGCGCGAACCGTGTCAGCATCCGCGTAGTTGACCAGCCCAAGGTAACTGCCAGGCATGCCATCGTCCGCCTGCTTTGACGCCGATGGCAAGGCACATCCCGTGCAGGCAATTGTGATCAGAAAAAAAGTCGCAACAGCAGCTGAAAAATTCATCGAACCTGGCCCGCTCGCATTGTCCATGAAGCCTTTAGTTTGTCCCGGTCGCGTCGGGATTGCCACCCAAAGCTACAGACCGTGTGCGAAAGCCGGTTTTCCACGACGGCGCCAGGCTGCAGTGACTATAATCACCGCATGTCAGCTGCAGCGACCCGCTTGTTATTCAGAGAAGATCCCTATCTCCGGACCTGCCGGGCCACAGTCTCGCGTCTCAGCGAGCAAGGTGTGACTTTTGACCAAACTGTCTTTTATCCGAGGGGTGGCGGTCAACCGGGAGATACTGGCACCATCGCTCGCAGTGACGAATCGTCTCTCGGCATACTGGATACGGTGCACGGCGGCAATGGCGAGGTGCTGCACGTAATTTCGGGCGCGGAGGGCCTGTGCATCGGCGAAGAAGTTGAGCTTTGTCTCGACTGGAAGCGTCGCTATGCTCATATGCGCATGCATACCGCCTTACATCTCCTCGGTGCAGTGGTGCCTTTCGGTGTCACAGGCGGCAATATAAGCGCGGCGCGTAGCCGCCTCGATTTCGATATGCAGGAAAGCCTTGATAAAGACCAGGTAACCTCATTACTAAATGCCCTGGTCTCTGCGGACCACCCTGTCATCAGCCGCTGGATAACGCAGGCGGAGCTGGCCGCCCGGCCAGAGCTGGTGCGAACCATGTCAGTAAGGCCGCCCCAACAAGTCGAGCGCCTGCGGCTACTCGAAATTCCCGGCGTCGATCTGCAGCCATGCGGCGGCACGCACGTATCGAGAACGAGTGAGATTGGCTGCTTGAAGGTAAGCAAGGTAGAAAAAAAAGGTCGGCGAAACCGGCGCGTCCATATTACCCTGGACTAAAACCTGCTTGATTCATGCGACTGAGTCTGCGCTTTCTGTAGTTATGCTCGAAGTTCCGGCGACTAGCTCAACGTTTTCGCGTGACCGGCCGCCCGATTTTCAGGCATCGCCGTCCGAGGAGCCGTCGTCTCTGCTCATAAACCAGCCTCCCAGAAAACCGATGATGCCGCCGGTTATGCCGGCGCTCAAAAGATTAATCTGTCCGCTGTTAAATATGACTCCGACAATAGCGCCAATCACGAGTCCAATTATTGTTCCGGAAATGATCTTGTTTTTACCCATGGCGAATCTCCAATTGTTCCAGTCTTCTGGCCGCCCCTGCCTGTCCTGAAAGAAAGGCGTAGACATCTTAGCGTAGCAATTGTGGCATTTACCGGCTTGCCCAAGGCTTCACCAAAGTCTAAGTGTTTATTTCTTATACGATTGTTTTCTGATTATGTTTAGTGGGCTGCGGCCTCGCTGGAACAGCGTGTTGTATTGCAGCGCAATATCAGGCATTTGCGGTTCTCTGTTGCTCAAGACCGGTATGCTATTCTCGAAACGCAGGGCCGCTGCAATCGCGATCCGAAGCAGCCTCAAAGCAAGACAAAAATCGGGGGCGCTATGTGAGTACGGGCAAATCCGAGATTCTCCACAACATCGCTCTTGTTGGTCATGCCGGCGCGGGTAAAACCACGATCGCCGAGGCGCTGCTCAGCGCGACCGGCACTATCAGCAATGCCGGCTCAATCGAATCAGGCAACACCGTTTGCGACTTCGACCCCCAGGAGATCGAGCTAAATCACAGCATCGACACCGCGCTTTGCCACTTTGAGCATCGGGGTAAGCGGGTCAACATCATCGACACACCCGGCTATCCGGATTTTCTTGGCCGCTCCATCAGCATACTTCCAGCGGTGGAGACCGCCGCCGTCGTGATCAATGCGGAAACCGGAATCGAAATTTCCACCCGCCGCATGATGCGCGTCGCAAAGGCGCGCAAGCTATGCCGCATGATTATCATCAACAAGATCGATTCGAGGGGCACAGACCTGGCTGCACTGGTCGGCGAAATCCGTGAGCTGTTCGGCAAAATCTGCCTGCCTCTTAATCTACCCGCCGACGCGGGCAAAAAAGTCGCTGACTGTTTCTTTAAACCTTCGGATGCTAAGGCGGATTTTTCATCCGTATCGGCTGCTCATACGGAGATCATCGACCAGGTCGTCGAGGTTGACGAAGCGCTAATGGAGCTCTACCTCGAGCAAGGCGAAGATCTGAGCCCCGAGCAGCTGCACGATCCGTTCGAAAAAGCGCTGCGAGAGGGCCACCTGGTGCCCATTTGCTTCGTTTCGGCAAAAACAGGAGCAGGCATCAAGCAGCTGCTTCACATCCTGACTGCCTTGATGCCCGCACCGACGGAGGGCAACCCGCAGCCGTTTCTCAAGGGCGAAGGTGATGACGCGCGCCCGGTGGAACTTACGCCAGATGACTCTGCTCATGCGATCGCGCACGTCTTTAAGGTCGCCGTCGATCCATACGTGGGCAAGATGGGCGTATTCAGAGTCCACCAGGGGCGCATCACCCCTGCCAGCCAGCTGTTTATCGGTGACGCCCGCAAGCCGTTCAAGGTCAACCATCTGTACCGGCTGCAGGGCAAAGAGCACAAACAGGTAGCGGAGGCTATTCCGGGCGACCTTTGCGCTGTCGCCAAAGTCGAAGATATTCACTTTGACGCAGTGTTGCATGACTCCCACGACGAGAATCACTTTCATCTCAAGTCCATGAACCTGCCGCCGCCGATGGCGGGCCTCGCAGTCAAACCCAGGCAGCGCGGCACGGAGCAAAAGCTGTCGGATGCCCTGCACAAACTCGCTGCAGAAGATCCCAGCATGGTGATCGAACATAACGCCACGGCTAACGAAACCGTCATCCGTGGCCTGGGTGAAATGCATCTTAAGTTCTTGATGGAGAAGATGCGGGAACGCTACAACGTGGATATCGAAACGCATCTGCCCAGCATCGAGTACAGGGAAACAGTCACCAAAGCGGCCGACGGTCATCACCGGCATAAAAAACAAACCGGCGGTGCGGGTCAGTTCGGCGAAGTATTCCTGAAGATCGAACCACTGCAGCGTGGCGAGGGCTTCGAGTTCGTCAACAAGGTGGTGGGTGGGTCCATTCCTTCACAGTTTATTCCGGCTGTCGAAAAAGGCGTGCGCGAAGTGCTGAGTCACGGCGCCGTCGCCGGATATCCCGTCGAGGATGTGCGGGTGGTCGTTTATGACGGCAAGCATCACTCGGTGGATTCCAAGGAAGTCGCTTTCGTCGCGGCAGGCAAGAAGGCGTTTATGGACGCGATTAGCAAAGCCAGGCCCATAGTCCTGGAGCCTATCGCCGAGGTCGAGATTACGGCGCCAAGCGACAGCATGGGGAATATCACCGGCGAGTTGTCCGGCCTTCGTGGGCGCATTAAAGGCAACACGGCGCTGCCAGGCAATCGAGTAATCATAGAAAGCGAAGTGCCTGTGAGCGAGCTCGGCAATTTCCCAACGAGGTTGAAATCACTGACCGGTGGATCCGGCAGCTTCACTATGGAGTTTGCACGTTACGAACAGGTTCCGCCGCAGACGCAGAAACAGCTCGAATCAGGGTGGAAGCAACCTGCTGAGGCACATTAAGAGATAACAGAAAGCAAAAAAAGGCCGCGAAGTTCGCGGCCTTTTTGTTGCACCTGTTATTTGTCCCAAAACTTCCACCAGGGCTTTTTGGCTTTCTTCTTGTCGTTGGTCTCGTCGCCTCCTGACTCGGCGAGAGCATCACGCTCCTCTTTCGAAAGGCTCTTGTACTCCTCCACCATTTCGCGCTTCTCGGCCTGGCGCGCCTTGTTGGATTCCTTCATCTCCTGCGCTTTATGGAGCCCCTGGCTGCCAGTCTGCTCTGCGCGCTCTCTGCGAGACATATCCTGTTCATCGCCGCTATCGGAATCGCCGTCGGATTTTGCATCCGTATCCGAAGAACCGTCATCACTGCTCGCTGCAGATTCTTCGTCATCACTGCTCGCTGCAGATTCTTCGTCTTCACTGCCCGCCGAATCTTCGTCGAAGCTCCCGGCTTCACTGAGCTTCCCGGCCTTTTCCTTTGCCATCATTTTTTCGGCACGCTTGCCCTCCTTCGCCGCCCTTTTCTCCATCGCCCTCGAATTACCGGCGGCATCCGGTGCCAGCAGATAAACCTGCTGTGCAAGCGTCGCGCCTGAGTAGCTCATGGCCATCATCAAGACAGCCGCCATAGCCAAAACTTTTTTCATCATCTCACCCTCTGCTCAGCAATTGCCGGGCACTGCCATCTGGATTTTGCCCGCGCGGCCTTAAAGCTTACTGCAAGTAACGAGTCACACGTGCCTACGCAACAATATTTGACAGCTCCCGGGCTCGAGGTGCGCAATTGTCGCCTCCCCTGAAAAATGAACCCGCCAAGGCCGTCGTGGCCAGGGCGGGTTCGAGGGGGCTCGGTTTAGCTCAGAGCCAGTTCGAGCGGCTTATGAGCTTCAGTTCGTAATCGACCTGCGCATCGGTGGGGTTAGTAACCTTCACCGAGTAGATGCCGCCGCCCACAGGCACCGCAGTCGCCAGCGTTTTACCCGGCGTTGCGACTGACGTAGCGACCAGGAGTCCCGCGGGGTTGTATATCTCCAGTTTGAGATTTTCCGCGCCAACACCCTCTGCCACAGCGATCATGAGCAGCGTATTGGCATCCACCTCCATGGCATGACTTGATGTCGTGTTGCCCTTGGTTCTGGTGTGTTTGCTCTTTTTCTTCTCTTTCTTCGATTCGCTGTCATGGTCGTCACTGATGCCGTCATTGTCATCATCCGAGTCGGAATCGTCGCTGCGACCATCATTGTCGTCGTCGGAATCCGAATCGTCGCTCTTGCCGTCATTGTCATCATCAGAATCGGTATCGTCACGACTGCTATCGTCGTCGAAGTCATCATCATCCGAGTTTTCATCTTCATTGGGCGGCAGCGTCGGCTCATCGCCCAGCGTCCAGTCGTAGGCCTTGCTGGCATCAACGGTGCGCTGATTATTGAAATAGGAGTTGTCTTCGAGATCTATTCCAACGTCCAGGCTGCCGTCAGGCTGAACCAGCGCAAAGGTCACAACCGAGTGGAATACAGGTTTCTCAGCGGCACTCGGATCGACACCCATTTCTGAGTAGGGGATTTCAACGACAATAGTGTCGCCGTCGATAAACCCGACATCGGCATCAGCCGTGTGCGTGCCCTGGCGCCCGTAACTCGACCGCTTGATGCCCGAGCTGCGTGCGACGCCCGGCGTGCCGTACCAGAAAGTCGGTTCGGTACCTGGCACAAGGATGGTTTTATCAATATCCATACCGAGGGCAAACACCTTTTCGTTCACTTCGAACCGGGTGACCCACATCGCCTTGTCCGTTGTGCGCGGATCGCCATCGCCAAATCGGACGTCGAGCGCGCTTGCCAGGTTGCCCAGGTCATTCATGGTCATGTACGCCCGTACGCCCGTATCGGTAGCCTCGAGGCGACTGAAAAGAATGTCCATAACAGGATGCTCAGGTCCCTCTGCGGTGCCGGCCTTCGGATATGTCGAGTCGCCTTCCCGATCAAGAGCGAAGTTGGTTCGCGGTAATGTATTCATTATCGACTTGCCACTATGCATGGAGACCCCGGCAATCTGGCGAGTTGACATGATGTAGGGCTGCGGAATATCGCCTTCCGTAAGCGGCGGCTGCAGATGCCGCCCGTTGTCCGCAAAGATAAACACCATGGAGCCGTCGAGGGGATCAATGTCAACCTCATTGAATTCCAGCAGGGAACGGTCACCGCCTGAAAGCGTGCAGCCAAGGCCACCTGTGCAAATGGAATTGAAATGCAGCGGCGTGTCGGTCACCTTGAACTGGGTAAACTCGCGGTTGTCACGGTGTGCGTTGGTTGACTGCGACAGATACAGGTTCCACGCCTTGCCATCGGCACCGTCCGGGCTGGTTTCGCCCTCGGTGGCATTGAACAGCACCGCAACGCGACCCTTGTCGCCGGCTACCATGTATGGATTCACTGCCAGCTCCGAGTCACCCGGCGCATTGATGCGCACGGGCTCGGACCAGGTTTCACCGTTGTCTGTGGATGCAGCAAGCAACACGTCGAAGCTGCCGCCTTCAATCCATGCGTAATAGAGATTATCGTCGCTGTCGATTGCGAGGGTGGGAAATACGTTTCCGACGTCGGCCGGGCGCGTTGCCACCTCAAAAATATCGAAGTCGCGCGTAATCGGGTCGAAGTGCGCGACTTTGGCGGTTGTACCAAAGTAATAGCTCTGCCACAGCGTGCCGTCGCTCGCGACGACGGGGTTGCCGGTCTGCGAAACCTTGGTGTTGTCGTAGCCGAAGAAATCCGGGTCGACTATGCCGTCGTCGGCTGACTCGTACACCAATGCACCGGTTGCGGGATCCCTTTCACCGGTGGTGTAGTAGACCTGAATGGAGGTTCCTGCGGGCTCCGGACCCGTCAGACCGCTTCGGAATGTTATATAGGCATCAACATTAGGGCCCGCGCCGTCTGCCAGGGGCGATGCCACCACCCACTGGCGATCCTGAATCGGCTGCAACGGATTTGTCCCGCCCGCCTTCGTGCAGGTCATGGTCTGGAAGTCGTCCTGGGAATCCCCCACAGTGATGTTGATGAGAGCCGCAAGATCATTGACGTATATGTCCCCGTTCTTGTCGATTGCGGTATCGGAATCACCGCCCCCGTCGATTTCCTCGCAGGGCCGCGGACGCGGCGCCGCATAGGGATCCTGAACCAGTTCGAATGACTCACCGCCATCGCGGCTGCGCCACCACAGACTGGTGGCATTGGAAGTGCCCCAGGGCGCATCACCAATAATGAGCGGACGGCTGCCATTTTCCGGAATGACCGGCGACACGGCGATAGACGGCTCGCCAGTGTGCAGCTGGGAATCCATCAATGTGGGTGTCGCAAAAATGCTGTCACCCATGTGCGGCACTACGGCAAGCGGAGGGCCCTCGCCGGCCTGCACAATCTCGTAGCGCGCACTCGCCTCATATTGCGGATCGTCCGCCAGCGAGGCCACTGCGAATGCCTGGTGCTCGACGGTGTAGTCGCCGGCAGCTGGATTCAGCAGCAAAACGGTTTCCTTGGAGCCCCCGTTGGCTGATGAGCCGAGCTGATTGCCGTCAGCGTCATAGACGGCCATATCCCAGTCGTCCCCATCTTTGAGGCTACCTACAGAGTCCATTTCGATAGTGACGTAAACGTCACCGTTTAAGCCCGCAAGGCCGGGATCAATACTCAGGGTAAAGTAATCGCAATCGACGCCGGTGATTCCCGTGCAGGCGCCAGCCGACGAAGCAGCCGTACGCCCCTGCCAATTCACTTCGCTCGCACCAACGTCCAACGTGCCCGTCTCGGGCGTGGCCGTCAGTGCCAGGGGCGTTACGGACACCATGAACGCTGTCGCAACAGCGGCCCGAAGCGTTCTGATCTTTACGTTTTTCATCGTTTTTCGCTCCATTCACGTAGCGCGGCAACAAGTTCCTGCACCGGCGCATTCAGTTTTTTGAATCTTTCGGCATCAACATCGCTCACCGTCATCGCCTGCAACACACGCAGGCGTTTCTCGTGGGCATCTGCAAGCGCAGCCAAAGTCTCTTTCAGCGCATCGGTGTGCGTATAACCCGCATAGGTCACAGCAATTTTCTGAACCTGCAGGTCGGCGCGGCCGTCCAGAATAGGCTCCCTTTCGCGTGGTCCTTGCCCCTTTTTAAGCCTGGAAAGCAGCCGAAATGACCACTCATCCAGCTGCCCGTGGGCGTTCTGCACGTAGTGCAGCGTTTTGATGTCGCGCGCGGTTAATTCAGTTGCGTTGAGCGACGCCAGCATCGCCGCCCCGGTATCTGCGGCGCCTGCTTTGACGGCTCCAGCGCTGAGCATAAGAACAATGAATGCAAGGTTTTTCGTCTGCTTTAGCCACTTTTTCATTGCGCGCTCCCCTCGCGGATCCTGGAGAGATCCGTTGCATTGGTTTCAGTGGCGACAATGTTGAAGGGGACAGGGCCCACGAACCATAGGGGAAAACACCCAGCCGACCGGGGTTTTTTGCCTCAGGGGGCTGGAGACTAGCGCCTTGGGTCGGAGTGAAACTCTTGACGTTCTGAGAGAGTCTCAACTCCAATGACAACCTCAATCCCTTCTCACAGGCTTTCCTTGCTGCTTCTGCTCATCGTTGGGGCAACTCTCGCGGCACAAAACTATGCTGACGATGGGCGAGACAAGCGCTGCGTGGACGGCATCGCTTGCATCATCGAGGTGGAGACAGAGGCAGGCACCGATCTTGTGGCCGAGAACCTCGCAGGATTTCCAGTCACTGTTTCGTTTTACGCCAGGCTGAGGGGTTACTTAGCCGAACCCGATAACAGCCTGTCACTGGTTCTCGAGACCGGTGAGAAACGGCGCATTGTTCGGCTTGAGCCCCTCGGATCGTCACGCAGAAACAAGTACCGCTACTGGTTCGACTGGAGTCCGGGGCGCATGGATGCGAAACACGACGATAGCTACCGCTACCGGCTGCCCTACCAGACCGGACAAAACTATCGGGTCTTGCAGGGTTTCGGGTCACGCTTCAGCCACACCGGTGCTAATCGCTACGCCGTGGATTTCAAAATGCCCGTGGGAACGGCTGTGCACGCCGCGCGTTCCGGCATTGTTGTGCTGACCGAGGCCAGCCATAACAGGGGCTGCTGGGAGGACGGCTGCGGCAAATACGCCAATTTCATCGTGGTGCTGCATGATGACGGCACCACCGGTGAATACTTTCACCTGCGGCAAAATGGCGTGCTGGTCAGCAAAAACCAGCGCGTTAGTCGTGGCGAACTCATTGGCTACTCGGGCAATACCGGACATACGACCACGCCGCACCTGCACTTCGCAGTGTACCGGCCCGGCACCTGGGGAAAGTTTGAATCGCTGCCCGTGCGCTTTCGCTCGCGCGAAGGCGATGTCGAGGCGCCGAGGGCCGGTGGCCGCTACACCGCTGAATAAACTAGACTACGGTTCTCTCCACCATAGAGGCACAATAATGAAAATCGCGCGCAGAATCCTCGTAGGGTTGGCCGGAATCATCGCCATATTGGTGGTGGTCGGCCTGTTCCTGCCATCATCCGTGCACGTCGAGCGCTCGGCCGTCATCAACGCGCCGGCAACCACCGTGTATGGCATTGTCAGTGATTTTAGCCGCTTCAACGAATGGTCGCCCTGGTACGACCTGGATCCGGGCGCGACATACACCATCAGCAAGTCGAGCAGCGGCGAAGGCGCCACTTTCGCCTGGCAATCCGATGATCCCAGCGTGGGCTCCGGTAGCCAGCAGATTATCGCGCTTGAGGAAAACCGCCTCGTCCGAATCAAGCTGGACTTCGGCCCGCAGGGTATTGCCATGGCCAGCTACGCGCTCAAGGCCATGGGCGACGAGCGCTCACGCATTACCTGGACCATGGATACCGATTTCGGTTTCGACCTCTTCGCTCGCTACATCGGACTGATGTTCGAGGCCTGGGTCGGCGCCGATTACGAGAGAGGCCTGGCCAAACTTAAGACCGTGGCGGAAAAAGACTTCCCTGCCACATCCGACGGCGATTCCTGAATGCCAGCGAGTGCCATTTAAGCAGGGCAAAAAAAACGGCCCCGGAATTACCCGGGGCCGTTCGTCATTTTCTGATGACGTGTTTAGCGCCTCGTGACTGCCTGCAGGTACCAGAAGCGGCCACCCGGAATGTCGTAGGTGGCAGCGTCGTAGCCATTCAGCGAGCAGCTGAAGCACAGCGGCGGATCGCGGTCGAACAGGTTGTTCGCACCAACGCTGAA
The DNA here is from genome assembly GCA_013003115.1 of Gammaproteobacteria bacterium. Taxonomy (GTDB): domain Bacteria; phylum Pseudomonadota; class Gammaproteobacteria; order Steroidobacterales; family JABDLF01; genus JABDLF01. The sequence goes on from JABDLF010000058.1 coordinate 75,750, forward strand.
CTCCCATTTTTCGTCCAGCATCGCCGGCGTCCAGCGCACCTGGACATCGTGATACACCGTCGTACCAAGAGAGTTCAGGCCGTTAGCCTCGTCCGAACAAACGCCAAAGCCTACCTGACCGCTACAGTCTTCGGTGACACCGTCCACCAGCCTTGTTGTCCATGATCCGCCGAAGTCCCCGCGCAACCAGTCGACGATCAGGGTCGACTTCCACTCAGGCCAGGCGCTGTCGTTCTCTTCGAGGCCCTCAAGGCTGCGCTGACGGAAGCCTGAAGGCTGCGTCGGGTCAGCAAGGATCTCGGTAAACTCGCTCAGGAAAGTGTTGTACCAGGCAACGCTGAATTGACCGAGCTTGTTCTCCGGCAGCATGGCGGTGAGGTTGACGTCATAGCCGTCCGTCTCGATGCCACCAATATTGGTCAGCGTGTTCTGGAAGCTGTTAATCACGCCGCTGCCGGTGCGACCGATGGCCGAGCAAAACGCCGGGTCATTGGTCAAAGCACAGGCGTCCAGCTGTGTCTGCGCGTCCACAGCCTGGATTGCGCCGTCAAGCTCGTGGCTGAAGTAGGTGATTGCTACCTCCAGGCCGTCCAGCCAGTCAACGTCGTCCACCCATGACGGGTTGTAAACGCCGCCGAGGGTGATCGAATCAGCCGTTTCCGGATTAAGGTTCACATTACCGCCGGTAATGACCGAAATCTGCGGGTTGAACTGCACGTAGCTGCCGTCAGCCGGCACGCCCTGCAAGACACAGTTGTCAATGATCTGCTGCGACACGCCGGTATTGTTGAAATCCGAGCATGGGTCGGCCAGCGTGGCATCAAAGCGCGTTTGCGATCCGAAGAGCTCGCCAATGTTCGGCGCCCTGAAACCCTCGCCAAAGGTGCCGCGGATCAGAAGATCGTCCGTTGGCCGCCAGCGCAGGCCAAACTTGCCCGCCGACTCGCTGCCAAACGTGCTGTAGTCCGACGTGCGAATCGCGGCAGACATGCCGAGTTCCTTGATGCCGGTCTTGTCCATGACCAGCGGGATATCGAACTCCACGTAGAACTCATCGACGTCAAAGCCGCCCGACGTAGGCTTGGCAGGAATACCAGCCGTGTCGCCGGAAGAGACCACGCTGTCGGGCTCGAAGAAGCCGTCCTGGCTGCGGCTTTCAAAACCGGCCGCGAAGGCCAATGGCCCCGCAGGCAGTTCCACGATGTCGCCGGTTATGTTGCCGGAATAACTGGTCAGCTCATTCTCGCTGACGTCGTGCTGGATGAAGCCAATCCATGCCAGCATCTCCGGCGTGATGGAACCGCTGCCGTCGGTGCCCTGACCGCCGAAGTAATTCAGCGGGACGCAGCCGTCAATCGGATTCGAGGGCGTGCCGCACTGGAACACACCGGAACCGGGGCTCGTCTCGAAGGCCGGCCCCAGCGCGTCTTTAATCTTGCGCGCGTTGTGCGCCCCGAACTTGCGCTGATCCGCACGGTTGCGCGAATACGAAGCGTTCACGTCCCAGTAAAAGGTGCGGTCAGCGGCCTCAAATTCGCCGTTAAATCCACCGCCCACGTAATAGGTGTTGACGTCCTGCTTAAAGATACGCGGCCCGCTCTCGAGCGGTCTGCGGCCCATGAAGTAGGCATTGGTATCCGCATCGATATCAAAGCCAAACGGGTTGAAAGGGTGATCAGCGGGGATGGAAATGGTGTCGAGGATATTGCCATTTCCCGCTTCCGGTCCGATAAAGATCGGCTCAGGTGCTGCCTGGTTGGTCGACTTGCGATTGGTATACAGGCCTTTCAGATACATGGTCACGTTGTCCGACACTTCGAACTGCGATTGACCATAGACCGACGTGCGCTTGGAAGGCGTCACCACCAGGTTAAACGGCGAGAAATTAAACCGTGTGCCGTTCGCGCCTTCCGCCCAGGGAATGAAATCATCCGTCAGGCCACAGGGATCGGCCGGATTGTATGAAGGCGTGCCGTTGAAGGTCGGCAGCGTCGTGCAGTTCAGCTGCGTGCTGGTATTCGGGTCGGTGACGAAAAAACGACCCTGCGGAGTACCCGAACTGCCAAAAGCCACGCCAGTGCCCGGGACCGGGAAGCGCGCCTGCTCACGATCCGCAGCGCTGACGCGCTCCTGATCTGTGTAACTCAAGTTAAAAAACACAGATGCCCGTTCGCTGCTCATACCGGATGCAATGGTGTATTCCTGCGTCTCGCCATCGCCTTCCGAGAAGCTGCCGTAATAGGCGCTGGCCTCGAAACCGTCAAAGTCTTTCTTGGTAATAACGTTTACCACGCCCGCGATAGCGTCAGATCCGTAAATGGATGACGCGCCGTCTTCCAGCACTTCGATGCGATCAATGATGCTGACCGGGATAGTGTTGAGATCCACCGCACCAGGCACGCCGCTTCCGGATGCACCCGGAACCCAGCGAACCCCATCAACGAGCACGAGAACGCGCTTGGACCCCAGGTGCCGCAGATCAACCTGCGCGGCACCCGCGCCGACACCACCGCCGTCCGGTGGGAAGCCAAAGTTACCGCTACTGTTAAAACGTGTGTTCAGCGGCGAACCTGAAACGGACAGTCGCTGCAGGAAATCCGCAACCGATGTCAGCCCGCTCTTGTCGAGGTCTTCGCCCGTAATGCTGAGCACCGGGGCATTCTCGTCGATGGCAGACTTGCGAATGCGCGATCCGGTTGTCACCACCTCTTCCATCTGCATCTCGTCATCGGCTGCGCCGGCAACCGAAGGAACAGCGACGCTCATCGCCATGGCAATCGTGCCAATAAACAGCGGCCCGGCGGAAAGAATTCTCAGAATTTTCATTTGACTCTCCGAAGCTTGAGAAAATTAATCTGGCTATCTAAGTTTGGTTTTTCAGAGGCTGGACCTCCACAAACCGTCT
>JABDLF010000113.1 GCA_013003115.1 Gammaproteobacteria bacterium
GAAGTCACAGGTACGTCAGTATGGCCCCGCCTGCCCTGCAAAAATATTTTGTGCCCGCAGCAGCTTCTGTTCGCCACAGGATAATGACGTGCGGCGATCTCTGAGCACGGCAAAGCGCATTGTCTTAAAAGTGGGGTCATCCCTGCTGGTCGACGACGACAGCGGGCGGCTTAACAGGCCATGGCTGGAAGCGCTCATCGGGGAAATCGCGGCACTGACCAGGCGCGGGCAGCAAGTTGTTATTGTTTCGTCCGGCGCCATCGCCCTGGGCCGGGAGTACCTTAAATTCAACAGCAGCCAGGCGCGACTCGATCAACAGCAGGCCGCCGCAGCCGCGGGGCAGATAATGCTGGCCCATGCCTACCAGGAACTGCTGGGTAAACACGAACTCAAGGTGGCGCAGATACTGCTGACGCTCGGCGATACCGAGGACAGGCGCCGCTATCTTAATGCGCGGGGCACCCTCGCGACACTGCTGGAACGCGGCGTCATTCCCGTCATCAATGAAAACGATTCGGTCGCAACGGACGAAATCCGGTACGGGGACAACGACCGACTGGCGGCGAGGGTCGCGGAAATGTGCAGCGCCGACTGTCTCGTATTGCTCTCTGACGTCAACGGACTTTTCGACTCAGACCCTACGCAAAACCCGGACGCCAGGCTGATTCCCGAGGTCAAGCGCATCACGCCCGAAATCGAGGCGTATGCGAGTCAAAGCAAAACCGCGTTTGGGACCGGTGGGATGATTACAAAAATCGCGGCGGCGAAGATCTGCCTGCCCGCAGGATGTGCAACCGTTATCGCCAGCGGCCACAGACCCGATGCGCTTGCTGCCATTGAAAACGGGTCCCCTTGTACCTGGTTCTTGCCGTCCACAACACCGAAGGCCGCGCGCAAACGCTGGATTGCGGGCGCGCTCAAGCCGCGGGGCGAAATTTTTATCGATGCCGGTGCCGAAAAATCTCTGGTCGCCGGCAACAGCCTGCTGCCGGTGGGCATCATTGCTTCAATGGGTAACTTCGAGCGCGGCGATGCCGTGGTTATCAAGAACCATGAAGGCCATGACCTTGCGAGGGGGCTTGTTGCTTATTCGAGCAACGATGTTAAAAAGATTATGGGATGCCAGAGTGAGGATACCGAATCGATCCTCGGCTACCGAAACCGGGATGAAGTGATACACCGGGATAACCTGGTGCTGCTGGACTGAAGGGAAAATCATGACTGCTGCAATTCGAGAACATGATGAGAGTATTCGCTCGAAGATGCGCACGCTGGGCGAAAACGCCCGTGAGGCTGCAAGGGAACTCTCGCACGCCGACGCAGCCACCAAAAACCGGGCACTCGAAGCCGCAGCGAGTTACATGAGGAAATCGATAGCAATGATCCTCGCTGCGAATGCGCTGGATATGAATAGCGCACGCAGCAAGGGCCTGTCCGGTGCGATGCTGGACAGGCTCGAGCTTAACGCCGAACGAATCGAAGCGATCGCCGACGGCATTCGGGCAATCCAACAGCTGCCCGATCCCATCGGCGACATTACGAAGGAGTGGGCGCGCCCCAACGGTTTGCTAATCAAGAGAGTCAGTGTGCCCCTCGGCGTGATCGGCATCATTTATGAAAGCCGCCCTAACGTAACGGCTGACGCCAGCGCGCTCTGCCTCAAGTCAGGCAACGCGATAATTTTGCGCGGCGGGTCAGAAAGCTTTCGTTCCAGCGCAGCAATCCTTGCCTGCATGGTCGCAGGCCTCGACGCGGCAGGGCTGCCTGAGAGTGCAATCCAGATGGTGCCGACCACCGATCGCGATGCTGTCGGCATTTTGCTTTCAGACATGAGCGAATTTGTGGACGTCATCATCCCGCGCGGCGGCAAAAGCCTGATCGCCAGGGTTCAGCAGGATGCACGCGTACCGGTCATCGGTCACCTCGAGGGCCTGTGCCACGTTTATGTGCATAAGTCAGCGCAGCCTGACATGGCCAGGGACGTGGTGCTGAACGCAAAGATGCGACGCACCGGCATCTGCGGCGCCGCCGAGACGCTGCTTATCGATCGCAGCGTTCTGAATACGCACTGGCGTTCAATTGCTGATGCGCTTGTTTCAGCAGGCTGCGAACTAAGAGGTGAGCCCGAGCTTTGTGCCCTTGATGCGCGTGTCAATCCGGCACAGGAGTCTGACTGGGACACCGAATACCTTGACGCGATCTTGTCGGTGAAGCTCGTCAATGACGTCGACGAGGCTGTCGCGCACATTGCCAAACACGGCTCAGGCCACACCGAGTCAATCATCGCGGAAGATGAGAGCACCGTGGAGAAATTTCAGCAGCAGGTCGACAGCGCTATTGTATTGCACAACGCATCCACCCAGTTTGCCGACGGCGGCGAGTTTGGCATGGGTGCAGAAATTGGCATTGCCACGGGGCGAGTTCACGCCAGGGGGCCCGTCGGGCTCGAGCAGCTCACCAGCTACAAATACGTTATTGAGGGCAGCGGCCAGACCCGGCCCTGATAATTGCTCTGTCTCAAACAGCACATTGCGACCCGCGAGGCGCCGTCGCCGGGGGCAAACCCAGGCTGATTCCAGCGCGTTTTTAGCATTTAACCCTTTGTTTTTTATGCTATTGCCACGATTTTTCTTCGCAAAATAACAAGCAGGCAGGGGCCAAAGAGCCGCTAATATGCGGGTTTGGACGAAAACCGCTACAACAATGGTGTCGTCGCAGGGCCCCTGATCGCTTGCGCTTGGGGGACATTTAGCGCAATATTCTCGCGCGATCTACGTTTTGGCCTGCTTCTTTGCTACCCGCCCGTTCCTCGGGCGTTAATCTTAAAGCTACCCACTACTACAAGGTTGTTCGATACCGCACCCGATTTGTGTGTGGAAGTTCTATATATTACGGAGGCCAAAAATGGCAATTGGAACAGTTAAATGGTTTGACCCTGCTAAGGGTTTTGGTTTTATCGCACCGGAA
>JABDLF010000056.1 GCA_013003115.1 Gammaproteobacteria bacterium
GTTCACTTTGACCTGCTTTGCTTCGGCCTCGAATCGCGCGTCGTTCACTATTTGCTCGATAACAGATGCGAGCGCAGTTTGTTCTTCTGAGCTGCCGAGTTCCTCAGCGCGAGCGAGGGAGAGCACCTGGCGCGTCAGGTTTTCCACACGCCCGATTTCATAGCGCACGCGTTCGACCTGTTCATCAGACGTTTCGGGTTTGCGCTCAAGCAGATCGGTCGCGATCTGCATGCGCGTCAGCGGCGCGCGCAGCTCGTGGGCGATGTTCCGAAACAGCTCGCGCCGGTTTTTGGACTGCGATTCGAGCTCGTCGGCCATGTTGTCGAACTGCTTCGCGAGCTGCCCGATCTCGTCGTTGCCCGCCAGGCCAACACGCGCCGACATGTCACCTTTTGCCAGGCGCCTCGCAGTGACGGAGATACGCGTAACCGGCCTCGCGAGGGAGCGGCTAAGCCACCAGAAGACCAGCAGGCTGATCGCCCCGGCCATGCCCAGCACCAGCCAGCGCACATTTGCGAAAGAAAGAACGCCAAAGAGCGGCGGTTTCGCCGGGCCCGGTATAGCCAGCAGCGTTTCGCCATTGTCCGTTTCAAGCAGCGGCAGTTGCGGACGGGGTCGCCGTCGCGGTCGGTCGCGACGGCCCCTGTCGATACCGGTCCAGGCTCTTTGTGCCCGACGTTCCAGCTGCCGGGGCAGCTTGCGCCTCGCTATTTCCTCTCCATCGCGATTGATTATGTAGACAGTGCGTCCCGGCGGGAAGTTGGCGACGTTAGTGACGTACTTGCGCAGGCCATCCACGCCCTCAGCTTGCAGAATCTCCTGGAGGGAAACGCCCTCCAGGGTTTCAAGCAGGTCGCTCGAAGAGTCGGCGAGCCGAAAACTCATGAAAATGGCCACCGCAAGAATAACTATGGTGGTGAGCCAGAAGGCGCCGAAGAGTTTCCAGAACAAAGTACGCATCATTTAATGACCAGCTTGTAGCCTGTGCCGCGCACGCTGCGTATCTCGCAGCGATGGGCCGCATCACCCTCGGCGAGCTTGCGACGCAGGTGACTTACGTGGGTATCGAGCGCGCGGTCGTAGGGCGTGTATTTCCTGCCCAGCGCAAATTCGGTGAGATGCTCCCGGCTGGTTATCTCGCCAGGTTTTTCAACAAGCGCTGCGAGTATGCGAAGCTCTGCGCCGGTCAGGTTGAGCTCGGCGTCGCCGAGGGTGACGCGATCCTTTTGCAGATCCACGGTCAGGGGGCCGGCGGTCAAAACGTCCGCCTGCCTGTTGTTCGGATCATTCGCAGCGTAGGCCCGATTCAGAATGGCGCGAATACGCAGCACCAGCTCGCGGGCAACGAAGGGCTTTGCGAGGTAATCATCGGCGCCTGCCTCTAGCCCCAGGATCCGATCGTCATCGGCGCCCATGGCAGTGAGCATCAGAACCGGGATGCGCGAACTCTCACGTAGCCTGCGCAAGGTGCTTACACCGTCATCGCCGGGCATCATGACATCCAGAACCACGAGATCCGGGGCCGACTCCTGAATCTTGCCGAGCCCCTCCGCACCATCAGCGGCCGTTGTGCAGCGAAAGCCCTCTTCTTGCAGGAGTTCCGCAAGCATCGTGCTCAGGGCGCGGTCGTCATCGACGATCAGAACATGCGGGGATTCGGCTTCGCTCATGGGGGCATTCTATAAGAGCATGAGGTTCAACACGCGCTTGTGGCCCCTGATTCATGCGGTCGAATCTTAAGATTTCTTGAGAAGGGCCCCGAGGAGCCTGATTCTTGACCTTTCTTAAGATTTCGTCGAAAACTTTTCTGACAGAATCTGTTCCCAGTAACTGAACACTTACTGCCTGAAGGAGCCAGACATGAAAACCAAGCTAATGATTGCCGCTGTTGCCGCGCTCGGCGCCGGCGCCGCCTTTGCCGCCGGACCCATGAAGAACGCCGATAACGACGGCGATGGCTACGTCTCGCTGGCTGAAGCCAAGGCTGCCCACGCGGCACGCGTCGAAGAGCATTTCGCCAAGGCTGACACCGATGGAGATGGTCTGCTTAGCGAAGCAGAGCGCAAGGCCGCGCACAAAGCCAAGCGCGAGAAAATGAAAGAGCGCCGTGACCACCGTCGTGACAAGCGCCGCGATCCTGAGAATATTGTCGAACGCCTTGATGTCGACGGCAGCGGCAGCGTTTCGATGAGCGAACTCGAGGGGCGCCGTTTTGCGCCTGATGCTGAAACTTTCACCGCAGCCGACACCAACGGCAACGGCGAACTTGACGCCGCCGAGCTCGGCGCAATGATGCAAGCACGGCGCTCCGAGCGCTCCGAGCGCTGGAAGCGCAGCAAGGATTAAGTTTTACTCACCAACCCCCCAAATGGTGATTTTTCGGGCCTCCTCGTGAGGCCCGTTTTTTTTGCGATGGAAGAAAGGTATGGGCAGCGCTGCCAGCAAAGACTGTTCCTTGCTTTTTCATTGCGTTAGGCGAGTCGTATGCCTCCCGATTGTCATTAACGGTGATTTTCCGCTATTTTGAGGGTCCGCAGGCAGTGAACGAAACAGGCGGCCAGGCGTGAAAACCTATACCTTTGATGACCCTGCGCTGGGCCAGATTACCTACACCGACAGCAAGCGCTATTTATGGTTGATAGCGGTGTTGTTTCCCCTTGTGCCATTCGTCGGCATGGGTCTTTACGCCTGGACCGGCAGGGAGTGGACCGTTTGGGTGCCGTTCGCTGGCGTGTACGCCCTGGTGCCATTTCTTGACTATCTTTTTCCCAACGATGCGAGCAATCCGCCGGAGCAGGTCGTGCCGCAGCTCGAGGCGGATCGCTACTACCAGATCCTGAATTACCTGACGGTACCGCTGCACTTCGCGGTTTTAATTGCCGGAGCATGGTTCGTCGCCAACTACGATATGAGCTGGTTTGGACTTCTCGGTCACAGCCTTCTGGTCGGAGCGATTGGCGGGTTCGCAATCAACATCGGGCACGAGCTTGGCCACAAGAAATCGAGCACGGACCGCCTAATGGCCAAGCTGGCCCTGGCGGTGCCTTTCTACGGTCACTTCTCGATAGAACACAACGCGGGCCATCACACCGAGGTTGCTACACCGGAAGACACGGCGAGCGCCCGGCTGGGTGAGAATATTTACCGCTTCAGCCTCAGGGAAATTCCGGGAGGGATAAAGCGCGCCTGGCGACTCGAGCGGGAGCGGCTTGAGCGCCGCGGGCACGGCGCGTGGAGCCGGCACAACGAGATTCTGCATTCTTATGCCGTCTCACTGTTGCTCTACGGCGGGCTGCTTGCTGCTTTTGGCCTCGTGATTCTGCCGTACCTGCTTATTCAAATGGCCTTCGCCTGGTGGCAGCTGACCAGCGCCAACTATGTCGAGCATTACGGGCTTAAGCGACAGAAAGACGCGGACGGGCGTTACGAGCGCTGCCAGCCGCAGCACTCCTGGAACGCCAATCACCTGGCCTCCAACCTCGTGCTCTTTCACCTCGAGCGCCATTCCGATCATCACGCCTATGCCGCACGCCGCTACCAGTCATTAAGGCACTACGACGACGTGCCGCAGTTACCTAGCGGCTATTTCGGTATGTTCCTGCTGGCCTATGTGCCGCCTCTTTGGTATCGCGTGATGAATCCGAAGGTGTTGCGTCTCGTTGATGGAGACGTTTCAAGAGCGAACGTCGATCCCAACTGGCACGGCAGACAGTAGAAAACTATCGGGGTGAGCGCATTACCCCGGATAGCGGTATTGGCGAACACTCAAAGGCTGTTCAGAAAATCCAGGAGCGCCGCTTTGTCGGTTGCTGAGAGCGCCTCGTACGCAGTCCTGGCATTCTCGGCTTCGCCGCCGTGCCAGCGGATTGCCTCGTCGATGGTGCGGGCCCTGCCGTCGTGCAGGAAGCCAATACGATTAATGTCGTTCGGGTCGCGTCTTTTTGAGACCTCGTCGTTGGCCTTAGCATCTCCCAGCATCACGTTGATGGAGTGACCCAGGTTCCAAAGGGGGGTGGTTCGCCATTCGGCGCCGGAGGCGACGCCTTCTCCGAGATCATCAGCAAGGCCCGGGCCCATGTCGTGCAGCAGCAGATCCGAGTACGGGTGTATTGTCTGGCTGCGCAATTCCGCGAGAGGGTGATATTCACTGGTTGTCATGGTGGGCCTGTGACACGCTGCGCAACCGATGTCGTCAAAAATGGTTTCGCCCGCAGCGTTGTCGTAGTCGCGGCGAGCACCGACGCCGAGCAGGGCTATATATTTCACCAGGTCATCCAGCTGCGCGTCGGTGAGTTCCGATCCGCTGGGGCCACATCCTGACTGGGCGCTGCCGCAGTCAGGCGAGGGGAGCATTGACGTCATCACGCCGATATCGGTGTTAAGGGCGGACGCTACCTGGTGCTTGATGCTGAAGGTGCCTGCTTTGTAGCCAAAGCGTCCCAGGCGAGTAGCCCCTGTTTCCGGGTCGGCCACCAGCGCGGCTCGGCCGGTGACGCCGTCACCATTGGCATCGACGTTGTCCTGCTCCGCCCATTCAAGAATCGTTGTTTCTTTTACAGCCTCCAGCAGACCGAGCCCAACGAGCTGCGGGGCAATACGTGCAGAAAACCGCGCAGGCGGGGTGTTGCTGAAGATGTAATTGGGTGACCGCAGGCCGTTGGCCAAATCGGTCCATGGCCCCAGTTCGACGGTGCCTTCTGGCGTGTCCGCGCCGATCTGATTAGGCTGCAGCACGCGGCCTCTTAGCGCGTCGGGGTTGCCATCGGCGTCACCAATCTTGAAGACCCACTTGTTCAGTTTCACGCCGACGTCGGCCACCAGCGCACGACCGTTACGAATATGGCAGTTGGCGCAGGAAAGATTGATGTAGTGATTGCCGGCCTTGCCCACCTGCTGTGGCCAGATGGGGTTGTCTAATCGTTCGTCGTGGCTGCCATCCTCAAAATTTGTATGGTGAACACGTCGGCCGCGAACGAATGGCTGAGCGTTGCCCGGGGCCAGGTTGGTTGCCATCTCGATGAAGCGGCCGGCGGGCTCCTCGCTGTAGTTGTATCCCAGCGTCGTCGCCCCACCAAGCAAACCCTTGGCCGGAATCGGCGTGCCGTCGTTGGAGCCGCCGGGATTGTTCACGCCGCGCTGCCACTCAAACGGTGCGAGGCCCGGCGTGCCGATGACGTACACGTAGGAGGTGCCGTAATAATTCAGGCGATTACCGGCCGGGGGGTTCAGCAAAAACTGGCTTACCTCGAACTCCATGTTCATGCCTGGCTGCAGCGGCAGCTGAAACTGGCCGCCGTTTTCCCATTTGGTCAGGATATCGAGCGTGTACTTGTACTGATGGCCCGTCTCGCTGACTTTCACGAAGTCGTTATTCCAGGTGCCCTTGCCAACGTAGACTATGCCGGGCTCGTTCGGGTTAACCTTCTCTTCTTCCTTCTGGGGGTTAAAGTGAAACTGACCGGTTGTGGTTTGTCCCCAGTACCAGACCCGGAACTCCCTGGCACCGAGTTCTTCTTCCGTAATGAACGTGGCGCGAATCAGGCTTTGCCCCACCGGCACATAGTCCTCGAGCTGAATGCGTGCGGTGCGGAACTCCCAGTAGTGTGCGAGCCAGTGATCGTAATGATCCGAGTTGAAGATGTTATTCGGGTCGTAGATACCGATGTCCTTGGCATGACGGTCGCGGCCGCGATCACCGACCCTTGTCACGATGACGCCATCGTCCCTGACAAATGACGTGACGGGCTCGAGTACCGTGGACTCGTTGTACAGCGCTTCGATGGCGTTGATGCTCACCAGCGGTACGATGTTCCAGCCGGATATGCTCGTGCCGTTGGTATCACCGGGATTGTTGTCGCCGGAATAAAAATAAAGGGGCCGCCCTGTATAGGTCGCCTGCACCGAGCTGTCATCGCGATCGATGGTGCCGAGATCAGAAACCCCCGATGCAAGCCCGTCGGTGACCAGCAGCGGTGGCCAGGTCAGCGCGCAGTTGCCGTTACAGGTGCTCGTTCCAGGCGCAGACAAGTCGCCGTCAAACACATAAAGGGTAAAACCCGGCTGGGAAGAGCCCGCGCCGCCAACAAGAATATCGTTGTTCCATGCGGCTTCCTCACCAGCGGTGGGAATGGAACAGCCGTCCCCATCGACCTCTTCGCCGGGCGGAGTATCCGAACACAGGTCGTCGGCGTCGGCGACGCCATCGCCATCGCTGTCCGGCGGGGGCAGGGTGCAGCCGCTTGCATCAACCGACTCACCACTCGGCGTATCAGGGCACTGATCGCTACCGTCGACAACGCCGTCGCCATCGCTGTCAAGCACAACCACGGGTGGTGGTGCAGGCGCAGGCGTGCCGCTCCCGCCGCCACCGCAGGCGGCCAGAGCGAGACTGAGAAAGGCAATTACGAGGGCGAGGTTGAAGTTTTTCAAAGGGGGTATCCTGGTATGACGGCGAGTTTGATCTGGGAACTCGCTCTAATCACGATACCGATGCGCCAGCGCGCAGGCGGTGGTATCGGTGGTTTTGGCTAGCCAGATTGACAGCGTTGTCAACACTACAGAAAAATGGCAGAAAACGCACTTCGTTTGACATAAAACGGCCGTACGATGTTGTCAGATATAAAAGTCACGCGTATCGGTGGCAGAAAATGAGCCGGGTTTGCGCATCATGACTTTGCGGCTGGCCTGGCCTGGCCTGGCCTGGCATGTCGTGCCGATACCCTTGCTTTGAGCGGGAGGCAGGGCGTGTATGCATGGATCCAGGGAAGGTACTCTAAGCGGGCGAACTATAGATCTGCATAACCAATGCAACATGCGCCATGGAATGGGCAATGATTACGATCCAGAGGTTGCGGCCGCAGAGCAGAAAAGCAAAGCCCCAGACCAGCCCCATAATCGCCGTCACGAAAACTCCGCCGACACCCCACTGAAAATGGACGGCACCAAAAATCAGCGCCTGCACGACCACTGCCAGGGTGCCGCCGGCACGACCTTGTCCGAATAGCGCTATCAAGCGGTTGATGAGAAAACCGCGATAGACGATCTCCTCAGGAATCGCCGCGGTAAGGGGTAGCGCAAGGCCCATGGTAATCGCCGCAGGCAGGTTTCCGCGGATGTAGTCGTAGCGCGACATGTCCGGCTGCGGGACATCGATAAAGTTTGCGACAAGCACCGGTACGACGCCCTGCGCTACAACGAATACAACGAAAATACCCAGCGCCCAGAAGGGCACCGTCAACCAGCGTTTTGGCCGTTGGAAACCAAGATCAGCAAGCGCAGCACCGCGGATGAGCGTCAAAACAACAGCGGCAACGGCGCCCGAAAGAACGGCGATGATGCCGCGAGCCTCTTCGCCCCACGGCAAAATGTCTGCAATCGCCACCTCGACGGTGAAAGCGGCAGCCGATACGGCGACAACAACGGCGATGTCCACAAGAGGGCGACCGTAATCATTACTTTTGGACTTTATATTCACCGGCCGTCTCCGGGATCAATACTTAGTAGCTATAAGTATATGAGATCGCTTCGCGGAATATTCGGCCAGGTCAGTGGGCCAGTTTTTCTCTTTAATTTTTCGCGTTTGTAAAACCGAGAAAAGGCCCTCACAGGGCCGATAGACCTCAAGTACAAGGCCGGACTAATCAGTAGAATTGATTCAGATCGCGAGTCGCTGTGATCTAACGAATCACACCGCAGTACATGCGCATGCCGCCCTTGCCGTGTTCGTGCTCAGCATAACTGTCGTAGCGATCAGCGCCTGCATGAATCATGAGGCTGCGGCCCTTCAGATCTGCCACGGTCACGCGCGGCGCAACGACTGTCAGCGACGCCATGCCGGTCGGTTCTACAATCAGGTTGGGCAGATCGCCCAGATGACCCTGGCCATAAGGTCCGGCATGTACGCCGGTGCCTTCGGGATCATAATGCCCTCCTGCGGCACCCGCCGGCATGCCCATTTCATCATCGGGCTCGCAGCTGGGGTGTTCATGCACGTGAGCTGCATGCGGGCCGGGGTCCATGCCGTGTAGCCTGGGCTTGATGATGAGCCCATGCGGCCCGTCCTCGAACTCGACGATGCCGAAAGTTTTGCCGGGGCGCCCGTCCATCGTGGTTTCGGCTACAACTACCGCCGCCTCAACAACGGGTGTGAATTTCTTCGAATTGTTGCCGGCCTGATTCGAATCGGAATCCGTGCAGCCCCAGATCAGCAGGCTTGCAACGATCAGTGGCGTCACGTGCGCTCGTTTCATCCAGCCTTTCCTCCTTGCAGCGCACATCATACCGACCTCCTCACCGGTTTAGGAATGAAAAAGCCCCGACTGCTCACCCTGTAACGAGCAACAGCAGCCGGGGCCTGTCTTCAAATAGCAGAATGCTCTGCCTGCAAAATGCGGGCTCAGAGTCCTCCGCTCAGGTTAACGCGGTTTGACTCTATGCCATCCAGCGATACCCAGTAGGCGGTGGCGCCCTGATCCGGCATCACGGTGAATATCGTAACGCCCAGCGCGTCGCTGACCGCCTGTATAGCACCCGACGAACCGTATTCGTGCTGGCTATGCAGCGTTACCGTGCGACCGTTGAGGGATGAACCATCGGCCGTTTCGATAACTGCCGTCAGTGTCATAAGCTGACCCGCGGTCGGGCCATCGGCCAGCATCGGATCCAGCGTGATAACCACCTGGTCACTGCTGTCCGGCGCGGCACCCGCATTGCTGCCAGCCCCGGCGCTCGATGCGCTTTCCGTCACGATGATGGCGTCGTGCAGATGAATGTTGCCGCCGTCGATGCCGTCGTCCGGCGTGCGATCTGCGGTGTTGTAGACACAGCCACTTGTGCATTCGAGGTAGAAGCGATCGGCAGGCTGTCCATTCTTGGCTTTGCCGTGCTTGCCATTGTCCTCGCCGCAGACCCGGAACTCGGCACCATCGGTGCCGTTGAACTCGCCTTTCGCCCGGAACACGAAGCCGCCTTCGGCCGATGTGTCAACGCCGTTGCACAGGCCACCCGGTATCAGGCTTGTGATTTCTTTGGCGTCAATCTTGATATCCAGTTCCTTGTCTTTGAGCTTGAGCTTGCCTTTGAGCTCACCGTTTTTGACCTTGGCATCAAAGCTGAAGTTGATCTTCTCAAAGTCTTCGCTTGAGTGGCTGTCCGAGTCGGAGTCGCTATCGCCATCTTCGCTGGTCAAACCATAGAGGTAGCCGGAGCCATGCACGCGGCCATCCTCAGGCACGACATCAACGGGTTCCTCGGGGTCACCCGTGCCGCCGCCACCAGAACCGCCTGCGTTGCGAATGTTCTCGTCGGTAGGCCACAGGATAAACAGCTCGCCGTTATTGAGCTGGCTTAAGGCCACGGCGCCGCTCTCGAAATGGAAGTAACCGCTCCAGACGCCGCCGAAGACTGCTACGTCTGCGTCGGGCGGGTTAGTGTCAAAGAAGGCGACCTGTGTAAGGCCCGCAAACGGGGTTTCGCCGTCAGAGCCGTCCGAGACAGTCGATGGATCAAAATCAAGGACCCGGTAGCCGGACGTGTAGTTAGCCTGGTGCAAAAAATCACCCTTGAAGTACATGTTGTGGTCGATGGAGCCCGTCGGGCCCTCGTACCAGGTTACGAATATCGGATTGTCCAGATCTTCTGCATTCCATATATAAGTACGCGTGTTGTGCGGGTTACCGGCGGTGGTTGCATCCAGTTCGTCGGTCTCATCGTTGGAGCCAATGAAACGAAAGTCATCGGTGAACCAGCCCTGGTGCACGTAAGACTGTCCCGGATAGGTTAGACCACCGGCCAGCATTACCACATTGTCCGGGTCGCTCATGTCAAAGATCGAGAACTGGTCTTCCATGAACGCCAGGCAGATTTCCTTGCCGTGGTGCTCGAGGTCGGGTCCGCGATAGGTGATGCACTGCGCATCGTGGACGGCGCCGGGCAGACCGCTGTTAAAGCAGCCCAGGAACTCCGGGTAAAGCGGGTCCTTGCTGAAGTCCATCATGTGGAATTCGGTGCCGCAGGTATCTGTGGCGACTGCGGCGGCGAAGCCGTTCTCCGGATTGATGACTATATTGTGCGCCTCGTCGAACCCGCCATACACGGTGTCTTCGATGAACTGCTGCGGCACGTTGGGATCGGCGGTCAGCAGGCGCTTCAGGTCCATAATTTGCAGTCCGTGCACGAAATGATCTACATGCGGTTCGCCGGAGTCATGGTCATGGGGGATCAACGCCAGTTCGGGGCTGAAATCACCGACGACATAAATGTGATCGTTGTAGACCTTGAGGTCACGCCACAGGAAGTTGCGCGTGGGTGCCGTCATGCAGCCTAAAAATATCGGGTTGGCCGGGTCCGTCACTTCGATGAAGGCCACCGCATCGGACAGCCCCTGCAAGGCAAACTCGCGGAGGTTGCCGTTGGCATCTTCGGTGGTCCAGCCCCACATGTCGGAGCCGGTCATCGGGGTTGCGCCCTGGTCGCCCTCAAGCAGAGGCGGGCTTATGGGGTTCTGGTAGGGATCCAGCAGCTGGCAGAGGTGATAGGACATTTCAAAGCTGGGAACGACGGCCAGCAGGTCGACATTCTCACAGGGAAAACCGCCAGCGACGCCGCCTACGCACTGCGCACTCCCGATAACCATTGGATTCTCGCTGGGCATGTATGGAAGCGTCGGAATCTGCGCTGTCGCCTGCAGTGGCGCGAAGGCCGCGGTGGCAATCACCGCCAACGCCGCTGCGCGACCCGCTATGCGTAATTCACCGAGAAGCTTGATTGAATTCATTGTTCAGACCCCGTTTTGATCATGACTGCGGTCGTACCGCAGGTCGGTAAAGCGACAATTTCATTGATGTCGGGCGCCAAAATCGCCGCACCGTTTATGATTCAAGTCGCCTTGACGAGAGATATTTTGAGTTAGGACAAGAAGATACCGGTCGGGCCACGACCGGCATATAGGGAAAACCACCCAGAGAGGCGAGGGGATTTACCCCACGCCGCATAAGGCCTCGCAGTCTGAAGACGGGCAAGCGCCCGAAATCAAAATGAAAGCATTGAGAGAGTTTGCTTTGTCACCGCCGTGGCAAAATGTCCAGCGGTAGGCTCGGAAGCACTTGCCATCCCGCCAAGATATACTTTGCCGGTGACATTTAAATCGAGAAAAGCCCCCTGGACTCGCTGAGCCAGGCGCTGCTTGGCGCCAGCCTCGCCGGGGCCATCGCGCCCAGCGGCCAGCGCCGCAAAGCTCTGGTCATGGGAGCGGCCCTGGGGACCCTCCCGGATCTGGATGTGTTCATCGATTTCGGAGGCGCGGTGGAGAACTTCACCTATCACCGTGGCTTCAGTCATTCGCTGTTTGTGCTGACGCCATTGTCTTTGGCTCTGTGGGCCGGCCTCAAATGGCTGTGGCCTCCTGCCAATGACGCACCGCTGCGGTGGCTTGCGGCGATAGCGCTCGCGCTGATCACCCATCCTCTGCTTGATGCACATACCGCATATGGCACGCAGTTGTTATGGCCGATGACGACGCCCCCGGTTTCCTGGGCAACACTCTTTATTATCGACCCGTTGTTCACATTGCCGCTTTTAACCGGCGCCGTGCTGCTGGCAGTCTGGCCACAGACGCAGCGAGGCATAAGGGCGATTCGCGCCGGCGTCGCGTTGAGTGCCGCCTATGTCGCGTGGTCGTGGGCGGCGCAGGGCATAGTGACAAAGAATGCCAACGAGTCCCTTGCTGACATAAACGTTCAGCCTGAAGCGCTGTTCGTGACGCCGGCGCCTTTTAACACCTTGCTGTGGCGCATCGTCGTGCGCACGGAAACGGGTTTCCTTGAAGGTTTCGATTCTTTGCTGGTCGATGAGGGCCGCGTTCAGTTCAAAACGATTGAATCCGACAACCAGGCAATGACTGATGCCAGTGATATTTGGGCGGTTGCCAGGCTGAGATGGTTCTCACGTGATTTCGTCAAAGCATCGGTGCAGGATGATCGCATCATACTCAGCGATCTGCGTATGGGGCTCGAGCCTACCTACGCGTTCAGTCATGTTGTCGCGGTACGCGGTAATCCGCACTGGAAGGCTATTCCCACTGAGTTGCTGTCAGTTTCTTACGATCGCGAGCTTCTAAAAAAGACGCTGAGTCGCATCTGGACGAATCAGGCGCCGCCTTAACAGGACAACACGAGCAGGCACTGCGGCCAGTGTCGCTGGCAGCGTTGCCGCCTTGCTCTGCCGACAATCGGCCCGGTCTCAGTTCTCAGCTTTAAAGTGCACGAGCGGCTTAAAGCCACCCCAGAACATGCGCATGCCATCAAAGGGCATGTCTTTCATGTCCATGTTGGCGAACATCGGGTCGTTCATAACTTTTTTGTTGACGCGATCCCTGTGAGCTCTCGACTTGTACACAATATACGAAAACACCACGACTTCGCCGCGCTTGATCTTGACTGACTGGGGGAAGGATGTGACTTTGCCTTTTTTGACATCGTCCGCGACGCTTTCCATGTATTCAAGCGCGCCATGCTTGATCCAGACCTTACCCGACTTGCGAGCCAGGCGCCGGTAGGCATCCAGTTTGCGCTTGGGAACTGGAACCACATAACCGTCAATATAAAGTGGCATTTATTGCTCCTCTTTTTTCTTTTGATGCGGGCGATCAACATAGAGTCGTTTATCTGACTCTGACCTTCAGTCTAGTACATCGTTACTGAAATCGTTGCGGTGGTTGTTTAACCGTCTTCCCGCTCGGCCAGCCGCCAGATATCCTTGCCTTCGATAATATGGGAGCCCAGAGCGGACGAAAGGTCAAAGCCGATCATCGCGGCGGCCACGGTGTCGCCGTCAACGGCGCGATAACGGGTAAGGCCACCCAACAAAACAGGATTCAACAACCTGTTTATCTGTCGGCCAACCTGCTCTGCAAATCTGAAGTGCTCGCGCTCTCCCAGCAGGTAGGACGGACGCACGAATCCCGAGCGCTTGAACCCCAGGCGAGCAACTGTCTGCTCCATTTCTCCCTTGGTGCGCAGGTAGAAGTTGCGCGAGTCTGCGCTGGCGCCTATTGACGATACGCCGACGAAAGTATTGGTGCCGTTTGCAGCGGCCTGTTTCGCGATCTGTACGACCAGGTCAAAGTCAACGGCGCGAAAAGCCGCTTCTGTTTTCGCCTGTTTTATCGTTGTGCCCAGGCAGCAAAACAGGACGTCTGCACGTGGCAGTTCGATCGGTGCGCCGTCGCCTGAGAGGTCGGCGACGTGGTGTGCAACCCCTTCGTGGTGAAAGTCTGGCGCGCGGCGTCCGAGGGTTGCGACCCTCCCATAGGCTCGATGTTCTGCAAGCCGGGCGAGCAGGGCGCCGCCGACGAGACCCGTCGCTCCCACTACCAATGCTCGTCTGTTTCGCCCGTCACTCATCCGGTGATCATCTTGCGCTTTGCGTCGGCGCTCAGGGACTTGATCTGTGCCTCGCGACGCTGCGCGGCGCTGCGGTCGGCCGCGCCCTCCTGGTAGACGAGCTCAACCGGCAGGCGCGAGCGTGTGTAGCGGGCGCCTACGCCATCGCTGTGATGCTTGAGGCGCTTCGTCAGGTTATTGGTAATGCCGGTGTAAAGCGAGCTGTCGGAACAGCGCAGCATGTAAACGAACCAGTCAGATTGAGATTCGCGACCCATGGGCAGGATTGTGGCATTGCGGGGCGCTGCGGGCCAGAAAACCAGCATTATTACGGTCCTATGGCAACAGGCGGCGGTCACATGGCCTTTGAATTGCTGCCTTAGCTCCGGTTGAACGGAGTTTCACCGTCCCTTCACGTGGTCGGGATAAAATACCTGTCTAGTATTCAGAGACACCTAAGGCTATGAGAGTATTACTCCTATTGCTGCTGGCAGGAGCCGCGATGCAAGCCGTAGACGCTTCGGAAACAAAGACGCTGTTTAGCTTCGACAATCCTGGCGAAGGGCAGTGGTTGTCCGTGAACGACACGGTCATGGGCGGCCGCTCGGACAGTGGTCTCGTCATTCGCAACGGGATCTTACACTTCAGCGGAAATCTGTCGTTGGAGAACAACGGCGGTTTCACGTCCATTCGTCATGACCTGCCGATCGACCTGAGTGCGCGAACCGGGATCCGCCTGCGTGTCAAAGGTGATGGCCGCAGCTACCAGCTGCGACTGCAAACCGATTCGCGTTATTTTGGCCGGCCCGTCGCCTTCAGTGGCACCTTTAAGACAGTTGAAGGAGAATGGACTGAGGTCGAAGTAGCCTTTGACGAATTGCAGGCGAGTTTTCGCGGGCGGCAGCTCGACGAATATTCCTTTGACCCTGCAAAGATTGAAGTGATAGGCATCCTGCTCGGTGACTATAATCCCGGGCCCTTTCATCTTGAGATCGACCGGATGATTGCCTTCTGACCCAACATCCATCGCAGAGTTTGGAAATGATTGAAGAAGACCCAAAAGATGCGCCTCCATCCTGGCGTGATGTCTTCGGTGGAAGAGCTATCCTGGACAGCATTATCGAAGATCAAAAAGACGCTCTGCGCTTTGCGCGCTGGGGAGCGATCATCGGAGCCATTCTTGGTGCCGGCCTGGGGCTCTATGGTTTTGGGACTTTCGGCCTGATTGGTGTAGGTGTCGGCTTGATCGCAGGTGCCATCATTTTTGGCATCGCCGTCTGGCTCATGTATCAGCTGGCTTAGCTCGCTATCCAGTCAAGAGGTATCAGCGGTCGAGATCTTCGTTGGTCAAAACTCCCGTTTCGATGAGATCAGAAGTGGCGACTGACCAGACCTGGTAAAGACCGGGGCCGCGATCGCCGAAAGGCCGCGACGAAGTAAACACGAGCTGCAAACCGTCCGGCGTCAGTCTCGCTGCAAAATCCGGATAGGGTGAATTTACTAACGGCCCGAGACTCACAGGCTTGCTCCAGCCGTCATTCCCTTTGCGTGAAACAAAGATGTCATCTTCCCCGAGTCCGCCGCGGTCGGGATACGAAACGAACATGAGGCCGCCGCCGGGGCTCACCCAGCTGTGATGATCCCGACCCGTGGAGTTGATGGGTGCCGGCAAGGGTCTCGCTGCTTCAAAGCCACCCTTGCCATCGCCGGGCGCGATAAACACGTCGCGCTCACCCACGGCGTCCTCGCGTTCATCCCAGAAATAGAGGTCACCCGCCAGGGTAATGATGCCGGCGCTTTGTACGTGAAACGCTCGCCGTGTCTTCAGCTTGCCGGCGCGTGGCCGGTTGATATCTGAGCCCTCAAAGGGCACCGGCATTGCAGCAGCTTCGTCGAGGTCGAGCCTGTAAAGATCGAAGTTTGTGATGATGTCGAGGTCTTTGTATTTTGTACGAGGCGCGGTCCAGGTGAGGATAAGCTGCCTGCCATCCGGCGTTACGCTTGGCCAGTCGACGCGGTAATTGCCTAACTTTTCTATTCGCTCGCCGCGCGTCCACGTTCCGTCTTCAAGTCGCGATACGTAAAGATGCTGCGGGCAGCGAGGAATCGAAGCGCACTCGCTCTGCGTGAAGTAAGCGGTCATTCCGTCCGGGCTGAAACCCGGTGACAGGGTTGCCCTCCCGTTTACAGAAATTGCTCCCGGCGCAAACCTCGCGGGATCTGCCAATGACGACTGCGCAATGCCTGCACAGAGCACAAGCAAGCCGCCGATTATCAATCTCATCTCACGCAGGAATTCGTAAATCTCAGGCATCTTGAGTCTCCAGGCAACCCTTGTATGAAGCCACCGGCAGGGCTGTTGTCGTTTCGTCACATCCCATCCCTCATCGCATTCTAACCCGACCTGTTGCGGCGTGATTCGCGATAGCTGTTCAGGAAAGCCTCTGCGTGATCCGCGATACGCTATGATCGAAACTCGCGAAGGCGGAGTCAGGCAACGATGAGTAAAAAGAAAGCCATTTTCATTGCCCTGGCGGCGCTGATCGTCGCCAGCCTCGGTCTGCTGCATGTCAACTTTCCGTTGCCATACGTGTTTAACGTGATGGTGCGCCAGTCGCCGGACTACTATGATTTCCAGGTTTTTCCGGCAAGCAGCATCGCGCCTGCAGAACGCGCGAGCGAGTTACCTGTAGCGCCTGACCCGCGGGTCATGAGCGCGCTCGAGTCACATCCCAAGATTGACGACGTCGACAGTTTTGTAACGTCAACGGAAACCACAGCATTTCTGGTCGCCCACAATGGGCAACTTGTGTTTGAGCGATATGGGCTCGGTCACGATGACAACAGCGTCGAGAATTCCTTTTCAGTTTCGAAAGCCCTGACTTCTGCGCTCATAGGTCTGGCTGCCGAAGACGGTGTGCTGGCATTGGGTGATCCAATCACAGGGCACCTGCCCGAGCTTGGTGAGCGCGACGCGCGCTTCAGTCAGATCAAGGTCGACAATCTACTCGGCATGACCTCCGGGTTGGCCTATTCCCGCAAAATAAAGTTCCCCATAGTAAATAACGATGACCCTCTCGTTTATTATCATCCCAACCTCGCATCTGTGGTTCTTGCGCGCACCGAAATCGAGTCGGCGCCGGGGCCGTTCAAGTACAACAATTACAACACGCCGCTCCTTGGCCTGATCCTGAAGCGCACCACCGGACTCAGTGTTTCGGAGTACTTCGAGCAGAGAGTCTGGCGACCGATGGGCGCAGCCCAACCTGCGGGATGGACGACAGACAAGGCCGGTTTCGAACGCATGGAAAGCGGCTTCCACGCTCGCGCCCGCGACCTTGCAAGATTCGGGCTGCTTTATCTTAACCAGGGTAGAACGGGCGAAAGGCAGGTGCTGCCCGAAGCATGGGTCAACGCCTCGACCACGCCAGACAAACACATCGAGCTCGACAGTTACGATGGACGTAGATGGGCATACAAGGCGGGTTGGTGGATTGTGCCAAGACCGGAAGGCCGGCCGGATTATTGCGCCATCGGCCATTTCGGCCAGTTCATCTATATATCGCCGCAGTTCAAAACCGTATTTGTACGCAACGGCCCCGGTCGCGGCGAGTGGGGAGACCGTGACTGGACTGCACTTTTTTATTACCTGGCGGAAGCGCTCACACAACGGCCGGAGTAGTATCGAAAATATCTTCAGTGTTTGAATAGGTTAGGTATGGCAAACGACCCTGATTTCATCCAATACGTCTGCGATCAGATCCACGATGCGTGTGATGTTACTTACAAGCACATGTTTGGCGGTACGACGCTGTATTCCAAAGGTAAAGTCGTGGCCCTGATTTGCGACAACCAGCTGTTCGTAAAACCCACCGATGCGGGCCGCGAGTATATTGGTGATGTGACAGAGGCGCCGGCCTACAAGGGTTCAAAAAACTTCTTCCTGATCGCGGATGAGATCGACGACCCTGAGTGGCTCACCGAACTCATCCGTCGCACCGAAGCGGTGCTGCCAAAGCCAAAGCCCAAAAAGAAGAAGCGCAAATAAAGGTCGAAAAAAGAGGCGCTAAGTCCCTTTATCGCATCGAGACACAGCGGATTTGCGTTATCGTCCCGCCCGTCGCTCGTGTTTCACCCAGTCGACCTCCATCACGAAGTCCTGCGTCATGGGTGCGTCGTTGATCTTGGCAAAATTCAAGATCGCGAACAGGGGCTCGGGGAACTGGTCTTCATCGTTCTCGACGC
>JABDLF010000083.1 GCA_013003115.1 Gammaproteobacteria bacterium
AGCATTACACCAACGATGGCCGCGAGACTGATAAACGCGATCTGCAGGACGAGTGTCCTGCTGAGGCGTGCGCCCAGGCCCTTACTTTTCATTTTCAATGGACAGGCGGTACCCGGCCCCGGGGATCGTATGCATGATCTGTGTTTCGAAAGGCTTGTCTATGGCCTTGCGCAGGCTGTAAAGGTGGCTTCGCAGAGTATCGCTGTCGGGAAGCAAATCCCCCCAGACTTCCCGCTCCAGCTGCTGGCGCGTGACGACTTTGGGCGATTCGCGCATCAGTACGGTGAGGAGCTTGAGCCCGATGGGCGGGACGCTGATGTTTTTGTCCCCGCGTGAGACCTTGAGCGCCGCGGTATCAAAACGGAGGTCGCCGACGACGTAAATCTCATCGGTAACCGTCCCCCGTTGGCGCCTGAGAAGTGCACGAATGCGAGCTTCCAGTTCACGAATTTCGAACGGCTTTACCAGGTAGTCATCCGCGCCGACATCAAGCCCGGCCAGCTTGTCGTCCAGCGTGTCACGCGCCGTCAGCATGAGAATGGGAATGTCCTTGCGCACTTCTTCGCGCAGCTTGCGACAGACTTCGATGCCGTCGAGGCCGGGCAGCATGAGGTCCAGCACCAATACGTCGTAGTCATTGTCGGTGGCGAGCTGCAGACCGCTCAGTCCGTCAGCGGCATAGTCGACCATATAGCCCCGGCCTTCCAGATAGTCGTAGATCATCTCCGCGATGTCGCGATGATCCTCGATCAGCAAGACGGCGGCATTGTTTTCGGCCGATACCATGTATTTCCCCCACGGGCGTCACAATTCCCCAAGTTTAAAAGGTTTGTGAGTGAAATAATCGTGAAAAAGGGCCAGCCGCGGATTTCAGCGGTCTGGCCCTGTGATCTCGGCCGACGAGCCGATTGGCAAATGCCCCTTGTTTTCGCGTATCCGCCCTAGCGGCGACGCGGCTCGCTGCGTCGCCCGCCAGCTGCCCGTTGCTTTGATCGAGCCGGTGCCTGCCTGGGTTCCGAGCGCGCTTGCTTCGCGCGACTTGCCGGGGGCGCTGACCGCTGTGCCTGCCGGGACTGCGCCGGCGCCCTGCTTGCCTGTTGCTGTGCACTGCGGCGCTGAGGTGCTACGCGCGTGCTTGCGACAGGTGGCCTGGCTGAACGCGTGGCGGCAGGCCGCGCGGACTGCGGTGAGGGTCGCGCATTTACTGCGACATTGCGCGAGACTTGCCGGCTGCCTCGCTCAGAAGTGTTTCCGGCCAGCCGCGGGCGAGTTCTTGTCGCCACGTCACGGGCGTTCTCGCTGCCAGCAAGGCGGCGCAGTACGGTTGCGCGATCCTGATTGCCTCGGCGCGCGCTGCGATCGCTGCTTCGCGCCGGTGACCTGCTCGTCGCAGCCGCCTTTTTAGCCGTCGTACTGGGCAGCCGCGAACCTGCATTTCGCGCGCGCCCCGGGACAGAATCGGTCCTCGCCTGTTCACGATAACGCTGCACCGTGCGGCGCTGGTCAGGGTTCTTGTCCGAATAAGCACGCCGCGCATTTGCATTCTGCCCGCGTGTGCTGCCGATGGCGGCAAATCGCGAAGTTGGGCTATTCAGGTTGCGCGCGCCGGTGTTTGTGCGACTGTTGCTCCTCGTCGATTGCGACGCGATGCCTGTGCGTCCACGAGATTCTGCCCTGGCCTGCGGTCGCGGGCCGTGGCCTCTTCGCGGCCGCCACCTGTCTCCCTGATGCCCGCGGTTAACGTAACCGCCCTGGCTACGTGCGAGTCGCCTGCCGTCACGGAAGGGGCGGTGCCGATAGTAGAAGCGATTATGATAGCTGCGACCAAAATAAGGATGGCCAAGGTATCCGTAGTTGTAAGTGTAGAGCTGGTGATTCACCCAGTGCAGGCGAAAAGCCGTGCTCACACCAAAGAAATAACCGTAGCTGAACCCGTAATGCGCCGGGTAAGGGTAGTAGTAACTGTACCGCGGGTATGGATGGTAATGATAAACAGGATAACGCTGATAGACGATGACGCGCGCGGGTTCGTAATAAGGCACGTAAATGACTTCCGGATCTGCGGGCACGATTTCAATCACGCGCTCCGTGCGCCTGACTACCTGGTGCTCGTCGCTCTTCAGGTTACCCGCCGCATAGGCCTGGTCACGAAATTCTGAGACAGCGGAAAGCACTTCGGACTGCTGATTGAGAAATGCGTCGCCCAGCGCCCAGGTCCAGTCCAGGTCATCATTCATCATGTCGATGACTTCCGGATAGTTGAGCAGCGCCACGACAGCATCGTCCCAGTCGCCGGGCGGCTCCAGATCGGGGTTGCCTTCGCGGTCCTGTAAAAAGCGCGCGGCCTGTACCACCTGCACAGGATAGGTGGAGGCGGGCAAAATGATGCTGACGAGATCGTCCGGGTAGAGCGCGATGGGGCCGACCAGGTCTTCGATTTCGTCGACGCTGAGCAATACGTATGGCTGCACGTTTGCACTTGCCTCATCGTAATCATCTTCGATGACCTCGTGATCCACCTGCGCCTCGGCAGCTGAAAACGCGAAGAGCAACGTAAATAACGCGGTGGCTCCGAGCTGGTGTTTTTTCCGATTGAATTTCATAGTTTCTGAACCCGCAATGGCAGACGATGGCAAAAGTTTAAGCCAGCGAGGCTGAACGGGGCCTTAATGAAGCAGCGTGAATTGAGCGTAAGTTATTGAAAGTACGTAGCAGCCGTTGTTTAGAGTTAGTTTGCGGGTCCTTGGAGCTTATCTCACTCTGCCCGTCACTCTCAGAATGGTGGCCAGGCGCTTCATTTCTTCCCGCAGCTGCTCCATGAACAGCGAGCGCGTAACGGGTGATTCGAGTCGAATCGATTCGGTCATTCGATAACCGTCGGTCGCGACGGGCTGGCCATCATGGATCCGGGGTCGAAAACGCAGCGCAAATGCGTTCTTGCGCAAAGTCCTGTTGAGGGAAGTGGGACCATTGTGGTCAACAAGTTCAACCCGCGTAACCTTGCCGTCGGCGTTGATATCGAGTTCGTAAGTTACGTCAACCTCATCCTGATGGATGATCAGTCCACGCCGCGTATCAGGGAGCATGGAGTATGGGAAATTGAGCACCACAGGCCGGGAGAAAATCTTGCTGTGGTCGAGGCGCGGATCATCCGAGGCCGCGAGGATTTCCCAGGCGCGCTGATAATGCAGCTCGGCGTCATCGGCCTGTCGGAGCCGCGTGTAAAAGTCGCCGATGCGCACAGCCGAAGCCGCCTTGTCTTCAGTGTCTGCGCCGGGCTGCCGGTTGAGAATATGGTCCGCGCGAATGAGCGCGGCCTCGCGCTCCGCACGGTAATAGCCCATCCTGCTTGCCGTTGATGCAAGGTGCGTCAGCGGCTCGATGAGCGAATAGTGCTCGGGGCCGTTGGCCTGTTCGAGACGCTCTATGGACCTGAGATAGAGTCGGCGTGCTTTCCGGTCTTCACCTGCAAGCCTGAACCAGGCGGCAAACCGCATCATCCCCGGCACATGCTCCAGGCTGTCCTCTCCGTGCACACGTCGACTCAGATCAAAAGCAAGGCGCATTTCACGCTGTGCTTCGTCGCTTTGGTCCTGGCCGAGAAACGCGCGAGCAAGCTCTTCGATGAGTGCCACCTGGTCGAGACTGTACACGCCGTCGCGGCGATGGGTCAGGTGTTGTGCATAGCGCAGCTGGGAGATCGCGCGTTCGAACTGCCCTGAGTCCATGTAAATGTTGGCAAGGCGCAGCAGCGGGATCATCAGCGACTGCGTGTAGCGACCTTCATGCTGACGAATTAGCTCAACCACGCGCTCGAGTCTCACAGCGGCATATTCCTTTTCGCCGATGGCGAGCTCGGCGTCAGCCAATTCGCTCAGGACCGCGATGAGAGCCTGTCCATTCGGCCCGTGCTCGCGCCTCACCATATTAAGCTGCTCTCGCAGCGCCGCAATGTGTTCTTCGGCGGCTTCCACGGTGGCGTCGTTTTGCGGATCCTCAGCAGGCGAAGGGGCCTCATCTTGCAGACCTGGAGACGGATCTTTGCCGAAAGACTGCCCGCTCGCGAGGGCGAAGCCAAGGCCCGCAAGCAGAATGGGTACGACGTGGCCGGATCCCGAAATTTTCACAAGCGTCTCTGACTCAAGACCAGTTATTGTATTTGGCAGCAGCTGATTGTTATGACACGCTGCGTGTGCTGCTGGTTCCCGCAGCCAGTGACCGCAGGTGAACAGGATCAATAATTTTGCCCGTTTTCCTGGCGGGACTGAAGTTTGGCTGCAATTAAAGGGTAAGGCCCGGTTAAACTGTTGGCATGAGTCATAAATCAATGGTGAGGCACAGCGCGCAGGTAGCGCTGCTGGGTGTGCCTTTCGACGCATATTCTTCTTTTTTGCGCGGCGCGTCACAAGCGCCTGCGGCGGTGCGGCAGGTCATGCTGAGCGGCGCCAGCAATATGACTGCCGAAAACGGCTATGTCCTCGATGGTGAACACGGCTGGCGTGACGCGGGTGATGTCGCGTGCGACAACAGCAAAGAAGACTTTGACAGGATTTCGGTACGGGTATCTGAATTGCTTGCCGCCGGGGAGAAAGTGTTGAGTCTGGGCGGCGATCATTCCATCACCTATCCAATCCTGCAGGCATATGCCCGGGCGTACCCCGGGCTGTGCATACTTCACCTGGATGCGCATCCCGACCTTTACGACGAACTCGACGGCAACCGCTTGTCCCATGCGTGCCCGTTTGCGCGCATCATGGAAGACCAGCTCGCCAAACGGCTCGTGCAGGTGGGCATCCGCACTTTGAATGCGCACCAGGCAGAACAGGCTGAACGCTTTGGCGTGACGATGCATGAAGCCCGCAACTGGAAGCCGGAAACCAGTCTGGGTTTGCACGGTCCGCTGTACCTGAGCATCGATCTTGACGTTCTGGATCCGGCTTTCGCGCCGGGTGTTTCGCATCATGAGCCTGGCGGCTTATCCGTGCGTGACGTGATCGGTCTCATCCAGTCCATTGGTACGCCGCTGGTGGGCGCAGACATCGTCGAATACAATCCGCAGCGTGACATCAATGGTATGACGGCCGCGGTCTGCCTCAAGCTGATCAAGGAAGTCTCTGCCGCCATGGCTATGAGCGCGCCGGGTCAGGATGCCGCCGAGAGTCGCGGCTAGTTGCTAGAAGAACCACGTTACAAGGTCATCGAACTGTGAAGGCTTCAAAATTACCAGCCTGGCTTCATAAGGCCGATCTTGACGTCCTGCCGCTGGCAAAAGCCAGCACGATACCCGCGTCCTGGTATGTAAACGCCGAGGTGCACGAGTTTGAAATGCGCCAGCTGTTTGCCAGGAGCTGGCAGCTGGTGGGAGAAGCCTCGTCGCTACGTTCGCCCGGCGATTTCCGCGTTGAAGATACTGCTGGCGGGCCTGTGATCGCGCTACGCGACAAGAGCGGCGAGCTGCGCGCGTTCCATAACGTCTGCAGGCACAGGGCGGGCCCCGTTGCGGCGGGCAGCGGCAACTGCAGGGTCCTGCGCTGTCGCTACCATGGTTGGGTATATCGTCTCGATGGCAGCCTGCACACGGCACCGGAAATCGGCGACGTTGAAGATTTTGAGCCCGGCGACTTTGGCCTTGTCCCTCTTGAGATCATTGAAGAGTCGGGCATGCTGTTCGTGGCGGCCGGCGCTGAGGCCACCATTGGCTCTTTGGCTCCCGAGAATGTTTTTGCGCGAATTCGCGAGAGGATTCATCCGTTCGATCCAGGGCAGCTTGGATTTTATCGCCGTGATTCCTACGACATATCGTGCAACTGGAAGGTGTACGTCGACAATTACCTGGAAGGCTATCACCTGCCGCAGGTGCATCCTGAGCTCAACAAGATTCTGAGCTACCAGGATTACAAGACCGAGGTTTTCGATGGCTACTCACTGCAGTACAGTGACATTGCGCAGCCAACCGACGCCTACAGTCCCGGTCAGGCGTTCTACTATTTTATTTTCCCGAACATCATGCTCAACATTTTGCCCGGCCGCATGCAGACCAATGTTGTGCTTCCGCTGGGGCACGATCGTTGCCGGGTAGTCTTCGACTATTACTATGAAGACATTATCAGTGAGGCTGCGAGGACGAAGATTGCCGAGGACATAAGCTTTGGCGATCTCGTGCAGAAGCAGGACATCGATATCTGTGAGCAGGTGCAGAAAGGGCTGGCCTGCGGCGTGTATGAGCGCGGCCGCCTTTCGGTGAAACGGGAGCATGGCGTTCATCACTTTCAGAACATGCTGAGAGACGCGTACAGTCGCGGCGCTTAAAAACTCCGTTGCTGCGTGCCCAGGGAGTAGAATCTGAAAGCGGCGGCGGGGAAAACAACAAACATGCACAAGCGCGCGAAAGCTCTGGGCCTGTGGACCTGTACGGCACTGGTCATGGGCAACATGATCGGTTCGGGCATTTTTCTGCTGCCCGCGTCGCTCGCAGTCTATGGCGGAATAAGCCTGCTTGGCTGGCTTTTCACGGCGGCAGGCGCCTGGATGCTTGCGCTTCTTTTTGCGGGCTTTGCCCGCACGCTGCCGCGCGCCGGCGGGCCGTATGCATACAGTCGCGCGGGTTTGGGCGATTTCGCGGGATTCCTGGTCGCGTGGGGATACTACATTTCGCTTCTGACCGGCAACGCCGCAATTGCCGTGGCCATGGTCAGCTATGCCTCTGTGTTCTGGCCGGCGCTTAGCGCCTCGCCTGCACTGGGTGCTTTAACGGCGATGGGCGCGATCGTGCTGCTCACCGCTATCAACGTGCGAGGTGTCAAAGCGGCCGGCATCGTGCAGCTGGTGACTACCGTTCTTAAGGTAACGCCTCTTGTCGCGGTGACGTTTTTTGGTCTGGGGCAGATCAACTTCGATCACTTCCAGCCCTTTAACCTGAGCAATGAAACGACTTTCGGTGCGATCACCGCGACCGCGGCGCTGACGCTGTGGGCTTTCCTCGGCCTCGAGTCTGCGACCGTACCCGCTGATGATGTCGCTGACGCCGACAAAACCATTCCGCGCGCAACTTTATTGGGAACGCTGCTTGCGACCATTCTCTACGTCGCTGCCACCGTGGCGGTAATGGGTCTGGTCAGCCCGGGGGAACTCGCAGCGTCGGATGCGCCTTTTGCCGATGCAGCAAGCGCCATGTGGGGCCACTGGGGCGCAATGGCCGTTGCCGCCGGCGCGACAATCTCCTGCTTTGGCGCACTCAACGGGTGGACGCTGAACACGGGTCAGATTCCGGCCGCAGCCGCGCGCGACGGCGTTTTTCCCGGGCGTTTCGGGCATTTGTCACGCTTCGGCACCCCCGCGGCGTCGCTGGTGTTTTCGGCGGTGCTTGTATGCCTGTTAATCGCGGCGAATTACACTCGCGGGCTGGTAGGGCTCTTCACTTTCGCGATTTTGCTATCAACTACCACCGTGCTGATACCCTATGTTTTCTCGGCAGTGGCACAGCTGGTTGTGACGTTGCGAGATGGCAGCATCCCGCCCGGAGGGAGTGTAATAAAAGTAGCAGTCGTGAGTACGCTCGCGTTCTTGTATTCCGTCTGGGCCGTAGCGGGCGCGGGCCACGAGGCCGTGTATTGGGGGTTCTTATTGCTGCTTGCCGGTCTGCCCGTATACGCGTGGATGCTGATCAAAGGGAAGCGCTCCGGGCAAGAGCAAAAAAGGACAAGCAAGGTTCAGTAAGCCAATGGCAGATCTTGAAAACTGGCGTAAACGCCTCTCAGTAATCGACACGCAGCTCATGGAGCTGGTGGCGGAGCGGCACCAGCTCACCGAGCGCATCGGCGAGTACAAGCGTGCGCGAGGAATAAGCACCCGCGATTTCGCCCGGGAAAAAGACGTGTTGGAGATGGCAGCCGGTCACGCAAGGCGGCTGGGTCTGCCGGAGAGCCTTGCCGAGGATCTGATGCGAAGCCTGATCAGATCATCACTGACCCAGCAGGAGCGGGCACGCGTGAGCGCAGAGGGCCAGGGCGGTGGCAGCCGGGCGCTGGTCATAGGTGGCGCCGGCAAAATGGGCGGCTGGTTCGTAAAATACTTCGCGTCTCAGGGCTATTCCGTGGAGGTAGCCGACCCGTCGGGAGAGGTGGCAGGCTTTACATGCCATGCCGACTGGCAGGCCCTTGCTCTGGACTACGAACTGATACTTGTAGCAACGCCGCTGCGTGCCTGCAACGACATCCTCCGGCAGCTCGCCGATCGAAAACCCGCCGGCCTGATTATAGAGGTCGCTTCTCTCAAGACTCCGATACGAGAAGGTCTCGACGCGCTGCTTTCTGCGGGTTGCGATGTCGCATCACTGCACCCGATGTTCGGGCCTGATACCGAACTGCTTTCGGGCCGCCATCTCGTATTTGTTGACCTCGGACAGCCTGACTCTCTGGCACTCGCAAAATCCCTGTTTGCTTCCACTATGGTCGAGCTGGTGCAAATGGGTCTCGACGAGCACGACAAAGTAATCGCCTTTGTGCTGGGCTTGTCGCATGCACTAAACATCATGTTTTTTACAGCGCTCGCCGAGAGCGGGGAGATAGTGCCAAAGCTCAGAAAGATCTCAAGTACTACCTTTGACGCCCAGCTTGCGGTGGCGAGTCGTGTCGCAGGTGAAAGCCCCACGGTATATTTTGAAATCCAGGCGCTGAATCAATATGGTGGCGACGCGCTGGAAAAACTGGGCGCAGCGGTTGAGCGACTGCGGAGCGTCGTGGCGGAAGCAGACGAGCGGGGTTTTGCGAAAATGATGCAAACGGGGGCTGAATATCTTTCGGCCGGGCAGGATTTGCAGGGGGCCTCAGCAGGTGATTGAAATGCGTTCAGGCATAACGACGGTGGTGAGCTAGTGGGAGGTGCGCTGAATATAGTGGGCTGCGGCAGAACGGGCCAGACCCTTGCCCGGCTGTTCCAGGATGCCCGGGTGTTTCAGGTGAAAGCCGTACTCACGCAGTCCCTCGAGAGCGCTAAACAGGCGACAGATTTCATCGGCGCAGGAAAGCCGCTGTCTGCCATGCACGAGTTCGAACCGGCGCCGATATGGATGATTGGTACGCCTGATGAAGCCATTGGCGACGTATCGCGGGTGCTGACGCGGTGCAACTGGGTGCGCCAGGGAGACGTTGTCTTCCACTTGAGCGGCGCGCTGTCGTCGACCGTGCTTGATGAGTGCTCCGAGATTGGGGCGAGTGTGGCGAGTCTGCATCCGGTACAGAACTTCGCCAATCCGGAAGTTTCCGTGGGGCAGTTTGCCGGCACGTGGTGCGCCCTGGAGGGCGATGGGGCAGCGACGCAGATACTGCGCCAGGCGGTCGAGGCCATTGGTGGCCAGGTCATCGCCATCGCGCCTCATCAGAAGACGCTTTATCACGCGGGCGCCGTCATGGCATGCAACTACCTGGTTGCTCTCCTGGATGTGAGTCTCGACATTTTGCGCACGGCGGGTGTGAGCCGGGAGCAGGGCGCTGCGCTGCTGGCACCCATACTCCGGGCAACGGTGGAAAACGTTATTGAGCAAGGCGTCGACAACGCGATGACCGGACCAATAGCTCGCGGCGATATAGATATCGTGGAGCGCCACATCCGGGAACTGAAGCGGCTGGGGCCGGAATCGGTTTCCGTTTATCGCGAACTCGGCCGTGCCACTCTCGCCGTGGCCGAGCGTCGAAAAGAGCTTAGCCGCGACAAGATTGGCCAGATGAAGGAACTGCTCGCCGGGGACTGACCTCGCTGGTAGGAGGCCTGGTGATATGGCGCGAGTGATGGTTTTTCAGCATGTGGCGGCGGAGCCACTCGGCACACTGGATGCACTGCTGCGCGCCCGGGGGCACCGCATTCGCTTTATAAATTTCGATCATGAACCAGACGCGACACCTAAGCTCGAAAGGTATCGCGGCCTGATTGTCCTTGGCGGTCCGATGAATGTCGAAGATCGTCATCGGATTGCTCACTTAGAGACCGAAATCAAGGTTATCAGGCAGGCCGTTGCTGCCGGCAAACCGGTGCTTGGAATCTGCCTGGGCGCGCAGCTGCTTGCGCATGCCCTCGGCGGTGAGGTTCGGGCCAACGGCGCGAGCGAAATAGGCTGGCACA
>JABDLF010000101.1 GCA_013003115.1 Gammaproteobacteria bacterium
GTTTCTCGGCGGCACGTCGTGACACTGGCACCGAGCTTACGGAATACGGTGCTGAGGTGACCGGTGACGTGAATGACCGTCTGCGCCTGTCTGCACGCCTGACGGTGGTTGACCGCGCGGGTCAGTCTGAAGATCAGCGCGTGGCCATCCAGGGTGACTATCGACTCACCGACAAGGGCACCCTCTCAGCGGAAGTGCGCAGAAACGCGGTCGATGACCTCGTTGCGGGCACGTCTTTAGAGAGCACGCTGGCGGCGCTGCGTTATTCGTATCGTCTGGGTGCGAACCTTGAGGTCTATGGCACCGGTCAGTTCACATTGAGTGACGACGACGGTGTGGCCAACAACGATCTTGGCACCATCGGCGCGCGCTGGCGGGTGAACGATCGCACCAACGTGGGTGCAGAGTTCTCAAGCGGTCACCGCGGCGAGGGCGCAACCGCGACGCTCGAACATCGCCTTACGAGCAATCATCGGGTCTATGGGTCGTACACCATGTCCACTGACCGGACAACGGGTGGAGAAAGCCAGGTTGCGTTCGGACATCGCTCGCGCATCAGCAATCAGCTGAGCGTCTTTAACGAGCGGCAGTTCGTACGTGGCGATCGGGAGGCGGGCGTCAGCCACGCATTTGGGCTGGACTTCGCGCCATTGCCCGGGTTCAACCTCGGCCTGAGTCTGCAGAACGGTGAACTCGAGGCAATCACGGGCCTCGTTGAACGCGATGCGGCGACCGTGACCGGCGGCTATCGTAGCGATGTCGTCAGCTGGCAGAGTAAGATTGAGCTCCGTGATGATTCAGGCGCGGAACGACGCAAACAGCAGCTGACCAGCAACCGCCTGAACTGGCGCCTGAATGACGATATTCGTATGCTGGCGCGCTTTAATTATTCTGATACGGACGATCTGGTCGACAGCAATTTCGATGCGAACTTTGTAGAAGGTGGGCTCGGCTTTGCCTACCGGCCCGTGGGCAACGACAGGCTCAACCTGCTAGCCAAGTACACGTACTTGTATGACCTGCCCAGCATTGCACAGGCGAATGCCGGAACAGATCAGAGGTCCAACGTTTACTCCATCGAAGGCATTTACCGCGTGAGCCCGCGTTGGGAGATTGGTGGGAAGATTGCGCAGCGCAGTGGCGAGCTTCGGGCGGATCGCAGTAACGGGTCCTGGTTTGAGAGCACCGTTGACTTCCAGGCTATCCGGGCCCGCTATCATCTCGTCAGACGTTGGGATGGTGTGCTCGAGTATCGTCGTCTCGACGTGAAAGAGAACGGCAGCACGCGCGATGGCTTGCTGGCGCAGCTCGACCGGCACTTCAACGATAATTTCAAGATCGGTATTGGCTATAACTTCACGGACTTCAGTGATGACCTGACTGATCTCGACTACGATCACAAGGGCTGGTTCCTGAACCTGGTCGGCAAGTACTGATTGTCCGCACCGCAACACGACGGATCGGGAAGCAAAAGGGTCGCGCAAGCGGCCTTTTTGCCGTTTGGCGCAGGCTGTATTTGCGGTCCGGGCACAAGTAGCCCAGCCAGGTAATGTCTGACCAGCTTGGGCGACGAATAGCAGTGTGGCCTGCTGAAGGTCAGCGCCGGCCGGTCACGGGACCCGCAATACTCACGTCCATGGCATAATTTGCAAGCTTGATTGCCGGGCTGAATAGTCGATGTGGCCGATCTGAAGGGGGGGTTTGATGTCAGAACAGGAAAAAGCAAAAACCAATAATGCAGACATGCCGGGATTCCTGGGCGCCGTTGAACGTATTGGCAACAAGCTGCCGGACCCGGCCATGCTTTTTGTCGGGCTGCTCTTTATCGTCTGGGTGCTGTCATGGCTGCTGTCCTATGTCAGTTTTGATCTGATAGACCCGCGGACCAGCGAGTCGCTGGTGGTCAAAAATTTGCTTGCGCCCAGCGCCATCACCGAGTTTTTATCCGTGATGGTCACCAACTTTTCGCACTTTCATCCGGTCGGCGTTGTGCTGGTCGCGATGCTCGGCATTGGTGTGGCTGAGCACACGGGGTTTATCAACGCCGCGATTCGCTCGCTCTTGAACGTCACGCCAAAGTCGCTCCTTACCCCGATGGTCATCCTGGTGGGGATCGTCAGTCACTCAGCCGTGGATGCAGGTTACGTATTGGTGATCCCGCTGGGTGGCGTTATCTTCTACGCGGCAGGAAGGCATCCGCTCGCCGGTATCGCGTGTGCTTTTGCGGGCGTATCGGGCGGATTCTCGGCGAACTTCGTGCCGTCATCCCTCGACCCGCTGCTGCAGGGCCTGACCCAGGAAGGCGCTCGCATTCTCGACGCTGGCATCGAACTCAACACGCTGAATAACTACTTCTTTACTACGGCGTCGTCACTGCTGATCGTGAGCCTCGGCTGGTATATCACTGACAAGATTGTCGAACCGCGACTTGCCGGAACCGCCGTCGACGGTGACGCCGCAGACCTGCCGGAAATGCATGACCTCGCCGACAACGAGCGCAAAGGCCTGCGCTGGTCGCTGGTTGCCATGGTGATTGGTTTGATCATCCTGTTTGTGACGGCGTTCCCGGCGGGTTCGGCATGGCGCAGCCCGGCCGGCAATATCACTGCCTTCGATGCGCCCATGATGCGCTCGATCGTGGCGCTGATCTTCCTGTTGTTCCTTGTCCCTGGCGTGGTCTTCGGAATCGTTTCGGGCTCAATGAAGAGTTCGCGCGACATGATTGAGGGCATGACCCACGCGATGCACAGCATGGCGTACTACCTTGTGATCATGTTTTTTATCGCCCAGTTTGTGTAT
Source organism: Gammaproteobacteria bacterium (assembly GCA_013003115.1). GTDB lineage: Bacteria > Pseudomonadota > Gammaproteobacteria > Steroidobacterales > JABDLF01 > JABDLF01. The sequence goes on from JABDLF010000101.1 coordinate 2,800, forward strand.
GCCTTCGGCCAGTCTAATCTCGGTGTGTTGCTCGCGCTGGAGGGCGCCGCCTTCCTGCGCTGGCTCGCCATGCCGGCGGCAGTCACCATCGTCGGCATCGTACTGTTGACGGCGGTTGTGAATATCTTCGTAGGTTCTGCGAGTGGCAAATGGGGGCTGCTGGCACCGATATTTGTGCCCATGCTGATGTCGTTGGGTATTTCTCCCGACCTGACCCAGGCGGCCTATCGAGTGGGCGACTCGAGTACCAATATCATCACGCCATTGATGCCGTATTTTCCTCTGGTAGTCGTGTATTGCCAGCGCTACGTGAAATCGACAGGTATCGGCACGCTGACGGCAATGATGCTGCCGTACTCGATCTGGTTTCTTGTGGCCTGGACAGCGTTCCTGCTGCTTTACTTCTGGATCGGGTTGCCCCTTGGCTTCCAATCCAGCTACACGTACCCGTAACGGTGCGGATGGTGGTTAAGCGGCTTGCGAGTTTGCTCTGGACGGTAGTCGCCTGCCAGCTGAACTTAGACGTCTCATTGAGCCGCGCGAAAAAGTTCGATTGCAAGCCGGTTTGATTTGGGGTCCTGGTAATATTTTCGAGACTGCCACAGTCGACTAAACCCGTGCTCGAAATAAGGCGCACAGATCGCGCACAGCAGACAAGACTCAGGCCTGATCACCAAACCTGAGGCTGGCCTGAAAGCACTGGATGTTCTAAGCTCGGCGCTTGGCAAGATATTTGCCCTATCCGTTTTAACAGGTGGGGATCCGTTTCCACCGCAAATCAAGATTGGTCATGATCGAATGAGTAAGTACCCAAAGCTTAAAGAGATGGGTGTCAACCATCCGCAGCACATCGTCAAGTATTCTGTGAACAGCGTTGATTTCATCGACGTCTTGCGGATCGTTTACAAGCGCCCGAAGGGTTCGGTGCTGCCGGAGACCAGGACCTACAAGTTTCCTCGCGTGCAAAAAACCCCCGTCGGGAAAGATGGTAAACCGGCCAGTGCCGTGGTCATGGAGAGCGACCCTTGTCTGCGCGCGGCCGTCGAAGAATTGAGAACCATTCTTGCGGCTCGCGAGGAAGCCAGCACCATTGCCGAGCTCATCCTCGAAGAGCTACGTTTGCTGCAGGAAGATGTCGATCTGCGCAGCAACTACATCAACGACCTGGTCGGCAAAATAAAGCTCAGCTAAGTAATAGCAACGCCCTGATTCCCTGCGGGCTACGCTCTTGATGTCCACTGGGTCCCCGCCCCACCCGTCATTCCCGCGCAAGCGGGAATCCAGTCAACCCATCGCGAGCAGCGCGACTCAGGTTTGCTACTGATAACCTTTGGCCTGAAGACGGAACAGGTGTGCGTAATGGCCGTTTATTGCAAGCAGCTCTTCGTGGCTCCCCTGCTCAATAATCTCACCGTTTTTTATAACGACAATCTGGTCCGCCGCGCGCACGGTTGAAAATCGGTGTGAGATAAGAATGGTGATCTTGTCCCGGCTGGCCGTTCTGAAGTGATCAAAGATGGCGGCCTCAGACGCAGCATCCATGGCTGCCGTCGGCTCATCGAGTATCAGGATGTCGGCATCCGAGCGCATAAACGCCCGGGATAAAGCGATCTTCTGCCACTGCCCACCCGATAATTCCTGCCCGTCCTTAAACCAGCGGCCAAGCTGAGTTTGGTAGCCACCCGGCATCGCCTCGATAAAGGGAGCGGCCATCCCGCTGCCGGCCGCTTGCTTCCAGCGGCTTTCGTCGTCGATATGCTCAACGTCACCCGCGCCGATGTTTTCTCCCACAGAAAACTGGTAACGACCGAAGTCCTGAAAAATTACGCCAACCCGACGGTGCAGCGCTGCCTGGTCCCAGTCTTTCAGATCCAGCCCGTCCAGCAGAATCCTTCCGGAAGTGGGCGAGTAAAGTCGTGTGAGCAGCTTGATCAGCGTCGTCTTGCCCGATCCGTTCTCACCAACCAGGGCGAGGCTCTCTCCAGGCTTGATTTGCAGGTCGATGTTATCGAGTGCAAGCGTCGCGCTTCCCGGATACCGAAACGAAACCTGTTCGAATTCGAGGCCGCGAGTTGGATCCGGGCCCAACTTTGCCTCGCCTCGCTCAGGCGGCAGCGGGTGTGCGAGATATTCATAGAGGTTGGATAGATAAAGGTTGTCTTCGTACATGCCGCTGATGGAAGAGAGGCTCGCGGCAACGGCAGTCTGTCCCTGTCGAAAGAGCATGACGTACATGGTCATGGCACCGAGGGTAATTTCCTTCGCGATCGTTGCGAGCACGATCCAGACATAGGCGCCGTAAAAAGCAGCGGTCGAAATCAGGCCGAGCACGAAGCCCCAGCTATCTCTTCGTATGGTCAGCCGGCGATCTTCTGCAAACAGCTTGTTGAAAATCTCCCGATAGCGGTCCAAAAACCGGCGGCCCAGGCTGAACAGCTTGACCTCCTTGACGCCGTCTTCGCGGGCAATGAGCGTCTCAAGGTAAATCTGCATGCGGCTCTCGGGTGATCGCCAGCGGAAAAGCCGAAACGCATCGCCGGAAAACTTGGCTTCGGCAAAGAAGGAAGGCAGGCCGGCGAAGATCAATATCACCACCGCCCAGGGCGAGAAACCGAAAAGCAAAGCGGCGTAGCTTGTGAGTGAAATGCCGTTTTGCGCCAGACCAAAGGTGCGCTTGACCAGGCTCAAAGGACGGCTGGAGGCTTCCCGGCGCGCCCGCGTGAGTTTGTCGTAAAACTCGGAATCCTCGAAGCTTTGAAGTGGAAGCGTCAGCGCCTTCTCAAGGATCATGACGTTGACTCGGTGCCCGAGCTGCGCGCGTAAGAGCGACTCGCTTGCCGAGATTCCTCTTTGGCTGGCGGCGAGGGCGGCAACGACCAGTGCTTCCATCGCCACGAGGAAGACGACGCCCGCGATGTCGGGGTTCTCGGCAGCGATGGCGGCCACGACACCGTCGACGATGAGCTTGCCGATATACGCGATAGCGGCAGGCAGGATACCGGCAAAAATCGTCAGGCCTGCTAGCGTAAAAGTAAGAGGTCGGCTGGTGCTCCAGACGAGTTCGAGGGCGCGCCGGCTATAGCGAAAAACGCCAAAAAAACGCGTTGGCAGGCCGGGCTGCTCGTCTGATGTCTGGTCCATGTAACTATTTCATGTCGCTTAAGGCACGCTCAGATGAGCATTCAATGACACGGCAACGATAGCAGGATTCGGGAAAAGCCATGCTCAAATCGAATCCCTGCATTTCGCAATACCTGAATTTCTGGCAAGGGAAATGAATCACCGTCGAGCGTTACATGTTGGTTAATAAGGACGTGGTCGGCGCCCGACCGCAGACCAACGCAGACAGCCGCTTCCGGGATCATCTAGTTCGATTGCAGTTTTAACCATTCCTCGCGGGTAATGCGGAAGTTCACGCCGACATCGCCGTAACACTGCATCGTGCCGCGATCAGTAAACCCCGCTTTCTGCAGGACGTTCCTTGAAGGCTGGTTGTCTTTATGGAACGTTGCGACCACTTCCTTAAGTGGCGACTCCTCAAAGGCGAATTGCAGCAACCGTCGACATGCCTCTGTCGCGTAGCCACAGCCCCAGGCCGAGCGCTTCAGAAAATAGCCGACCTCGATGTCAGCGTCCGGCATCTCGCCGGGAATCAGTGAGCTGTAGTCAGTTTCGCTATTCTCAATCGGCATCGGCAGCAGAGCGACGCTGCCATACTTCTCCCGCGTCTTGCGATCCGAGATTGTCCAGATTCCAATGCAGCCATTGCCCCCCCTTCTTGTCCATTTCGGCATGCATTTTCTTATCGCCGACTCGCTCATGGCCTTGCCCGCATACCGCAAGACAGCCGGATCAGTCCACAACTGCAAAGAGAGGTCCAAATCATCGGGAGTAAATGGCGTCAGGACGAGGCGTTCGCTGTGCAGTTCGAGGTTCATCGGGAAATGATCGAACAATTTCGCCCTGAGCGCCACCAGCAGAATACCGCCATTGATCTTTAGCGGGTGCGGGCCCGATTTACAGAACGCCCTGTGAGATTCATCTCTGGCTTTCGAGAAACCCGGATTAATCCGGTCTCTCGATGGCAAGGCTGCCAAAGTCGTACTCTTCGCCGGCCTCATAGCTCAGTGCATCACCCGCGATGATGTGGGCCGCACCCTGCAGGCACTCCATCAGCGAGGGGTGCGGAAGGATAGATTCCATGAGGTAGCTGTACGATAGCTGTTGCTCGATCATAATGGAGGCTGCCGCGACGAGCGTATCGGCGTCGCGACCAACCACTCGCACACCCAGCATGCGGTCATCACCCGGCGGGCCGACAATGAGTTTCACGAATCCCAGCGGCGGATACATGGTATGCGCCCGGTGATTGCGGCCGTAAGGATACTTGCCTACGCGGATGTCGGGGCCAAAGCGCTCGCGCGCTGCAGTTTCGGACAGACCCGCGCCGGCGACCATGGGGATAGTAAAAATAATGTAGGGCACGTGCTCAATGTTCTGATTGAATTGCTCACCCAGAATATGATGCGCGGCGCAGCGGCCCTCGGCTTGTGCCACGTGCACCAGGGCCATATCGACGGGCGAATCCCGCAGGCCCACGTCGCCGACGGCATAGATGTGCTCGACGTTGGTTTGCATGCAGTCAGACGTGGGTATGTTGCCGCGTTCATCGCGCGCAACGCCCGCGATCTCAAGACCCAGGTCGCCGGTGCAGGGGGTGCGACCGACGGCGAGTAGCACGGCCGCCGTTTCCAGGGTACGGCCATCTGAAAAAGTCGTGCGCACGCCGGTCTTCGTCGGTTCCACAGCATCGAATCGGGTGCCCGGGACGACCGTGATATTTCGCTGCCTGAATGCCCTTTCTACAAAAGCGCTGACGTCCGGGTCTTCCATTGAAAGCACCCGGTCTTGCGTATCCAGCAATGTCACCCGACTGCCCAGTGCGGCAAAAATGCTGGCGTATTCGCAGCCGATCACGCCAGCGCCCAGAATCAGAATCGATTCGGGCAGCCCGGCGCGCAGATTGACGGTGTCGCTGCTCATGATGCGATCATTGTCTGCCGTCAGGCCTTTGGGGATCCTCGGGCGCGAGCCAGTGGCAATAATGAACTTGCTGGCCTTGAGTTCCTGGCCGCCAACAACAACGGTGTGAGGGTCAATGAACCGGGCATGGCCGGTGATCATTTTGACGCCAAGTCGCTGCATGCGGTCGAGCACCGATGCGTTAAGACTGCTGGCTGATTTTTCGGTACCCCTGAGAACGTTCTCGAATTTCGGGGGCGGTGTGCTGCCGAAGACTTCGGGTCTGAGTGAGGCGTAAACGTATTGGCGGGTAATCTCAAACTCGGCCTTGGACTTGAACGCGCCTTCGATCCCGTAACCCATCAGGGGGCCGCCGTTAACCACCGTAACCGCGCGGCCGTGCAAAGCGAGCGCGGTGGCTGCGGCGAGCCCGCCCGGGCCGCCGCCGATGATACAAATGTCGGTACCTATATCGGTATCAGTCATGACCTGCTTCCGGCTATGCCTGCACGACTGGTGGCCATCAGGGAGGCACCGCAGCCTGCCAAATGCTTATTTGAACTCAAAGAGCTTCGTCCCAGTGTCATTTTCATTAGGTTGGTGAGCGCATGATCTGCCGTACATACACTAAATTGACTGATTCGTGTCGACGACACGTTTATTTAGCAAGCATACACCTAGGGGCTTTAACGCGACGATTACGGTTGCTGAAAAGAAGTTCTGCCTATAATCACTGATTACGTGCCAAATACTCGGGTATACCTTGAGCGATCCCAACCTAAAAAGCGTCCTGGGCAATGGCTTGTCCGAACTCGGCAGCGCGTTGCCTGCAGGGGTTACCGAGTCCTTGCTTGATTTCTTGCGCCTGCTCGAGAAGTGGAACAAGACCTGGAACCTGACGGCCGTGCGCGACCCGATAGATATGGTGCCGCGCCATGTGCTCGACAGCCTGAGCATTCGGCCCTGGCTTGCAGGGACCAGGATCGCCGATGTCGGCTCCGGCGCGGGGCTGCCCGGTATTCCCCTGGCCATCGCGGAGCCTGGGCGACGGTTTGTGCTTATCGACAGCGCCGCCAAACGCACCCGTTTCATGACCCAGGCCGCAGCCACGCTGGGTCTTTCCAATGTGGAGGTCGTCCACAGCAGGGCCGAGGACTACCGCCCGGATTCAGGCTTTGATACCGTGATCAGCCGTGCCTTTGCCTCGCTGGCGGATTTCACTGCCGCTGCGGGCCACCTGGCGAAGCCCGATGGCCGCCTGCTGGCCATGAAGGGCCGGTATCCCGGGGACGAGATAGCGCAGCTGCCCGCAACATGGCAGCCGGCAAAGGTCGAGTCGTTGACGGTTCCAGGCCTCGCTGCCGAGAGACACGTGGTGGTGCTGCGCGCGGCAATGTATAGAGACGGATAAGAACAAAAGATGGCCAGGATAATCGCTGTAGCAAATCAGAAGGGCGGGGTGGGTAAGACCACCACCAGCGTCAATCTTGCTGCGTCCCTTGCGGTGATGCGTCATAAGGTCCTGCTTGTAGATCTTGATCCGCAGGGCAATGCGACCATGGGCTCGGGGGTGGACAAGGGCAATCTGCAGAAATCCGCCTGCGACGTCATGCTCGGCGAGATCGAAGCCACTGAGGCCATCGTTCGGGCTGAAGATGCTGGCTTTGATATTCTTCCTGCGAATTCGGACCTGACGGCGGCAGAAGTCAGCCTGGTCAATGAATTCAGTCGCGAAAGCCGCCTGCGGCGAGCCCTTGAACCCATCGTCGACAACTACGACTGGATATTTATCGATTGTCCGCCATCATTAAACATGCTCACCATCAACGCGCTGAGCGCGGCCGACAGTGTGCTTATTCCTATCCAGTGCGAGTACTACGCGCTCGAGGGCCTGAGCGCTCTGATCAGAACGGTTGAGCAGATACGCGAGGCGGTCAATCCCAACCTCGAGGTGCTCGGCATACTGCGAACGATGTTTGACCCGCGCAACAATCTTGCCAATGACGTCTCGGCGCAGCTCATCATGCATTTCGGAGAAAAGGTGTTCCGCACGGTGATTCCCAGGAACGTGCGACTTGCAGAAGCACCGAGCTACGGCGTACCGGTGCTGCTCCACGACAAGCAGTCGAGAGGTGCCATGTCTTACCTGGCGCTGGCCGGGGAACTGAGCCACCGCAATCAAGCGGCTCACTGAGTCCGACACAGGCGCCCTCCCGGGGCACCGCCTGGCGGGAAGCTGATAGAATTCGGCGCATAGTCAACCAAAGGCCGGGCGAAACACTGGCAAGATCGAGACAATGAGCATGGCAACCAAGAAAAGAGGGCTCGGGCGTGATCTGGCTGCGTTGCTGGGCACGAGCGGCGCCGCCAGTGAGACTGTCACAGGCGCCCAGCGCACCGCGAAGAGCGGCGACAGCCTGAAAAACCTGCCCCTCGATATCCTGCAGAGGGGTCAGTACCAGCCGCGTGACGACATGCGCACCGAAAGCCTTGATGACCTGGCGGCCTCCATCAGGGCGCAGGGCGTGGTACAGCCTATCGTCGTCCGGCCGCTGCCGGGCGGTGACGAGACGCGTTACGAGATCATTGCCGGTGAGCGCCGCTGGCGTGCGGCCCAGATCGCGGGTCTCGACACCATACCGGCGGTGATAAGGAATGTTCCCGACGAGGCAGCCGTGGCCATGTCGCTTATAGAGAACATCCAGCGCGAAAACCTGAATCCAATGGAAGAGTCGCGGGCCCTGCATCGGCTCATCGCTGAATTCGAGATGACGCACGAGCAGGCAGCCCAGGCGGTGGGCCGCTCGCGCAGTGCCGTCAGCAACCTGCTGCGCCTGCTGGAACTCGACGAGTCCGTGAGGGCCATGGTGGAGGGCCGCGAAATCGAGATGGGCCATGCCAGGGCACTGCTCGGGCTGCCCGCTGCGCGCCAGCTTGAAATTGCGCGGCGCGTTGCCCGCGAAGGCATGTCCGCCCGCGAGACAGAGCGGCTGGTTAAGCAGCTCAAGCAGCCGAAGAAGCCGAAGGTGGCCCCAAAGACTGACCCGAACGTCCGGGCGCTGGAGTCACAGCTCAGCGAAAAACTCGGCGCAAGGGTGAGCGTCCAGCAGTCTGGTAAGGGCAAAGGCAAGCTGGTGATCAACTACAACAGCCTCGATGAGCTAGAAGGCATCATTGAGCACATTAAGTAAGCTCACCGCGGGTTAAGAATAAGCGACGAAAAAGCCGCTTTTGCGGTTATTTTTCCTATCCGGGGTTGTTGTACGCGGGCAGCGACCACACTATAATACTGCGGCTCTGAGGCCCCCCGGGGGGAGGCCCCGGACAGACGCCACAGACCGCGACGAGCAGGGAAGTGGCGTTTTTGTTGTTACCAAGGGAGATATTGAGCAGACATCCTGCACAAGAGGGCGCGCCCTCGAGGGCGGTGCTCAGGATCCTGTTGCTGCAGGCAGTCGCAGGTGTTGTCTGCGCCGCTTTGGCCTGGCCCTTTGCCGGCCTCGAGGCAGCGACTCATTTCTTGCTTGGCACACTCGTCGGCGTCATTCCGAACGCGTATCTGGGAATGCGTATTGCGGGTCTCGGCGAAGCTGCTGATGCCCAGTCGCTTCTGCGCGCGGCATGGCTTGGCGAGGTTGGCAAACTGGCGCTAACGATTTTGTTGCTTGGTGCGGTGTTTGCCGTTTTGCAGCCCACAAGGCCGGGCTGGGTGCTGGGTGGTTTTATCGCCGTGCAGTTCTCGAGTTGGCTGGCACTGTTCGTTTTCAGGCGCGATTGAGTACCAAAGGGTGGAATAAGACCGAATGGCGGCAGAGAAACAAAGCACCGGCGAATACATCTCTCATCACCTGCAGAACCTGCAGGTTTGCCGCGTTGACGGCAGCTGGGTCTGGAACGAATGTGCGGGCAACTTCTGGACCATCAACGTGGACAGCATGTTTTTCTCCGTATTCCTGGGGCTGCTTTTTGTTCTGGGTTTCCATGCGGTTGCAAAGAAAGCCACCAGCGACACGCCCGGTCGTTTTCAGGCCTTCATCGAGATGATCGTGGAGTTCATCGACACCAGCGTCAAAGAGACGTTTCACAAAAGCAGCAATGTCATAGCGCCGCTCGCCCTCACCATTTTTGTCTGGGTTTTCATGATGAACTTCATGGATCTTATCCCCGTCGACTGGCTGCCGATGGCGGCCCACGCAGCAGGCATTCCCTATTTGAAGGTTGTGCCCACCACCGACGTCAACATCACGTTTGGAATGTCCATCGCCGTGTTCTTCATGGTGATCATCTACACCATAAGCGCGAAGGGAATAGGCGGTTTCATTGGTGAATTGACGCTGCACCCGATTGCGCCGCCGCTGAAGGGCATCGGCATTGTGTTTGCGCCGTTTATTATCGCTTTTAACTTTATTCTGGAATCAGTGGCGCTGCTTGCAAAGCCGCTGTCCCTGTCACTGCGACTCTTCGGCAACATGTTTGCCGGCGAACTCATTTTTATCCTGATAGCGATTCTTGGGATCTGGCAGCTGCCGCTGCACTTTGCGTGGGCGGTGTTTCACATTCTTATCGTGACGCTGCAGGCGTTTATTTTCATGATGCTGACGGTGGTGTATCTGGCGTTGGCTGTAGAAGAGCACTAATCGGACTGATTTTTTAACTGGAGAGACTGATGGAAACTGTAATTGGTTTTACCGCACTTGCCGTCGCAATCCTCATCGGGTTGGGCGCGCTGGGCGTTGGCATTGGCATGGGCCTGTTGGGTGGCCGCTTCCTGGAAGGCGCCGCGCGCCAGCCTGAGCTTGCACCTATGCTGCAGACCAAGATGTTCCTGGTGGTGGCGCTGCTCGACGCGGTTGCGATGATCGGCGTGGGTATTGCCCTGTACTTCGCTTTCGCAAACCCGTTTATCGGTCAGCTCAGAGACGCGATGCAGCCGGTCACCGGCTGAAACGCGCAGACGTAGCGTTTACTGACAGCATTTAAGCGGGAGCTCACAGGTGGATATTAATCTGACACTCATCGGCCAATCGATCGCCATGCTGGTGTTCGTCTGGTTTTGTATGAAGTTCATATGGCCGCCCCTTGTCGCGGCCATAGAAGAGCGACGTGAAAAGATCGCCGACGGCCTGGCGGCCGGCGAACGCGCCGAACAGGATCTGATCAAGGCCAAAGAAGAGGCGGCCGGCATCATAGGCGAGGCGCGCAGCAACGCCCTTGAAATTGTGGCGCAGGCGAACCAGCGCTCCAACGAGATGGTCGACGAGGCACGCGGCAAGGCGAGCAGCGAAGCGGAGCGCATCAAGGCGCAGGCGCACGCTGAAATTGCCCAGGAGATCGAGCAGGCCCGCAGTGCCCTGCGCCGCGAAGTCGCGGCGATTGCCGTTGGCGGTGCGAAGCAGCTGCTTGGCCGCGAGATCAATGAAGCAGCCAACGCCGACTTGCTAGAAAAACTCGCGAACGAGCTCTGATACCAATGGCTGAAAACGTCACTCTTGCGAGACCCTACGCCAACGCCGCCTTTGACCTGGCGGACGAGAGCAGCATGCTCGAAGAATGGTCGCAGGCACTTGCAGCGGCCGCCAGGGCTGCAGAGACGCAGGACTTTCGTGCCCTCATAGGCAGCCCGCACGTTCGTCCTGCTCAGCTCGCGGATCTGCTGGGTGACGTTGTAACGCGTGCGCTCGGGGGTCGTCTCGGGGACGTTGAGCTGCATTCGGGCAACCTTTTCCAGATCATGGCTGAGAATCACCGGCTGAGCGTCTTGCCCGAGGTTGCGCGCTTATTCGATGAGCTGAAGGCCGAGAAGGAAAACGTTCTGGATGTGCGCATGATCTCGGCTACGGCAATGAGCGAAGGTCTTAAGCACAAATTTACTATGGCCCTTGAGAAAAAGCTGGGCCGCAGCGTACGTCTTAATTGCGAGGTCGATGATTCGATAATCGGCGGCGCAATTATCAAGGCGGACGATATGGTTATTGATGGGTCACTGCGGGGGCGGCTGCAAAAGCTGGCCAACGCAGTGGCGCAGTAAGAGGTTTAATACAAATGTCGATTAAAGCATCCGAGATCAGCGACCTCATAAAAGAGCGCATCAAGAATTTCCAGGCGCCGGCGGAAGCCCGCGATGTTGGCACCGTGCTCACGGTTACAGACGGCATCGTGCGCATCCACGGCCTTGGCGATGCGCGCTACGGTGAAATGCTCGAGTTTCCGGGAAACACGTTCGGCCTGGCGCTGAACCT
>JABDLF010000096.1 GCA_013003115.1 Gammaproteobacteria bacterium
CTTTTTCCTGGCCATATGCGCCCAGCAGTGCGCGGTCGCAGATGACGTTTATGAGCCTTGGAACGCCCTCGCTGAGTCGATGTACTTCGCGCACCGCGCCAGGCGTGAAGATATCTCGGCTCGCGCCGGCCACCTGCAGGCGATGACGGATGTAACTCTGCGTTTGTTCGCGGGTCAGCGGGTCAAGGTGGTAGCGGCCCGTGATCCGTTGAGCAAGCTGACGAAGATCACTGCGCGCCAGCGTCTGGCGCAACTCGGGCTGGCCGATAAGAATGATCTGCAAAAGTTTGCGCTCGTTGGTTTCCAGATTGGTGAGCAGTCGCAGCTGTTCCAGCAAGTCGGCATCAAGGTTTTGTGCTTCGTCAATGATCAGCACTACACGCCGGCCCTCGGCATGCGACTTGAGCAAGTGCTTGTTGAGGGTGTCGATGAGGTCCTTCAGGCTTCGCGACTCATCAGGCCAGTCAAGCTGCAGTTCTTCGCAGATATTGAGCAGAAACTCCCTGACCGACAGTCGCGGGTTCAGGATCATTGCCACGTCCACATCGAGTGGCAGGCGATTAAGCAAAACGCGCGTAAGCGTTGTCTTTCCGGTTCCGACTTCACCGGTTAACTGGATAAAACCGCCCGCCTCCTGGACGCCGTAAAGCAAGTGGGCGAGCGCCTCGGCATGCCTCTCGCTTTGGTAAAGGTAGCGAGGGTCAGGCGCAATGCTGAATGGTTTTTCGTTGAGTCCGAAGTATTGCGCGTACATGGTTCCGAAATGGGTCAGGGCCGGGAGTTGGCCGTCAGCTCACCATCCTAACGCAGTGACCGGCCCCTTTTAAGAGCGCCGCTGCCGAACTTGTCCCGAATCGCATCGACGGTATCGTCCATATTCGATTCCTCTCCGGGCGTTTCAAACAGGTCAAGCTGTTCCGCGGCGCCGAGATCGGTGACCCCTGCGCCCAGCAGCCTGAGTCGTTTGCCCGGATTCTGCGCAAGCCAACGCTCGAGCAGCTCCTTTGCAAGACGGTAAATAACGGCGGAGTGATCGCCGGGAGGGCGCATCGGCTGCTGGCGCGTGAAGGTGGAGAAGTCGGCTGCGCGAAGCTTTATCACAACCGTCGCGGCTACGAGGTTGCGTTTGCGTAGCCTCGACGACACCGCGTCGGCCATGCGTGACAGCCTTGCGGTGAGTTCGCTATGGTCTGCTGTGTCCTGATCGAAGGTCTCCTCGTGGCTGATGGACTTGTCGGCGGAGTCAGCAACCACCTTGCGATCGTCGATGCCTGAGGCGCGCCGCCGCATCGATTCCGCATAGCGCCCAAAAGCGCCCCGCAGCTGGCTGGCGGACGCCTGGCGCAGCTGACCGAGGGTTCGTATGCCGAGCTTCTCAAGCCTTTGATCCGCGCGCTGTCCGATGCCAGAGAGGCGCCGCACTGGCAGGGGGTCGAGCACGGCTTGAATTTGCTCATCGCTTACCACTACAAAACCATCCGGTTTATCCAGGTCGGAAGCAATCTTGGCGACCAGCTTGTTGGGCGCAATACCGACCGAGGCGGTGAGCGCCGTCGCTTCCATGATGTCCTGTTTGATTGTGCGGCCAATGGACTCCGCGTCACCCTGTGCTTTTTGCGAGTCCGTGACGTCGAGAAATGCTTCGTCGAGAGACAGGCCTTCGACCAGTGGCGTATATCCGCGGAATATCCGAAAAATCTGGCTGGACACAGCCTGGTAGTGACTCATCCTCGGCTTGATAAAGACGGCGTCGGGGCAGCGTCGCTTCGCTTCCGTGGATGGCATGGCGGAGCGCACGCCGAACTCGCGTACTTCGTAACTCGCGGCGGCCACAACGCCTCGCTTGCCGGATCCGCCAACGACAACGGGACAACCCCGAAGCTCAGGATTGTCCCGCTGTTCGATGGATGCATAAAACGCGTCCATATCGATGTGAATGATGCGCCGCCGCCCGACCATGCTGGTGTGAACCCGGAGTCCAGCAGCGGCCGGGCGACCGCGCAACAAGCGGTGCTCAACTCGCGACAGGAAACTCCGAGAGAATCTCCTCTACGGCTTTTCTGACTGACTTGGTATCAAAGCGCTTGCGAGTCAGGCGTTTCCTGTCCCACCCGCGCCATACCAGCGTTTCGCTCTCGCTGTCGATGATATCAACAATCAGCACTGCTTCCTCATAAGAACGGGGGGCAGGTGCCTCATGAATGACGGTCGAGCTGTAATAGTGGCTGCGGCGCGGCGTGATCGGTGTAATGAGCAGAGATCCATCGTCCTGCACATGGTATTGGGCCATGCTCATGTGTGTGCCGAAGCCGCTGCCGCGCAGCTTTTCCCTGGTTGTCGTGTGGTAGGTCACCAGGAAATCCGGGTTGTCTTCGTCATAGACGTAACCCTGGTCCTCGAGATTGCGAATTACGGCCGTGCGCATGCGCTTGTCCATGAGATCGCTGTCGAGAATCGGGTTATGAACTTCCTCCCGCTCGGGAGCTTGCCACGCAAAGCTGCGATAGCCGGCGATGTCGGCATGCCTGTCGACTTCCGTTTGTACCGGGTTGCCGCAGGCCGCGAGGGTCCCGGCGGTCATAACGAGCAAAAATTTAATCAGTGTTTTCATAAGGGCCTCCTTTAATGGGTTCATGATTCAACTGCCCCGAAACAAAACCGGCGATATGCCGGCGACTCGACCCTTACAACGCAAAGGGCGGGTGCCGCGTTGACAGCACCCGCCCGAAAACTTGCTAATAGCCTGATCTACTTGACGATAATTTTTATCCTTTTCGAGACAACGGGAGGCCGGTGTGGAATATGTAAAGCGTCACCGAGCAGGAGCTGCAGGGTATGTTCCCCGGGTTCGAGCTCGATCACGGTTTCCGTTTGTCCCTTGCCGAAGTGCACGTGATTTCTATCCGCCGGAATTGGCAGATTGAGGTCAGGCAG
>JABDLF010000014.1 GCA_013003115.1 Gammaproteobacteria bacterium
GAATTGGCCGATTAACCCCCTTTGCGGCCCAAGTACAGCTAACTTAACCGCCTTTCAGAGGCAGCAGGAGCCGAGCGATGCGTATCGATCAGGAAGCGCTTACTTTCGATGACGTGTTGCTGCAGCCCGCGTTCTCCGAGGTTTTGCCTCGCGATGTCACACTCTCGACCCGTCTGTCGAGAAACATAAGTCTCAACCTGCCGCTGGTTTCGGCGGCGATGGATACGGTCACGGAGGCGCGCCTGGCCATCACCATGGCCCAGGAAGGCGGCATCGGCTTCATTCACAAGAACATGACCGCCGCCAGCCAGGCACGCGAAGTGCTGCGCGTCAAAAAATACGAGAGCGGCATCATCACCGACCCCATTACGGTGACCCCCGACAAGACAATTCGGGAGGTCATTAATCTTACCCGCGAAAAAAATATTTCCGGCGTGCCGGTTGTCGACGGCAAGGAAACCGTCGGTATCGTGACGCACCGTGACCTGCGGTTCGAAACGCAGCTTGATGCGCCGGTATCAAGCGTGATGACGCCCAAAGAAAAGCTGGTCACCGTTCGCGAAGGGGCAGACAAAGACGAGGTGCTGCTCCTGTTGCACAAGCACCGCATAGAAAAAGTGCTGGTGGTAGGGCCGAACTTCGAGCTGAAAGGCATGATCACGGTCAAGGATTTTCAAAAGGCCAAGGATTTTCCGCATGCATGCAAAGACCCGCGCGGCGCGCTCATGGTCGGGGCAGCGGTAGGGACCAGCGAGGATACCGACGAACGCGTCGCCGCGCTGATTGCCGCCGGTGTTGACGTGATTGTCGTCGATACCTCTCACGGGCACTCGCGCGGTGTTATCGAAACGGTAAGGCGGATCAAGACGAACTACCCGGATATGGAGGTTATCGGCGGCAACATTGTTACTGCTGATGCCGCGGTGGCTTTGATGGAGGCCGGCGCCGACGGCGTGAAGGTTGGCATAGGCCCCGGATCAATTTGCACGACGCGAATCGTAGCCGGCGTCGGCGTTCCGCAGATCAGCGCCGTTGCCAACGTCGCCGCGGCGCTCAAGGAGTCCGGGTTACCGCTCATCGCTGACGGCGGGATCAGGTACTCGGGCGATATTGCCAAGGCGATTGTCGCTGGCGCGCACTCGATTATGCTGGGTG
The DNA here is from genome assembly GCA_013003115.1 of Gammaproteobacteria bacterium. Taxonomy (GTDB): domain Bacteria; phylum Pseudomonadota; class Gammaproteobacteria; order Steroidobacterales; family JABDLF01; genus JABDLF01. Next base: position 1,156 of record JABDLF010000014.1, read on the forward strand.
GCCTGTTTGCGGGCACAGAGGAGGCGCCCGGAAAGGTCGAGCTTTACCAGGGTCGTTCATACAAGTCGTATCGGGGTATGGGGTCTCTCGGCGCGATGGCGCAGCGCGAGGGTTCCAGCGATCGATATTTCCAGGACAGCACCGAGGACATTGAAAAGCTGGTGCCCGAAGGTATTGAAGGTCGCGTGCCGTACAAGGGCCCACTGGTCGCAATCCTGCACCAGCTGGCTGGCGGCATCCGCTCCGCGATGGGCTATACGGGCAGTCCCGATATTGAAACCATGCGCACGCGGCCGAGATTTGTTCGAATTACCGGCGCGGGAGTGCGTGAAAGCCACGTTCATGACGTCGCCATTACCAAGGAAGCGCCCAATTATCGGATGGAGCGCTGAGCCGCGCCGCTATGACCGTGACCGACCCGGAGCTTGCCGCGCATCCTGATATCCACGCGCATCGGATTCTCGTACTTGATTTCGGTGGCCAGTACACCCAGCTGATCGCCCGGCGCATCCGTGAGGCCGGCGTCTACTGCGAAATTTATGCCTGGGATGCGGATCAGGCGGCAATTCGCAATTTCGCGCCGCGCGGCATCATTTTGTCCGGCGGTCCCGAGTCCGTGACCGAAAGCGCAGCGCCCGAGGCGGCACCTGTCGTCTTTGAGCTTGGGGTGCCACTGCTGGGTATTTGCTACGGCATGCAGAGCATGGCGCAGAAGCTCGGCGGGCGGGTGGCGGGGTCAGGTGAGCGCGAGTTTGGCTACGCGCAGGTCGCGGCAACGGGAAGTTCGAGGCTGCTCGAGGGCATTGAAGATCACACGAGCAAGTCTGGCGAAGGGCTGCTGGACGTGTGGATGAGTCACGGTGATCGCGTGGAATCTCTGCCCGAAGGCTTCGAAGTCATCGCGAGCACCGCCAACGCGCCGATTGCCGCGATGGCTGACGAGTCACGCTCTTATTACGGGCTGCAGTTTCATCCGGAGGTAACGCACACGCCCCAGGGCCAGCGCATCATCGAGCGCTTCGTGCACGAGATTTGCGGCTGCGCGGCTGACTGGCAAGCGGCGAATATCATTGAGGACAGCATCGCTCGCGTGCGCGCCCAGGTTGGCAAAGGAAAGGTGCTCTTGGGACTTTCGGGCGGCGTCGATTCCTCAGTGGTTGCTGCGCTGCTGCACAAAGCTATCGGTGACCAGCTGGTTTGCGTATTTGTCGATCACGGCCTGCTGCGCAAAGACGAAGGCGACCAGGTGATGGCGACGTTTGCAAAGCACATGGGTGTGAACGTGATTCGCGTGGACGCCGCCGATCGATTCATGCAGGCGCTGGCTGGCGAGACCGACCCTGAAGTAAAGCGCAAAATCATCGGCCGCCATTTCATCGAGGTCTTCGATGAGCAGGCGAAAGCAATAAAAAATGTTGATTTCCTGGCGCAGGGTACGATCTACCCGGACGTGATTGAGTCAGCAGGTGCAAAGACCGGCAAGGCCCATGTCATCAAGTCCCACCACAATGTGGGGGGGCTGCCGGAGAAAATGAAGCTCAAGCTGGTAGAGCCTCTGCGCGAACTGTTCAAGGATGAGGTTCGGAGGATCGGTCTTGAGCTTGGGCTGCCGGCGGAAATGGTGAATCGTCACCCGTTTCCGGGCCCCGGCCTGGGCGTGCGCATCCTCGGCGCGGTCAATAAAGAATTTGCCGACCTGCTACGCGAGGCTGACGCCATTTTCATTGACGAGCTTCGCACTCACGGCCTCTATGACAAAGTCAGCCAGGCGTTCGCCGTTTTCTTGCCCGTGCGCTCGGTCGGGGTTATGGGGGATGGCCGGCGCTACGATTACGTGATTGCCCTGCGCTCGGTGGAAACGGTGGACTTCATGACCGCGCGCTGGTCACAGCTTCCCTATGATTTTCTCGATCACGTATC
>JABDLF010000043.1 GCA_013003115.1 Gammaproteobacteria bacterium
GTCAAGTCGCGCAGAGCGATGCTTACGGTTTTGAAAGACAACTTCGTTCCGCTCGCACTGATGGCGCTGGGGCGTATTGATTACAACGCGGATGCTGCGCAGAAATATGCGAATCGCCTGCCGGTGATGGTAGGAATGATGGAAGAGCGCTTCGCGCTCGATACCCGCGGGTCCGGGGTCGAAACCGAGGCGCTGGACAAGATCTGGGAAGACCACGACGCCTTCAAAGCCAAGATCAGCAACGCCCTGGAGGCGGCAAACAAGCTGGCTGCCGTAGCTGGCGATGAAACCCGGTTCAAGGACGCAGCCATGGATATGCGCAGCGCCTGTGGCTCCTGTCACGACGATTTCCGGGTTGAGCAGGAATAGCAATCGCGACTGTCGATAGCCTCAGGCGGGGGCTGATGGATGCTCACTATATCGTCGGCCAGAGAGCCCGTTACCCCTTTGCCACTGTAAATGACTGAGACACAGCAGCGCCTCGTCTGGGACTTGCCCTTAAGGGTCTTTCATTGGCTGCTCGTCCTGTCGGTCGCGTGCTCGTGGGCGACCGGGCAAATCGGCAGCTCAGTCCGCCAGTACCACATGTGGCTCGGCAACTGGATGCTGGGTTTGCTGACATTTCGCCTGCTGTGGGGCGTGTTTGGCACACGACACTCGCGCTTCTGGAGCTTTGTGCCAACGCCCGCGAGCGTGGTGAACTACGCACGTGACGTCCTCGCGGGGCGGGCATCAGAAAGCATCGGTCACAATCCCATTGGCAGCCTGATGATATTTCTGATGCTGGGCCTGTTGATCACCCAGGTGGTAAGCGGCCTGTTCGTCGATGACGACGTTTTTTATGCCGGGCCCTTCGCGCACGCTGTCAGCGCCAAGACCGTAAAGTTTTTCGAAGGCCTGCATCACGACGTCGTCGACTGGATCGTCGTGCTGGCGCTACTGCACGTTGCCGCCGCGCTCTATCACACTTACAAAATGAAAGAACCGATCGTTCGCGCCATGTTTACCGGCAAAAAGTACGCCACCGTCGTGCCGGCGAACGAGGCAATTACTCACTCGGCGATTCGCAGGGCAATATTCATCGCCGTCGCAGCGGCTGCGTTTGTTTACTGGCTCGTCGTCATTGCGCCACCGCCCCTGCTGTTCAACTTCTGATTTAAGGGCGACCTGATCAGTGAAATCTTTTCACGATGCCGTTTGTTGTGCACGCGGGCTGCCCCTCGGCACCTGCGCGCGCCCGCGAATTTCACATCAGTCAGGCTTGGGCTGGGGTGCAGGTTCAGTGCCTGTATCGGGCTCGGGCTCTGGTGCAACTTCGAGTTTGTGACCCATCGGCTCGGAATTTCCGTCTCGTTGTTCCACATCCTCCCAACCCGTAACCATGGACTTGATCGCCGCCGTTGAGTTGTGACCGGAGGTGGTGACGAGGTAAACGTGGATCACCACAAACGTTGCGAATAGCCATGCAATGCCGGTGTGAACCGGGGCGAGCACCGGCAGACCGCCGAGGGCGCTGAAGTAGATTGGCCAGTTTTGCTGGCCCCAGTAAATCATGATGCCGGTAATGACCTGAGCCGGCAGCAGCAGGTTCAGAATCATGAAGTAGGTGAACTCCTGCAGCGGATTCAGGTGTTTGTCGCGCGTTTTCTCGAACGGATGCGGTTCGCCACGGAATATGCCCCGCGTGTAATAGATGGTTTGCATGATGGCACGCGTGAAAAAGTCTTTGGGCTCGGGCACAAACTGCTTGAACCGGCCGCTGGTCAGATTGTAGAACAGGGCCAGCGCAGCGTTTACTAACAGAATCAAACCAAAAATATTATGAACCCGAACCATCAGCGGGAAGCTGATATTCCCGAACAGGTGTGGTTTATGAATCACCAGCCCCGTGAATATCAGAGCCAGAATCATGATGGCCTGCGTCCAGTGCCAAAGCCTCTCGTACTTCGTGTACATGAAAACGCGCTTGAGCTGCGTCTCGTGGTGTGCGCGCTGTCGTCTGGTCAGAAAGCGGATCAGGCCATGCGCGCCGACAGCCAGAATCACGAGGACGAAAATGGCAAGCCCCAGCCAGTCGACGATGGGCACATTGTGCAGCCCGATGATGTAATAGCCGCTCTGCCGCAGATCCGGCACGCCGCTGATTCCGCCGTTGCCGTCGGGCACCAGCGATCCGACTATTTCTATCGTGGCGTAACCCTCGGTGCCGGGCGCGATGCCACCGGGCAGATAAGACGTCAGCGGAAAGGCCGCATTCAGCACTGAGTCGCGGTCATGGCAGGTGCGGCATTCGCGAGTGGCGAAATGCTCGGCACCGACGTTGTGAACGATGGGGAAAGGCGTCAGCTCGGTCTTGATCGTAAGCCCGCTCAGGCCAATGGCCTCCAATCTGTCCCTGACAGGCGCCATTTGCTCAGCCGTCGTCAACTCCAGCTCGCTGCGATCGAGGCGCGCGTCGCCGTTTTTGTCCAGGACAGCCATCAGCGCTGAATGGTGCCGGCCGTCCTCAAGCAACGCCTGGCGAAGTTCAGACCGGCTGACCGGCCTCTGTGGATCACCCGTCAACCAAAACCAGGAAGCCACACCATTAAACGGCATCAGCTCACGGTCTTCACTGGTTTGCAGCCTCGGCAGCAGCACGGGTCGGTAGCCGGTGAAAACCGCGCCCTCATTGTCAGGGTCACCTGCAACGCCGCGGTATTGCCGCAGAGGTTCGCCCGATTCGTCGACGACGGTCCAATCGATAGCTTTCAGGGCAGGAGCACGCAACCTGGGAACGTGGCAGGCCTGGCAGCTCAGCGTCTCGAAGTGGCGCTCTTGGTAGGGCAGCCAGTCGTGTGCCACAGAAGCATCGTGACAGGTCTCGCAGCCTCGCAGCGTATTGACGCTCTCTTCAGCCGCCAGGCCGTAGATGGAGCGACCCTTCGCCAACTGGTGCGTCGGCCGGTCGAGAAACTCACTTTGCGTGGGGCGCCGCGGGTCAAAAAGCAGGTGCTCCGGCCTGTTCTCAGTATGACCCCCGAAGTAAACCGGGTCGTTCAGCAAATAGTGGCAATCCACACACTCAAGGCCACGCGACGCGTGCAGGTCGAGGGGCAGTTCAGGGTGTTCCTCTTTTGCAAAATTAAGGCCGCTGTCGCCCACTGAATGCGGCGCGATAATTTGCCCGGTCGTCTCGGTAACCGGGTAATTGCGAATACCGCCGACAAACGCCAGCGGCTCTTCCGGATCGGAACTCGCTAGGCCGTGACAGTCGGCACAGGTTTCTGTGGCGGGGGCGCGTATGTCCAGCAGGCCGACATGCAGGCGCCCGTCTTCCTGGAAGGCCGCAGGATTCCATTGCCACTGCCCTGATTCATTTTGAAGTATCCGGCGACTCTGCAGCACCGCAGAGTTTGCCCACGCAAAGTCGTCGCCGGCTAAGAGTTCCGCCCTGACCGATTGGTCGGAAATATCCGAATGGCACAGCAGGCAGTCCATTTCCACCATGTCACCGACCGGGCCGCCGCCGACATGCCTGGCGCCGTAGCGCTGCAGCCACGCCTCGTGGTCGACGTGCCCCGAATCATCCAGAACCACGTCGTAACGAATCGGATCCCAGCCGCCGAAAAATCCCGGGCCAGCTATCCACCCGTCGCGACGATCTTCCCCGAACAGGTGGGCTGCTCCGGCGTCTGCATGGTCACTGGTAGAAACGATGTGGGCGGTGTCGTGACAGACCCCGCAAGTTCGCATCGCTGAGAGCGGCTGGCCGGTCTCGACAACCGATTGACCGGCGCTGTCGCGCATCACAAACTCGGGATGACGGCGGTGACAGGCAATGCAATCCACGCGCGGGTCGGCATCCTCGGGGTGTCGGATCTGGCGAAAATCGGTATGACAGCTGCCGCAACTCAGCGGTTTGTGCGCATCCTGAACGAATTCCTGAAGGCTTAAGTGAACTTGACCATCTTTTACATCTGATCGGGGCTCTTTGAAGCTCGTGCGCTTGTGGCAGGCAATGCACCTCCGGTCTTCCTTGGCAAAAATAGCCTCACTGGCTTAAATTGACTGGGAAAATCCCCACAGGCTGGCTGCCAGAAACACCATGCCTGCTATGTTGACGCTGAACCAGCGAACTGGGTTAACCTGCATAACTCGACCGACTCTGGTCAGAAACGACTGAGCGAAGTTTGGTTTATTGGTAAAATTTTAGCAATGGGACTGTGTCTCCTGACTCTACAGACATCTGAGAGGAGTATATGAAGTTAACAGTTAAAAAGTGGATGTTACCCTTGGCTCTGCATGGGACTATGCTCGTCGTGGTTGCTGCAGGCATCATTATGACTTCGCACGCGAAGAGCCCTCCTGAGGAAGACCTAAGCGACAACAACGTCTGTCTCGATTGCCATATCGACGAAGAGCACGTGGGCATGCTAGAGGTCCCCGGACCGAATGTTCACAATGCTGCCGACGGCACGCTCATCTCAGAAGCCCACGCCGAATTGGCGTGCGTCGATTGTCACGTTGATATCGAAGAAATCCCGCATCGCGAAGAAATCAAGCGGACGGTAGACTGCCTGATGTGCCACGCGTCAAAACCAGAATAGTGACCCCGGGCGCCGCGGACGCTGACGACAAACAAAACTAAACCGTAGAATTTGTCACGGAAGATAATCCAAAGCAGAGCGCGGCCGATAAACCCGTGGCGTGTGCGATGAGGACAAAACCAGCGTCACCACGTTCTCTGTGAAGATTTCCCCGCGCGTAGCGCTCAAACGACAAAGGCCCCTTCACGGGGCCTTTGTCGTTTGACTGGTGGCCAGGGGCGCCGCGGACGCTGACGACCAACAAAACTAAACCGGAGAACACGCGGCGAGTTGAATGCCGACAAGCATACCGCTGAGATGTTCTCAGCTGCGGGACGATGCCCGTGGCGTGTGCG
>JABDLF010000099.1 GCA_013003115.1 Gammaproteobacteria bacterium
GCGACCTTGCCGTTCACGTCGCGCGCTTTCATGGCCACTGCCACAGGGCCGCCGAGCTCCGCCCTCGCACAATTTTGAAAGTATTCGAGGGCGTCGACGCCTTTCGCCGACCGGAGCGATTCGAGAGCTTTCTCCTGGCCTGCGAAGCCGACGCCCGGGGACGCGGCGGATTGGAAGACCGTCAGTATCCGCAGGCAGACATGCTGCGCAGGGCCTTCGAGGCCGCTAAGGGCGTGGATCCCGGATCCCTCGGCATCGAGAATCTCAGTGGCGAGCAAATCAGAGAGACATTGCGCAAGGCTCGAATCGATGCCATTCGCCAACTCCCGGGGGATCAGGACCATTGAGACCAACGCTGCCACGCAACCGCTCGCCGGGGCTTGATTTTTACTGGTTTAAAGCACGCGGCCACGGTCTGAACCGCACAACGTCGGCAGCTTCCCGACGCTGCGGTTTGCCACAATAGCGGAGCCGGGCCCGGTGGTATACGCTTGTTATCGTAGACGTGGAGGACACAAATGATGGCACTGAAAACAACCTCGGCAATCGGGCTTCTTGTCGTGTGCATCGGCGTCGCCGGCTGCGAGCGCAACGTGAGTTTTGCAAGTGACGTTCAGCCCATTCTTCTCGAGAATTGTGCTGAATGCCACGGCCAGGCGGGCGAAGGGTACGAAACCAGCAGCTTCAGCGTGCTTGACTACGAGAGCGTAATGACGGGCACGCAGTACGGTGCGGTCGTAGACCCGGGCAGCGCCATTTCCAGCTCCCTGTATCTGCTCGTCGCGAAAAAGACTGCTCCCGAAATCCAGATGCCACCGCATCATGAGGTATCGCTCGCCGTTGGCCGGCGGGCAGCGCTGCCGGACGAAGACGTTGAGACGATCCGTTTATGGATTGACCAGGGCGCCAAAGACAACTAATACCAGGTCATCGCCAGGCTAAATATTGGGGAAGCGCTGCTGCACCGGCGCAAGCATCCAAACCATCGTTGCGAATGCCGTGCCGTTTCGCCGGCACTCGCATTCAGCCTCGTCTATCTCGTTAAAAACGAACTCGCTGCCCGACCGACAAGCATATTAAGCGCAGACATCGAAGCGGCAAGGGAAGCGCCCGCATCTTGACCGCATAATTCGCTTTATGGCGAAGTCAGTGATACAAGAACCTTGCCGGGTTTTTGGGGTGCTGCTGTTATGGAAGTAGAAAGAATCAAAGTGCGCGCGACCGACAGCGACGCCATCCTGGACGTAACGGTCTACAGCAAGCGAGTCGACTGCATCGAGGTAATGCTCGGCGAAGGCACACATAGCGTTAAATGCACGCTGACGCCGACGCCAAACGGGCGCGCCTACTCGGGTACCGCCATGGGGCGTGAAATCGTCTACGAACGCTCGCCCGAACAGGTGCAAATCGAACTCGACAGGCTCAACCCCGGGGCATTCAAACCCCGTCGCCGATAGTCCCCTCGCCTTTCAAAAAGCTGGCCAGTCAATCTGGCGTGACTTAATTTCCGCATATCTGGTGAGCAGCCAGATACAATCCCGGCATGCTGCATTTCGATGACGTCGGCCTGCGCCGCGGGCCCAAGCTGCTATTCGAACACCTGAGCTGCCAGATACATCCCGGCCAGAAGGTGGGCGTTACGGGTGCCAACGGCACCGGCAAGTCCAGCCTGTTCGCCCTGGTGCAAAGCGAACTGGACCCGGATACCGGTAATTTCAGCATGCCCGCCGACTGGGTCACCGCGCATGTTGCGCAGGAAGCCCCCCACGGCACTCGCAGCGCCCTCGAATTTACGCTCGACGGCGACGCCGAATTACGCAGCATCGAAGCACAGCTGGCCGAGGCAGAAGCAGCAGGCGATGGTGAACGCCAGGCGCATTTGCACGGCCATTTCGAAGTCATCGGTGGCTATTCGGCCCAAAGTCGCGCAGGTCAGCTGCTGCACGGGCTGGGCTTCAGCAATGCAGAGCTTGATAAACCCGTTGAGGAATTCTCGGGCGGCTGGCGGGTGCGCCTGAATCTTGCCCGCGCGCTGATGTGCCGCGCCGACCTGCTGCTGCTCGATGAGCCCACCAATCATCTCGATCTCGACGCCGTGCTGTGGCTGGAGAAATGGCTCAATGATTTCACGGGCACATTGCTGCTGGTTTCTCACGATCGGGATTTTCTCGACGGCGTCAGCACGCACATTCTGAGCATCGAACGAAAGCGTGCCGAGTTATTTCCCGGTAACTACAGCGCCTTCGAACGGATCCGCGCGGAGCGTCTCGCGGGACAGCAGGCGGCCTATAAGAAACAGCAGCGAGAGATCGCACACATGCGTGCGTTCGTCGAGCGCTTTCGCGCCAAGGCCACCAAGGCGCGCCAGGCGCAGAGCCGACTGAAGGCCCTTGGCCGAATGGAAACCATCGCACCCGCGCACGTGGATTCGCCGTTTCGATTTGCGTTGCGCAAGTCGGACACGCTGCCCGCGCCGCTTCTGAAAATCCGCGAAGTCGCCTGCGGCTATGGTGACAACGTCATTCTGCGAGGCATCGATTTGTCGCTGGCGCCGGGAGATCGGATTGGTTTGCTCGGGCCGAACGGCGCCGGCAAGTCCACCTTAATCAAACTGCTGGCGGGCGAGCTGCCGAAATTAGAAGGTGAGCTTACGCCGGCCAAGACGCTGGCCATTGGTTACTTCGCCCAGCACCAGGTGGACCAGCTTGAGCCCGGCAGTACACCCATTGAGCACCTCGCGAGTATCGACCCGGACGCCAGCGAAAAGGACCTGCGCAACTATATCGGCGGCTACGGCTTTTCCGGCGACAAGGCGCTCGAGCCGGTCAGGACTTTTTCAGGCGGCGAAAAGTCTCGCCTTGCACTGGCGTTATTGATCTACAGAAAGCCGAACCTGCTGCTGCTCGACGAGCCCACCAACCATCTCGATCTCGAAATGCGTCAGGCCCTCGCCAATGCCTTGCAGGACTTCGCCGGCGCCATGGTAATCGTCAGCCATGACCGGCACCTGCTGCGCCTCACCGTTGATCGGCTATTGCTCGTAACCGACGGCGCAGTGGATGAGTTTGATGGCTCCCTTGAAGACTATCCAAAGTGGATGAGTGACCGCGAAAAGAACAAGAGCAACGGTGCCGGCAAAGCCGCAGGCACAGGTGTAGCCGCCGGCAGCGCGCAGGCCAGGAAAGAAAAGAAACGACGCGAGGCGGAGCGTCGCCAGGCACTCGCGCCTCTGCGCAAACAGCTGGAGTCGTCTGAGAAAGAACTCGAACGGCTCAACGCCATAAA
>JABDLF010000061.1 GCA_013003115.1 Gammaproteobacteria bacterium
CCAGGTCGTAGCCATCCCATTCCACCGAGTATTCGTGGTACTCGGCCAGCGGCGCTGCCTGCACCAGCATCAGTGCCTGCCAGTCGCCGCCATCGCACTCACCGGTGCTTTTGATAGCGCGGGCCGCGTAGTGATCAGGGCCGCCGTCAGAGTGATGCTCGAATATATCGATCTCCCCCGAGCCGGTCAGGGGCCAACACACCGTCTCATCGGGCTCTTCGACAGGTGGCTCATTGTTGTAGGCCCCTAACAGCCACCAGGCTGGAAACATTCCCGGCTGCCCGCTATTAGGAACTCTGAGCCTGGCGGTCCACTTACCCTTTACGAATTCCTTGCGGTTTTTGGAGGCAATGCGCCCCGCAACGTAACGGGTGTCCGGATGCTGGTTGCCAAACTTATCCATGTTGTCACACGGGCGCTTTTCTCCAAGATCCACCACCCGCAGCTTCAGCGTGCCGTTGCTTGTTTCGCGGGTGTTGAACTGGTTGTCACGGACGTAGCACTGGTCTTCGCCGTTAACCCACAGTATCTGGTCTTGCCAGTTGTCAGGATTGAAGGTATCAAAATCATCGAAAAAGTCGGTTTCCCAACCACTCGCGGCGGGCTGCTCGCTTAAAGCGACCGTGGCTGCGGGTTCCTGCGAACAAGCGCTTAAAAGAACGGCGAATGCGATCCAGGCAGCAATCGATTTCATAAAGTCTCCGGCTGGCTACCTGCATTGTTACTTATTCGGTGGCACATAGAAAAGAGCGCGAACCAATGGGCCAAAAAAAGGCCCGCCAGCATATTTCTTGCTGACGGGCCCTTTGGGTCTCGCTTCAAACGTTAAAGAATCAGTTGGTTGCCATGGCACGGCGCTCTTCAGTCATCATCGAGTCCATGACGTCATCCAGCGCATAGCGAAGCTGCCAGGCGCTTTCGCGCGCATTTTCAGACCGTTCGCTGCTGCTCAGGCCCAGCTCCAGCCGGTTGCGCTCCATCGTGGTGAGGTCCGCGTTGCCGAGCAGAGCGCGGGCCGCTTTTGAGTACACCATAGCGGTGCCATCGGCATTGCCGTGGTTGAACATCGGCACGCCGCGCTCGATGGCGGCGTTGATGAGGCCCGCTGCCTGACGACGGCTCATGGTTTCCGGCGGCATGATCACGCGATCGATGACGTGCACGACGCCATTGGAGGCGTCGATATCAGTGGCCACGATGCGTGCGCCTTCGATGGTAAAGCCCTTCTCGGCTTCGCTGATCTTCGCTGCCGGGCCCGCCAGAGTGTCGACGCGCACGCCGTCTGCCAGAGCCTCGCTACCGACGCGGCCCGAGAGCACGTGGTACTTCAAAATACGCGCTAGCGCATCCTTGTTCTCGGGCTTGAGCAATGACGCGATGGTGCCTGCCGGCAGCGCGTTAAACGCATCGTCGGTGGGCGCGAACACGGTCAGCGGGCCGTCGCCGCTCAGCGCGCCAGCCAGCCCGGCCGCCTTGGCCGCGGCGATAAGGGTTTCAAACTGCCCTGCTGCTGCCGCTGTTTCAACGATATTCTTCCCGGCCTTCTTGTGGTGGCCGGCGTTTACGGCGCCTGCCGTCAGCGTGAGCGCGACGACGGGTACTAAAATCTTGCTTGCTAAATTCATCTGTCTGTCCTCGATTGATGGATGCTGCGAGGATCAAGGTAGTCTCGGTGCCATGAAGGCGGTGTGAAGACGGGGCAATTGCTGCAACGCAAGGAAGAAATGGCACTTTCGGCCTTGTCGGCGCCCTGAGAATCGGGTCAGACATACCAGACAAGCTGTGCAAGTCGAGCCGGGCACCATTGCCCTACGACGATGTCTCAAGAAACGTATATTATGTGCGCTCTTCAGGGGGAACTGGTTATGGCTGGAAAAATCAAAAAAACGTTTAAATGGCTTGGCATCGTGGTGCTGGTCGCCGTGGTACTGGGCGGACTGTTTGTCACTCATGAGTGGAAGGCCGACAAGCCCTTTTTCGTCAACAACTTCTATAACCGCGCATTCCTGAAGTTCGTGCTCAAGAGCCCCGAGCAGCTCACCTCCATGGGCATGCTCGAGATGATCGGCATTAAAGGGCATAACGCCAAATGGGACGATGACAGCATCGCCGCCGGCGATGAGCAGTTTGAAGAACTGCAGCAGATGATGGCCAGCATGCGTCTTTATGAAGACGACGAGCTGACCGAAAGCGAGCTCATCTCCAAGAAGATCGTGATGGAGCTTCTCGGTAACCCCGATCAACAGAGAAAGTTCCGGTTCCACAACTACCCTGTCAATCAGCTGTTTGGTCTGCAGAATCAGATCCCCCGATTCCTCGATACCTTTCATCGCGTCACTGAACCTGAAGATGCGGAGCACTATGTTGCGCGTCTCTCCAAGATAGACACCAAGCTCGAGCAGAACATGGAGGGAATTCTGAAGCGCGAAGAGCTGGGCATCATTCCACCCACCTTTGTCATCGACAAATCGCTGGAGATCATGCGGGAATTTGTTGACCAGCCTGTAGAGGAGAACATTCTCTACGTTTCATTCAAGGACAAGATGGCAGAGGCCGAGGAGATAAACGAGGAACAGCAGGCAGAGTTTCTCAGTCTGGCTGCCGATGCAATCAATAATGCGGTCTATCCCTCATATCAGTCCTACATCGACTATTTCGCGGCGCTCAGGGCGAAATCCAACAATGACGCCGGAGTCTGGAAGTTTCCCAACGGCGAAGAATTTTATAACTACAGACTTCAGACCCAAACGACCACCGACCTGACGGCCAATGAAATTCACGCGATTGGCCTCGCCGAGGTCGAGCGCATCCAGGGCGAAATGCTGGATATCCTGGCCGCCGAGGGCTACGACGTTAGCGAGGGTTTCTCGGCATTGATAACGAAGGTGGCCGAGGAAGATCGGTTTTACTATCCAGACACCGACGAGGGGCGCGAACAGATCCTGGCCGACTACAAGACCATCATCGAGGAGATCGATGCCGGCATGGACAAGGCTTTTGCGAGCCGGCCCGAGGCGCCGGTGGAAGTGCGCAGAGTGCCGGAGTTTTCAGAAAAAACGGCACCGGGCGCGTATTACAACGGCCCCTCCATGGACGGGTCTCGCCCGGGTATTTTTTACGCCAATCTTTACGACATCAAAGCGACACCCAAATACGGCATGCGCACGCTGGCCTACCATGAGGCCGTGCCGGGCCATCATTACCAGATCGCTACGCAGCGCGAGCTAGAGGGCGTGCCGGAATTTCGCAAGCAGACTGGCTTTACTGCCTACGCAGAGGGCTGGGCGCTGTACTCGGAGCGTGTCGCCTGGGAAATGGGCTTTCAGGATGATCCCTATGACAACCTTGGTCGCCTGCAGGCCGAACTGTTTCGCGGCGTGCGCCTGGTTGTAGACACTGGCATTCATGCCAAGCGCTGGACGCGCGAGGAGGCCATCGATTACATGCTCGCCAACACGGGCATGGCAGAAACCGACGTGGTGTCAGAAATCGAGCGCTACATTGTTTTGCCGGGGCAGGCCACTGCTTACAAGGTCGGCATGATGGAAATCCTGAGGCTGCGCCAGGAAGCCAAAGCATCATTGGGTGATCAGTTCGATATCCGCGAGTTCCACGAGGTGGTGCTCAAGAACGGGTCGGTGCCGCTGCATCTGCTGCGCGACCTCGTGAAGAAATATATCGAGGCAAAGCGCGGGTAATACCTGAGGATCGGCGTTCGGGCCTGGCTTACTTGCAGCTCGACTGGCAAGCCGTGCATTCAGGCCAGCGTGTAGAATGCAGTGATGAATCGCGCGTTAGCCTCTTTCCTGTTCGTGCTGTTTTTCAGTGCTGGCTGCGCGTCGGCGCCAGAGGGGCCGCCCGTCGACCTGGTGTTGGCCGGTGGCCATGTTGTCGATGTCGAGCGCGGCGAAGTCTATGAAAACCGGGACGTTTGGATCAGCCAGGGCAAGATCGCGGGGATCTATTCGGGCGGCGCAAAAAGAATCCCGCGCAGGGCACAGCGCATCGATGTAAGTGATCGTTACCTGAGCCCCGGGCTTGTCGATGCCCATGTGCATCTTGACCATGTAGACGAACTCGAAATCTATACTGCTTACGGCGTTACCACGGTAT
>JABDLF010000068.1 GCA_013003115.1 Gammaproteobacteria bacterium
ACCAGGCGGTTGGAATTGGAGCTGGTCACGGACCCAACCACGACCAGCGCATCGCAGTCATTCAACAGCATCTTGACGGCGTCCTGGCGGTTCTGGGTCGCATAGCAAATGTCTTCCTTGCGCGGCCCGGTGAGCGCGGGAAAACGCTGGCGCAGCACCTCGATCATTTCCGCCGTGTCATCCACCGAGAGCGTCGTCTGCGTCACGAAAGCGACACGATCAGGGTCTGCAATCTCAAGCTTGCGAACATCCTCCGGCGTCTCCACCAGGTAAATGCTGCCGCCCGACCTCTCATCGAACTGCCCGATCGTGCCCTCGACTTCCGGGTGCCCGGCGTGCCCGATAAGAACCACTTCGCGGCCCTCGTTCGAGTATTTGCTGACCTCCATGTGTACTTTGGTCACCAGGGGACAGGTGGCGTCGAAAACCTTGAGTCCCCGAACGTCCGCGTCGTCGTGAACCGACCTCGCGACGCCGTGGGCGCTGAAGACGACATGGGCGCCGTTGGGCACCTCATCAAGTTCGTCAACGAAAATTGCGCCCTTGTCTCGCAGACCGTCGACCACGAACTTGTTGTGCACGACCTCATGCCGTACGTAAATGGGAGGGCCGAACAGCTCCAACGCGCGCTCAACGATTTCGATGGCGCGATCTACGCCCGCGCAGAAACCGCGGGGATTGGCGAGCAGAATTTTCATTAATGGCCCTCCGACAAGCAGCAATAATTGTAACTCATCGGGGCAATCGCAAGCCCTGGCACCGTATATCTTGACAACGGCCAGCTCGGCAGGCGATGGCCCTATCCCGACCCGCCGGCACGCCGCCCCTTGTGACGCTCATCGAACTCACTCGAATCGGCTTACCCATTTTCCCGGCACTGAAACTTTGAGTGAGCAAATCGAAACAAGCAACGGCAACTTTGAATTATGACAAATGCCGTGCGTCCTTCACCGCAAGCCGTTCATCGAAAACATCGTAAAAACAACATGTTAAACACGAACTTAGTCAAATATGTGTGACCCCCCTCACACACCATCCGCCGCGCAATCCGTATTCTCGTGCACATGATTCATGGAGCCCGAAACGAGATGAAGCAACAAAGTGGAATGACGCTGGCCGAATTGCTGGCCACTCTCGCGGTCGGCACTATTCTGATCAGCATGGGGATTCCAAGCTACCAGAGCCTGGTCCTCAGTAATTCGCAGACCGCCGAGGTCAACGAGTTAATCGCCGGTCTGAGCCTCGCACGCAGCGAAGCAATTACCAAGAATACGCGGGTCACGCTCTGCACCAGCACCAACGGCACGAGCTGCGATGCCACCGCCGACTGGAGTGACGGCTGGCTGGTATATGCCGACAACAATAACGACAGCAACCTGAATGCCGGCGAACCGGTGATCAAAAGCTCCGGCGCAGCGCGCAAGGTAACAGCCAAGAGCGCCGAGTTTTCCACCTTTATTACCTACCGGCCCAATGGCCGGGCGATGGCCAACACGCCGCGCGACAACACCGGGCAGTTCACTTTTTGCGACAAGCGTGGTGCCGGCAAGGCCAAGACCGTAGTCATCGAGGCCAGCGGCAGACCGCGGGCCTCCCAGTACACAATGGACGGAGGCTCGCCATCATGTTGAGAACCGAGAAAAGCGCCAATATGGGTATTACCTCGCGTTTCGAGGGCGGCTTCAGCCTCATCGAAGTCCTGGTGAGCATGATGGTGTTTGCCGTCGGCATCCTTGGCACCGTCTCGCTACAGACCGTTGCCAAGCGCGCCAATTTCGACGCTGTGCAGCGCACCACAGCATCACAGCTCACATTCGATATTTTTGAGCGGATGCGCGCCAATCCTGACGGCCTGTCTTCCTATCTGGCCGCGCCTGGTGCGTCGCTGGGCGTTAAAAACGTCATGGCGACGCCGCTCAAGGACTGCAAGGCCTCGTCCTGCACGGCGCAAGAACTTGCGGCCCGGGATCATTGGGAATGGCAACGTTCGCTGAACGGTGCGCTGGAACTCAAGGACAACGCAAACTCCGGCGGTCTTGCCGACGCCACCGCCTGCGTGACCGGGCCGGCTGACGGCTCGAGCGGCCTGTATGCCGTCACCGTCGTCTGGCGCGGCATCACGGAAGTGCCTACCAACCAGGTCATCGCCTGTGGTGCCGGCAGCGGCCTGTATGGCAGCGACGACGAATACCGTCGGGTCATGACGATCACGACATTCATCAACGTCGACTGATTGCAGTCATCGATGAAGTTTATCTACAAGAAACAGGCCGGTATTTCCATGATCGAGCTCATGATTGCCATGCTGATCGGCCTCGTGCTGATGCTCGCGATGGTCTCTCTGTTTACCCAGAACCGCGCCAGCTTCAAGCAGAACGAACGCATCGCTCGCATGCAGGAGGACGCACGCTTTGCATTGAACGAGATGGCGCGCGATCTCGCCATGACGAGTTTCTTTGGCGAAATCATCGACACCGGCCTGGCAGCTCAGGATACCAGCCTGGCTCTGGCAACCGACTGCGGGCCTGCGGGCACGCCCGGCTGGATCTACGAGATGTCCAGCTATCTCGCCCAGGTCGACAATGCCACAGGCGTCACTGCCTCCACCCAGTTCAGCTGCGTCAGTGGGGCTGAAGTCGTTGTAGGAAGTGACCTGGTGGGCATCAAGCGCACCGCGGGCAGCACGACGCTCCCGCTAACCAACAATACCGTCTACCTGAAGTCCAATGGCATCGTCGGCTTGCTGCTGAAGCATCCGGAAGACTCGCCGCCGGCGGCGCCTGTGCCCGCGCCTTTCGACCATTGGGAATACACACCGACCATCTATTACGTGCGCAATTTCTTCCAGGTTGCGGGTGACCAGATTCCGACGCTTTGCCGCAAGTTGCTCGACACCAGCGGTGCCATACCAACGGTCCGCGATGATTGCCTGGCGCCAGGCATCGAAGACATGCAGATCGAGTTCGGTCTCGACACCGATGCCAACGGCTCCGCCGACCAGTATGTGAACTCGCCCACGGCCGCCCAGCTAAGCCAGGTCATGTCAGTCAAAGTGTACCTGCTGGCGCGCAGCATTGAAGCCGATCAGCACTACATCAACGACAAGACATTCCAGATCAGCAACAAGCCGGCCTTCAAGCCCAATGACAACTTTTATCGCCGCGTTTACAGCACCACCGTGATGCTGCGCAATATCAAGAATTTCAGGAATCTGGGAGTCTGAAGATGAACCAAGTATCCAGCTACTCGAAACAAAAAGGCGCCGCCCTGTTCGTGTCGCTGATGTTGCTGCTGGTCATCACACTTATCAGCGTATCGGCACTGCGCACCAGCCACCTCGAGCTCAAGATGGCGGGCAATCAGGAGTCCAGCCTGTCGTCCTTTATGTCGGCTCAGGCGCTGGCGGATGCCATTGTCGCGACACCCGCCAATGTTCCGGTCATCGGCAATCCGGGATTCACGATCTGTACCGCCAAAGAGGCGGGCTGCAACCGCAATACCATCAGTTTCGCCAACGGGCTGTTCGCCTCGGACCTCAGCAAAGGGAGCCTGGGCGCAGTGGTGACGCGTGGCGAGGAAATCCCGATCCCGAGAAGCCTGTCCACCAGCGTCGAGAAGTTCGGCGGGGTGCAGTACACCATACAAGCCTCTTTTGACCGTTCGGTAGACAACCTCGGCCGCACCCAGGTTGTCGAAGGCATGCTCGTTTTGATTCCGAGAAATTGAGGACGGAACCTTTGAGGACATACACAATGAAATTTCGCTTGCTATCCGCCCTCGCGGCTTCGCTGATCCTGCTTCCGCTGGCCTTGGCCGACGACACCGATATCTATGCCAACGCGGCCAACAGTGCGGACAACCCTCTGGTGATGATCTCCATCGACTACCGCCCCAGTCTCGGCTCCACGGCCTGCCAGGACGGCGAATGCGATCAACTGATCGCAGAGGGCTGGATGCCGGAAAAAAACACATACACGAACTTCGACGTATTGCGTGCGGTGCTCAAGCAGGTTTTTGAGCCTATAGAAGGCGTGGATGTCGGGCTGTTCATGAACCACGACAGCCAAGGCCAGGATGGCCCCAACGCCAACAAGAGCGCCGGCGGCGGCTATATTGCCATGGGCGCCTCTGCCTTGCAGGTCGGCGATTCTAACGGCTCCAAGGCCCGCTTTCATAATTTTCTCGATACGATGCCTACACCCCAGGGCAACCTGAGCCACAAGCTGCAGGGCCGTGAACTCTATTTTGAGCTTTTCCGCTACCTCACCGGCCAGCGCGTACACAACGGTCACAATGGCTACGGTGACTACGCCGGCAACAAAAACTTTAACCTCGATGTTAATTTCCCGGAACTTTCCTGGGACGAAAGCATCGAGGTTGTCGAAACGAGCCCCTCGGGCAGCCCGATTTATAGCTACAAATCGCCGCTCGACACGGCCGATCCCTGCGATCGCAGGATGTTCGTCATACATTTCACGGCCGGCGTGCTCAACCAGGAAAATGATGCCGACAGGGAAATCGCGGCATCGGTCGCCAACGGTGGCATGGGAATCCCGGAAGGTGGC
>JABDLF010000071.1 GCA_013003115.1 Gammaproteobacteria bacterium
ATGATCGATATCGGCGACTTTGCGGTCGGGCAGTCGCGGATGCTGTATGGCAATACTATGCACTCGGAGCGGCCACAGCACCGCATGTATGAGCAGTACCACCCCCTGGGGCTGGTTGGCGTCATCAGCGCATTTAATTTTCCCGTTGCCGTGTGGGCATGGAATGCGTTCATATCTGCCGTCTGCGGGAACGTGACGATCTGGAAGCCCTCTCCAAAAACGCCGCTCTGCGCGGTCGCGGTGCAGCGCATTTGCAACGAAGCGCTTGAGAAAGCAGGTTTCCCGGGCATCTTCCAGCTTTTCATCGATGGCGAGGACAACGCGCTGGCGAAAGATTTTGTCGACGATCGCCGTATCAACCTGGTCTCCTTTACTGGTTCATGCGCGATTGGCAGCAAAGTGGGCATGCAGGTGGCCGCACGCAGCGGCAAGAGTTTGCTGGAGCTAGGTGGCAACAACGCACTCATCGTCGACGAGTTTGCGAACCTCGAACTCGCGGTACCGGCAATCGTTTTTGGCGCAGTAGGGACTGCTGGCCAGCGCTGCACTTCCACGCGCCGGCTCTTTGTCCATGAGAAGCATTTCGACGGGCTTAAAAAAACGCTGGTGAATGCCTACGGGCAGATTCGCATCGGCGACCCGCTGGACGCATCGACACTTATGGGGCCGCTGATCGACGAGTCGTCAGTCAAGCGATACCTGGAAACCATCGAGGCCATAAAGGGTCAGGGCGGCGAGATTCTGTGCGGCGCGAAGGAACTGGACAGACCAGGCAATTTTGTCGAGCCGACCATAGCCGTTGCCAGGAACGAATGGGATGTCGTACAGCAGGAGACGTTTGCGCCGATCCTGTACATGATTTCGTTTTCAACGCTCGACGAGGTCATTGCGATGCATAACGGGGTCGTGCAAGGGCTCTCCTCGGCGATATTCACGGACAATGTCCAGCATGCGGAACGCTTTTTGTCGGCCGCCGGCAGCGATTGCGGCATTGCCAACGTCAACATCGGCACCTCCGGCGCCGAAATCGGCGGCGCCTTTGGGGGCGAAAAGGAAACCGGTGGCGGCCGCGAGGCGGGGTCTGACAGCTGGAAGGCCTACATGCGACGGCAGACCAACACCATCAACTGGGGCAGTGACTTGCCGCTGGCACAGGGCATCAAGTTCGATCTTGGCAGCGGCTAGGGATCCCGATCACCCTCCCTGAACCGAAAAACGCGTCATCTGGCGCGTTTTTTTTCACCTCGACTTAAACCAATTGCTGCCCGACCCGCATCCAAAGGATAAGATCAAAAACAATTTTTGGGGAAGAGGCTTGAAGATGGCAGTCGCCAAGGCCGACAAGACGGGTCAAACCGGCAAAGACGGGGAACAATCTGAATCTCGCCAGATACTCGCGCAGGCGAGACAGGGCGACACACAGGCCTTCCAGTCCTTATATGAGCTGTATTCGGGAAGGGTCTACGCCGTGTGCCTGCGCATGACAGGTGACTGCGGTCTCGCGGAAGACTGCACGCAGGAAGCCTTTATCAAGGCCTGGCGCAAGCTCAGCAGTTTTCGCGGCGACAGTGCCTTTGGCACGTGGCTGCACCGGATTGCTGTAAACGAGGTGCTGACGATGCAAAGACGCTCCGGGCGCGAAATCAGATACCTCGAAGCCGTCGGCGAGACTCGGTCTGCTGAACGAAGTGAAAAGGCCGGCGATACGCTGGATATAGAAAGCGCCATCCTCAAGCTGCCCGTGGGCGCCCGCAACGTATTTGTCCTTTGCGGTATTCACGGTTACCAGCACAACGAGGCGGCGGAATTCCTCGGTCTCGCGCCCGGTACCTGCAAAGCGCAGCTGCATCGGGCGCGACGACTATTGAAAATGAGACTGGAAGCATGAATACAAAAGACTACGCCGATGAAGACTTCGTTGAACTTGAAAAAGTGGTGAGCGAGTTGCCCCGGGATATTCGCCCGGGCCGCGACTTGTGGCCGGAGATACACGATCGCATGCAGGTCACGGAGGGCCGTGTGGGATCACGCATGAACTGGTGGAACAGCCCGATCGTGTCGGCAGCGAGTATAGCTGTCGCTGCATCGGCGCTGACGTTTGCACTGATGAAGCCGGGTCCGCTCGACCAGTCGCGCCCGGCCGATACTTCGGCTCAGTCAGCGAGTGCGATGCTGGACGCTGGATTCCTCGCGAATCGCAAGCGGCTTGAAAACAAACTGGAAGGACGGTTAACAGAACTGTCCCCCGAGATGCAGGGTCTGGTGCGCCAGAACCTCGCTTCGATTCGCGGCAGCCTGAACGAGATCAGCATGGCGCTGGCGAGTGACCCTGATAACGCCGATTTACAGGACCTGCTGCTGAGCACCTATGAACAGGAACTGCAGGTCATGACCGAAATTAGCAGCATGCCAGAGGTGCCTGGCCGGAGGATTGATTTATGAAACGCCTGATATTTTTATGTGCCCTTGTTTTTGCCGTCCCGGTAAGCCTGGCATCGACCGAAATCAACGAGCGCGCAGCCCTCAAGAAAGACGGCTTGCTCATGGTAATCAGCACCGAGGGAGAAGTCGTCATCAGCGGTTGGTCACAAAACGAAGTTGAGGTGACAGGTACATTGGGCAAAGAGGCAGAGAAGCTGATTTTCGATGTCGACGGTGACGAGATCCTGGTCAAGGTCGAGCAGCGTAAGGAAAAGAGAGACTACAACAGCTGGCGAAGCAACAGTGACGGGACAAAGTTGATGATACGCGCGCCCCACTCCGCTCACCTGAAGGTCAAAACCGTCAGTGCTGACGTCAACATAGACGGTATTCGAGGTATGCAGCGCGTGCGTACAGTAAGCGGTGACCTGCACAGCCGCGTTGAGGGTGAAGAAGCCGAGCTGAGAACGGTAAGCGGCGACCTGCATGTCATGGGCAATGGAAAAATTAAAGAAGTCAGTCTGTACAGCGTCAGCGGAGAGATAGAAGGCAGCGGGCTTGCGGGCGAGGTGTGGGCAGAATCTGTTTCCGGTGATATTGAGCTGGCAGCGCGCGATGTAAAAGAGGCGCGGCTTAAAACAGTGTCGGGCGATATTGAGGGCTCATTGGATCTGTTAAAGGATGCCGAGGTTCACATGGAATCGGTGAGCGGCGACATCGAAGTCAGCTTGCCGAAGAACTACGCCGCGGAGTATGAACTGACCAGTTTCAGCGGCGACATAGGAAGGATTCTTGGCATCGAGCCGACGCGCAAGAGTAAATACTCACCAGGATCAGAGTTGATGTACACCCATGGAAAAAGCAAAGCGCGCGTCCGCGCTAACTCTATGAGCGGAGACATCGACATCGAAATGGATCTCTGAGCCGCAACCTGTATTCGGTTTGTGAACCGGGTCGTCAGTCAGTTTCTTCGAAACGATTGGCGTCCCGGTTTTTCTTTACGTGCCCGGCACTGAAAATCCGACCGTTCATGGCGATATAAACACCCGGCTGCATTGCCTGCACGGCACCCGTAGCCAGACCGATATTGAAAATGGCGTCGCTCGAGCGAAAGCGTGCGGGATTGAGCGCGCCCACCAGGACAATGGTCTTGTCATCAATCCCGAGCAGCGCCTCGGCTGTAGCAGCCATGGTGTCGGTGCCGTGGGTAATGACTATGCGCGATTCCGGTGCCGCCTGAACCGCTTCGCGAATTGTTCGTCTGTCCTCGTCATTCAGCTCAAGGCTGTCTTTGCGCATAAGCTGCACGACTTCGAAATCAAACGCGACCTGCGCTTCCGTGAGAATCGCTCCGATGAGCGGCTCGCCAATTTCGAACTCGCTCCGGGCGTCAAAATACACCTTGTCGATAGTGCCGCCCGTCGTAAAAATTTTTAGCTGCGGTTGCTTCGGCATCGGCCTGATAGTCTCCTCTTACTCATTTTTTGTTGGCATGTCTGTGCGCTTCACTGCTGCCCGGTCGAGATTCTTGTACAGAAAAACAGTTCACGATGACCGGTCCGGGCGCCAAAGCCGTTGGCAGGTTGCTGTAATTGCTTCAGTTTCCGAGGCGTGGCCCCTCGCGACTATGTGGAGTATAGCTGAGAGCGCTCGCCGAAAATCTGCTCGGCCTGACTCCAGAAGGGATGCTAAAATTCACTCATGATATTCAGGACAAAGACATTCAGGGTGTTCGGCCTGCTGAGCATGCTGATAGCACTGGCAGGAGCGGTAACTGTTGTTGTGGCGCAGCCCAGTGAAGAAAGCACACCGAAAACGGCAACGCTTATTGAAGTGCAGGACGCCATCGGACCGGCAACCAGTCACTTCATACGCAAGGGTATCGATCGCGCCGCCGAGCGAGGCGACGCGGTAATGATCCTGGCCCTCGATACGCCTGGCGGTCTGGATTCGGCGATGCGTGAAATTATTCAGGCAATCCTGGCTTCGCCGGTGCCGGTCGTCACCTACATTACGCCTCGCGGTGCGAGAGCAGCGAGTGCGGGTACGTACATACTCTATGCCAGCCATGTCGCTGCGATGGCGCCCGCCACCAACCTTGGATCGGCAACGCCGGTGGCAATTGGCGGGTCACCACCGGGCGGAACCCAGCCCGCCGACAAGGGCGGCGCTGACGCGCAGCCCAATACGGAAGCCAACAAAGAAGGCGGCCCGGACGCCGATACAGATGCCAAAGCTGGCAGTGAGCAGCCGTCGTCGGGCGGCACTGCAATGGAACGTAAAACAATTAACGATGCCATTGCCTACATCCGGGGTCTTGCCGAAACCCACGGTCGCAACGCGGACTGGGCAGAAAAAGCGGTCAGGGACGCGGCCAACCTGTCGGCCGAGCAAGCCCTTGAGCAAAATGTTATTGACGTGATCGCTGCGGATATTCCTGATCTGCTCGCAAAAATTGAGGGCCGCACAGTTGTGATGAGCGACGGCGAAAAGACCATTGCGGCAGCAGGTGCCGTGGTCGAGCGTCTGGAGCCTGACTGGCGAACGAAGCTGCTGGCAGTCATCACCAATCCGACGATTGCCTACCTGCTGATGCTCATCGGCATTTACGGGCTGATCTTCGAGGGCTATAACCCCGGGGCGCTTGTACCCGGCGTGGTGGGCGCAATATGCCTGCTGTTGGCCTTGTATGCATTCCAGGTCCTGCCCGTTAACTACGCTGGCCTTGCATTAATTGTGCTCGGCATTGTTCTGATGGCCGCCGAGGCATTTGTGCCGAGTTTTGGTGCGCTGGGGATCGGCGGTATTCTCGCCTTCGTATTCGGCTCGATTATTCTCATCGATACCGAAGCGCCCGGCTTTGCCGTTTCAAAGCCACTCATAGGTGGTCTCGCACTTTTCAGCGGGGCACTGGTTTTTGGCATTATTCTATTTGCGGTTAAGAGCTTCAGGCGGCCAGTCGAAACGGGACTTGAGGCGATGCTCGGCGCGTTTGCGGTCGCGCGCGAGGATTTCGAACGCACGGGAAACGTATTTATTCATGGAGAATCGTGGAGCGCCGTGAGCAGCGCGCCGGTACGCAATGGTCAGCGCGTCCGCGTTACGGCTATTGACGGACTGGTGCTGAACGTCGAGCCAGAACAATCACAGGAAGCAAGCTGATGTTTGAAACATTTGGAATTTTCGGAATTGTCACGGTTGTATTTATCTTGGGGGTTATCTTTAACGCCTTCAGGATTTTGAAAGAGTACGAGCGCGCAGTGGTTTTCAACCTCGGCCGCTTTTACAAGGTCAAGGGTCCCGGCCTGATACTCATCATCCCCGTCATCCAGAAGATGGTGAAGGTCGATCTGCGCGTCAACGTGCTGGACGTGCCGACGCAGGACGTGATTTCTCGCGACAACGTGTCGGTAAAGGTCAACGCGGTGATCTATTTCCGAATCGTTGATCCGAAGAAGGCGATCATCGAAGTCGCTCAACCTTACGAGGCAACCAGTCAGCTGGCCCAGACGACGCTGCGCTCGGTGCTTGGCAAACACGATCTCGACGAGATGCTGTCTGAGCGGGACAAATTGAATTCAGACATACAGACAATTCTTGATCCCCACACAGATGCATGGGGCATAAAAATCGCCAACGTGGAGATCAAGCATATCGACCTTAACGAAAGCATGATTCGAGCAATCGCCGCGCAGGCGGAGGCCGAGCGTTCGCGGCGCGCCAAGGTCATTCACGCCGAGGGCGAGGAGCAAGCCTCCGAGCGCCTGGTGGCGGCGGCGGAAAAGCTTTCGAGTCAGCCCCAGGCCATTCAGCTGCGTTATTTGCAGACGTTGACGGAAGTGGCCAGCGAGCAGAGCTCGACGATTATCTTCCCGTTGCCCATGGACCTTATCGAGCCGCTGCTGGCTAAATCGAAGCGCAATCCACCGGGGTAATTCCCCACCACAGGCTTCAGGCAATTATTTTGCAAAGGCCAGTGAGAAGGCGCCTGGCCCGACATTGATGCCCGAGGTGACGCTCATAACAGCCAGGGTCAGCTCAACGCCCTGGCTTTCCGCAAACGCGGCGAAAGACTTGTAGGTGTCGCGCTCGCGCATTCTCGCCGGATCACCTGCGTAGCTCATTGCGATCAGCGGCTTGGCTAGCCCGTAGCTGATCGCGTCGCGTGCCGCATCGAATACGAATCCCAAAGCAGACTCAAATCCCTGCGGTCTGCTCACCACGCCTGACCTGCCTTGCGTAAATCGGACGACGGGCTTCAAATCAAACATTCGAGCTACCTGGTAACCAACTGCACCGATACTCCTCTCGCCTTTTTCGCGTGCCCGAAAGCGCAGATAAAATGGATCGTCTGGTACGAGGTAAGTGACGACTTTGTCACCGAGTTCCTCAAGTGACTGGCGCATGTGCTCCAGGCCCTGACTTTCGTCATCGGCCATTCGAACTGCCTCGTGGGCAACGATGGCCTCGCCGGCATACAGGCTCTTGCTGTCAACAATCCGAAGCGCGAAGCTGCCCGGCAGTCCTGCCGCCTGGCGCCGATGCCGCTGGAGTTTGAGCAGTGCGTAGGATGCCTGCGTGGCGTTTTTAAACAGGCGACTGCGCGAAGACGCGCATGCGATAACCAGTACCTTGCTGTATTTCAGAACGAATCTATCAAGAAACAGCTGGGTCATTGTCTCGACGTCCAGCGCCCGCGTACGGAAGTCGATGTTCCTTTCGCTCAGGTAGTCTCGATAAAACGCCTGGGCGGCCTCGGGGTCGCGCATATCTTCGAAGACGTTGTCGCCGAAATGCAGGGCCACAGGCAAGATTTCGATGCCGAAACGATCGATGATGGCTCGAGGTAAATCGCAAACTGAATCGACGACGATTCCAACGCCCACTTTCGAACTCCCTGACAAAAATAGCCGGCGGCGAAAGCCGCTACAGTGACTGTACGAAATACCCGCCGTGGCCGCCAGTCTACGGGACAGGAATTGACTAATATATCAAGGTGCGTCGGGTCTGCAGTGCCACGCGGCACGCATGGCGGATTCAGCGCGCGGGCAGCGCGACCGAAATTCTTGCGCCACCCAGCGACGAGCGGCCGATTTCGAGGCTCCCGCTCAGAAGCTCAACGGTTTCTTTGACGACGGCAAGCCCGATGCCATGGCCGTCTATATGCTCGTCGGCCCGCCCTCCCCGGCTGAGCACGAGATCTCGCTGTTCATCCGCGATGCCCGGGCCGTCATCTTCAACAACCAGCTGCATCGCCTTTCCGTGGCCGATTTTGAGATCACTGCTCTTTGCGCTTACCAGGACCTGCGACTTTGACCATTTGTAAGCGTTGTCCAGCAGGTTGCCGACAATCTCAAGGAAATCGCCGCGATCCCCAAGAAACTGAAGGCCCTCTTCAATATTGGGATGAACCTTGAGTGAGTTGGACGCATGAACTTTATCCAGGGTATCGATGAGCTCCTCAACACACGCCTGGACATCAATCGCTCGCACCGACAGGCTGCCCTGGGAAACGGCCGCGCGCTTCAGCTGATAGTCGACGATAGTTTGCACGCGTGAGACCTGCGTGTTGATCAGGTTGGCTTTTTGTCCGGCATCGGAATCGTCTGCCAACGCATTGCGAATCACGGAAAGAGGCGTTTTGATACTGTGCGCGAGGTTGCCAAGCGTATCCTTGTAGCGCGCCGATCGCGTCCGTTCCATGTCCAGTAAGATATTCGTATGGCGAGTCAGGCCTTTGAGCTCTCGCGGATAGTCCTCGCTCAAAACGTCGCGCACGCCGTGTTCGATGCCTCGCACTTCGTTTTCGGCGCGCCTCAGGGGTGCGAGAACCCAGCCGAGGATTGCGGCTACCGCAGCCAGCAAGAGAAAAGCGAGACCTGCAAACCAGCCGAGCAGCTGCCGCCTGAAACCCTCGACCTGGGCGTTAAACGCATTCATGGACTCTGCGACGTTCACGACCAGCGGCAGGTTCTCGCGGCCTTCCAGCTGCCACTCAATGCCGAGGCTGAGGGTAAAGACGTCGCTGCCGTCTGCGGCCTGCGTTCGCGAGAAGAGACGTTCCCCGGTGGCGAGATAGTCCGGGAACGCTATGGCATTGCCGACGAGGGACGGTGAGCGCCAGATTGGCTCGCCGCCCGGGCGCGTGATGCTGCCAAACAAGCCGGAACCCGGGTTCTCGAAATGGGATTCAGGCATAGGCGCGGGAAATTCCAGCCGTGCGCCGTTTTCCGGTTCCGCCGCCGACAACAACGCAATGGTATGTACATCGAGCCGCTCACGAACAGCTTCTTCCGCCGCGCCCCGAAAGCTCAGATCCAGCACGAACACGGTCACACCGAAAAAAACCAGCAAGACAATGCCGAGCGTCAGCAGCAGGCGTGCACTCAGGGACTGCATCAGGCTGCGCTGCGTTCGAGAGCAAGTCGATAGCCGCGACCTCGCAAGGTTTCAATGGGCTTTAGCTCACCATCTGCGTCGAGCTTGCGGCGCAGCCTGCCTACAAAAACTTCTATGGTATTGCTGTCGCGATCAAAATCCTGCTCATACAGCGCCTCGGTCAATTCGCTTTTAGAAATTACCTCGCCCGCGTGCAGCATGAGGTATTCCAGCACCTTGTATTCAAACGACGTCAGGTCGATTTCTTTGTCGCCAACGGTTACGGCCTGGCTGCGCGTATCGAGCTGGATCGGACCGCACTGCAAAGTAGCCTGTGACCAGCCCCCGGACCGCCGCAAAAGCGCGTTGGTTCGTGCGAGAATCTCCTCCATGTGAAAAGGCTTGGTCACGTAGTCATCCGCCCCGCTCTGCAGGCCCTCGACCTTGTCCTGCCAGCTGTCGCGCGCGGTGAGAATCAGCACGGGAAAGTCCCGCCCTCCCTCGCGGAGCTTGCGAATCATGTCCATGCCGTTAAGTTTGGGCAGACCCAGGTCCACCACGGCGAGGTCCATGGGATATTCCCGACCGAGGTAGAGCCCCTCTTCACCGTCCGCGGCGGCATCCACTACGAAGCCCTCATCACGAAATCGCCGGACCAGGGCGTCGCGCAGTTCCTGTTCGTCTTCTACGATCAGAACCCGCACCTGACTAAAGCACCCTTCCACTGGCCGCATCGACGCGAACCGTGAAGACCTTGCCATCTCGAGTCAGCACGCGAATGAAATGCACCGTCCTGCCGTTCGATGACCGTGAGCTCGCTTTAATGATGCGACCGCCTGTCTGGCGTCGCACCATCGCCGCCGCCTCGTCGAGGCTCACTCTGTCCTGGGCCAGGGAGCGTTGCCCTGGCTGCGCAGGCGCGCTTACCGAACCGTACGCAAAGTGGTCCTCCGATGGGCTGGGCGCTGCCGCTGTGCGTCCTGCAAGCAAAAGCAGCACAGCCAGGATCAGGAGCCATTTTGCGGTTGTTCGGTTCATGGTCGGGTATGACATGGCGCAATGGTAGAGCAATGGCCGGGTGCTTCCCAGCGCCCTTAGCCGCGGCTCACTGGTTCGACCAGCACACGCACCTTGATACGTTCACCAGGATGACGCTGCATCCGCGTGCGATATTCGGTGCCACGGTAAACGTAGGTCACTCGATAGCCATCGATGCGCTCTTCCTCATGGGTCTCGTAGGAAATATCGCACTGCTTCACGGGCTGCCTGACGCGCGCCCCAGTCGTATTCCGTCGGGCATTATCCGAGGCGATGGAGCTGCCGATGACCACGCCTGCTGCGGTTGCTGCTGCACGGCCACTGCCGCTGCCGAACTGGTTGCCGATGACGCCGCCAATGATTGCGCCAGCAAGGGTTGCCCCCGCCGCATTGCCGCCATTTCGCCGTGTCTTCACAACCCGGTTTACGGTGTAGCACTCCCGCACCGGCGATTCGACCGTGACGTAACGGACAATAGGCTGGACGTCAACGACATTCGCGTAGGCATACTGATAGCCATCGCTCACCTCGTGTTCAGCCAGGGCCGGCGTTGCGCTCGCGAGGCCGAGACCAGCTGCCACTATCCATATTTTTGACTGTCTGATGTTCATTTCTGCTCTCCTCAATCCGGACCTGGTTTAACCGGCCCGGGTGCCTGAAAACGGGATACACCACCCCGCTATACGGCGTCATACTAGGTAAGGTCGGCTGAACCGCTCCTGAACATCATTTTTCAGCGTTTTTGGCCTTATTCCAGAGCCCGTCCATTTCCTCCAGCGAAGCCTGCTCCAGGCTGCTGCCGGTTGCCACAATCCCTGCCTCAACGGCCCCAAACCGTCGTTCGAACTTGGCGTTGCAGTGCCTCAGCGCCGCCTCCGCATCAAAACCTAGCTTGCGGCCAAGGTTTGTGACGGCAAATAGCAGGTCCCCGAGTTCATCAAACTGCTTGTCGCCATTTGAGGGTGCGCTGCCCCCGACTTGTTTGCGAACTGCGGCAATTTCCCGATCCAGCTCGTCAAGTTCCTCGGAGACCTTGGTCCTTGCCCCCTGGCTATCGGGCCAGTCGAAGCCAATGGAAGCGGCGCGCTTTTGGAGCTTTTGCGCCCTCTTGAGCGCTGGCATGGCCAAGGGTATGTCCGACAGCAGTGGCCGCCCCTCGCGCTCGCTGGCCTTATCGCGCTCCCAGGCCATCTGCTGCGCCTCGGCATCTCTCGCCGAACAACCTTCGGAAAACACATGCGGGTGCCTTCTTATTAGCTTGTCGGCAATCGCCTCCACCACGTCAAAAAAGTCGAAGTGCCCGGCCTCTTCTGCCATGCGGGCGTGGAAGACCACCTGCAGCAGCAGGTCGCCAAGCTCATCGCGAAGCTCGCCCATATCTTCACGCTCGATGGCTTCGGCGACTTCGTAAGCTTCCTCGATGGTGTAAGGCGCGATGGTGGCGAAGGTCTGCTCGGCGTCCCAGGGACATCCGCTGGCCGGGTCGCGCAGCTTGGTCATTATATCAAGTAGATTCTGGATATCATTCATAACAGACTAATTTATATATTAAAAGATCTTAGACGAAAGATTGACGAGCATGCCAGCGGTGGCGCCCCATATGTTTTTGTCTTGATACGGGATTGAATAGTAGCTCACGCGGAGTTCACCCCGTCGCCCCACGTGGCGCCTTACGTTTGCGCGGTCCAGCACGAATTTCAGCGGCACCTCGAATAGCTCTGCAACCTCCGCAGGATCAGGCCTGAGGGGTTTGCCAGGGGGGATTCGCGCCACCACCGGGGTGATGGCGAAGCTGGTGATGGTCAGGTAGGTGTCCAAAAAACCAAGGATCTCTAGGTCGGTGGTATCCATGCCGGTTTCTTCTTCCGTTTCCCTGACGGCAGCGCCGACCGGCCCCTCGTCCGTTTCCTCAAGGGCGCCCCCGGGGAAGCTAATTTGTCCCGGATGCTGGCGCAGCGCGTCGGTGCGACGCGTAAGAAGCAGGGCTGGCTCATCAGGGTAGTCGATGATGGGCACCAGTACGGCTGCCTCACGCAGTGGCGTTTCGATGAGCCCCCGCAGATTGCCCGGCAGGTCGCCCGGCGTGGCCAGGCTTTCAAAGGCCTGCTCTACAGACCCGGGCTTCGTGCCTTGTAAAGCCTCACCGATACGCCAGAGCAGGCTTGCCTCAACGCTCACTTAAGGTCAGCTCTTGATGCCACCGCGCGTCAGCTCAGCCGGGTCCAGGAGCCGCTCCAGTTCGGCATCATCGAGGTCTGTCGTCTCTTTTGCCACGTCTTTGATGGGTCGCCCCTCCGCATAGGCTTTTTTCGCGGTGGCGGCGCCTTTTTCGTAGCCAATGACAGGGTTGAGTGCCGTGACCAGGATCGGGTTCTTGTCGAGAGCCTCCTTGAGCCGCTTCTCATTGACGCTGAAGCCGGCAATTGCCGAATCGGCCAGTACGCGCGCACCGTTCGCCAGTATTTCGCCGCTCTGGATGAGGTTATAGGCAATCACCGGCAACATGACGTTCAACTGGAAATTACCGGACTGACCGGCGACGGTGATGGTTGTGTCATTGCCGATAACCTGCGCTGCGAGCATGGCAACGGCTTCCGGAACAACGGGGTTGACCTTGCCCGGCATAATGCTGCTGCCGGGCTGTAACGACGGCAAAGCAATTTCTGCGAGACCCGCCAGGGGCCCGCTGTTCATCCAGCGCAGGTCGTTGGCGATCTTCATCAGGCTCACCGCAATCACTCGAAACTGACCTGACATCTCCACGGCCGCATCCTGGCAGCTCATGCTCTCGAAGTAGTCATCGTTGGGTCTGAAGGCAATTCCAGTTGCCTCGGAGAGCGCGAGAGTGACGCCTTTGCCAAAATCCGGATGCGCGTTAATACCCGTGCCGACGGCCGTCCCCCCCTGCGCAAGCGCCCTGATGCGCGGCAGGCTGGATTCGATCCGGGCTCGGCCGTTGGAAATCTGGCTGGCCCATCCGCCCAGTTCCTGGTCCATGCGCACGGGCATGGCGTCCATCAAGTGGGTGCGCCCTGTTTTGACAACCTCGGCGAGCGCCTCGCCCTTGCTGCGCAGCGTTTTGTCAAGGTGCTCGAGCCCTGGCAAAAGCTGCTCATTTATGACCAAAGCGGCGCTCAGGTGGATCGCGGTGGGAATAACGTCATTACTGCTCTGGCACATATTGACGTGATCGTTGGGATGCACCGACTTGCCCATTGCCTCGCTTGCGATATGGGCAATGACCTCGTTGCTGTTCATGTTGCTGCTGGTTCCGGAGCCGGTCTGAAACACGTCGATCGGGAACTGATCGTCGTGCTGCCCCTCCGCGACCTCTGCGGCGGCTTGTTTGATCGCAGCTGCAATATCCTCATCCAGCAGGCCGAGCTGGGCGTTGGTTTCAGCCGCAGCTGACTTGATGAGCCCGAGGGCACGAATAAATTGCCGCGGCATGGTCAGGCCGCTGATGGGGAAGTTATTAACGGCACGCTGGGTCTGGGCGCC
The DNA here is from genome assembly GCA_013003115.1 of Gammaproteobacteria bacterium. Lineage (GTDB taxonomy): Bacteria > Pseudomonadota > Gammaproteobacteria > Steroidobacterales > JABDLF01 > JABDLF01. The sequence continues at coordinate 13,339 of JABDLF010000071.1, forward strand.
CCATAACGCGGACGCCGGTACTTTCAATTCACCCATGCTGTCGCGCTCCATCCGAAACTTGTCCGCTGACATGGCTTTTCCTCACGTTGATGATCAGGCGCAGCGACCTTTGCGTAAACCGGCAAAAGAGCGCTGAGATTGCGTGAATCACGAGACCAGAGTCCCCTGATGTATGATTGCGAATTCTAGCATTACCGCAGAGCTGAAACGCATGGAACTCAATCCCCTTACCGCAATTTCGCCGGTCGATGGTCGCTACGCTTCCCGGACGAATCCACTGCGCGAGTATGTCAGCGAATACGGTCTTATCAAGGCTCGCGTGCTGGTGGAGATCCGCTGGCTGCAGCACCTGGCGGCGGAGGAATCGATCGAAGAAGTGCCGCCGTTCGGGGTCACTGCGCAAACCCGCCTTACTGAAATCGCGGAACGCCTGGAAGTCGCCGACGCGCTGCGCGTGAAAGAGATCGAGGCGCGCACAAATCACGATGTAAAGGCCGTTGAGTATTATCTCAAAGAGTGCTTCGAGGAGCATGACGAGCTCAAGTCCGCCCGCGAATTCCTGCACTTTGCCTGCACTTCAGAGGACATCAACAATCTCGCCCACTCGCTGATTCTGAGATCGGCTCGCGACGAGGTTGTGCTTCCGGCCCTCGACGCCGCCATTGACGCACTTACCGTACTGGCTCATCGTCATGCGTCGCTACCCATGCTCTCTCGGACTCATGGTCAGGCGGCTTCGCCCACGACCCTTGGCAAGGAAATGGCGAACTTCGTTGCTCGCCTCCGAAAACAGCGCAAGGTTTTCGCAGACATTGCGTATCCCGGCAAGATGAACGGTGCGGTGGGCAACTACAACGCGCACGCCGTCGCTTACCCTGACCTTGACTGGCCCGACATATGCTCGCGCTTTGTCACCAGTCTCGGTCTTGAGTTCAATGCCTACACAACCCAGATCGAACCCCACGACGGGCTTGCCGAAGGCTTCGACGCGCTGGCGAGGATCAACAATATCCTGATAGACGCCTGTCGCGATATCTGGGGCTATATTTCCGTCGGCTATTTCAGGCAGCGAGCAATAGAAGGCGAAGTCGGCTCGTCCACGATGCCCCACAAGATCAACCCCATCGATTTCGAAAACGCTGAGGGCAATCTCGGCGTGGCCAACGCGCTACTCGCACATTTCAGCGACAAACTCCCGGTGTCGCGCTGGCAGCGCGATCTTACCGACTCGACGGTGTTGCGAAACCCTGGCGTGGCCCTCGCGCACACGCTGATTGCGCTGCAGTCATTTTGCAAAGGTCTCGGAAAGCTCGAGGCAGACAGTCAAAGAATGACGGAAGACCTGAACGCCAACTGGGAGGTGCTTGGCGAAGCCGTGCAAACAGTGATGCGCAGGCACGGCATCGAGCGTCCATATGAAAAACTCAAAGAACTGACCCGTGGGCAGGCCGTGACATCAGACGTGCTGCGCTCATTCATCAGCGGGCTTGATCTGCCGGAAGCGGCCCGCGATGAGTTGCTGGAACTCGCGCCATCGGATTACGTCGGAGAGGCCGAACGCCTGGCGCGAGAAATCTGAGACGGATGGTAGGCCTCGCACTCCCCGGTGGTCTTAACGCCGCCGCGTTCCTGACACAACACTGGCAGAAAAAGCCGTTGCTCATGCGCGGCGCTGTCGACCCGCAGCAGTTTTCCCTGAGCGCGGACGAGGTTGCCGGTCTCGCGCTGGAGCCGGATGTCGAGGCGCGCCTGCTGGTGCCGGATGCGCATGGCCAGATGATGGTCAGCGAGCCGCCGTTCGCCAGTGAAGACTTCACCGGGTTGCCGCCGCGTGATTGGACGCTGCTGGTCAACGATGTGGAAAAACATCTGCCGGAGCTGGCGGGCTTTCTGGACGATTTTGATTTCATCCCCAGCTGGCGCTTTGACGATCTCATGATCAGCGTTGCCGCGCCGGGTGGCGGCGTCGGACCGCATGTGGACCAATACGATGTGTTTCTTTGCCAGATGCAGGGGCATCGCCGCTGGAAAATCGGAGAGGCAGGAAATCATAAAGAATCTTCAGTCGCCGGATTGCGCCAGATTGCGCCTTTCGTAGTGAGCGAAGAATATCTTCTTGGGCTCGGCGACGTGCTGTACCTGCCACCGGGTATCCCCCACGACGGCGTAGCCGAAGACCTTTGCTGCACCTGGTCCGTGGGTTTCAGGGCGCCGACGGCGGCTGAACTTGCGACCGGTCTGGAAATCGGTGTCAATAATATTGAGGGTGCGGCTCGCTATTGCGATCCTGACCTCGCAGTAATCGAGTCGAGACCAGGGCTTATTGGACAGCGCGCCCTCGAACGCTTTCGATCCCTCGTAGGTAAGCGTTCAGGCAATGACGAAACTTTTCGCATCAAGCTTGGCGAGTTTCTGACCACCCCCAAGCCCTGGCTGACAGCACTGCCTCCGCCTAAACATATCGCAGCCGGTGAATTAAGCAGAAGACTGACATCGGGCGAGCCCCTGCGCCGGCATGGCATGGCAATCTTTGCTCATATGCAGTGTGTCGGAGAGCATTGTTTTTTTGCAAGTGGCCGGACGTACCGGGTTGCCGGGCTCGAAATTCAACTGGCGCAGCTGCTATGCGCCAAACGCGAGTTTACTGGTGGCGATTTTGGGCCATTGTCACCTGATGGGCCGGAAATACAGCTGCTCGCTTCACTATATAATCAAGGCCAGATGCTGTTCGAGAATGATTGGGAAAACGATGGCGACCAGTTACCAGGTTAGGCTGGCGTCTTGGGACGCAGACCAGGCGGCCATTCGCGCCGTGCGCGAACAGGTATTTGTTATCGAGCAGGCGGTCGATCCCGAGCTGGAATGGGATGGGCTGGACGACAGCTGTGATCATGCCGTGGTGATAGGATCTGACCGGTCCATCGTCGGGACGGGCCGCCTGGTCTGTGCCGGCAGCGACGGTAAAATAGGACGCATGGCAGTTCTGGCCGAATTTCGCGGTAAGGGTGCCGGTATGGCCATTCTTGAGTTTCTCGTGGATCTTGCGCGCTCCAAAGGCCTGCAGCGGGCGGTGCTTAATTCACAGGTGCACGCACTCCCCTTTTACGAGCGTGCGGGTTTCGTGGCCACCGGGCCCGAGTTTGACGAAGCAAATATCCCTCATCGAAAAATGACGCTGGAGTTGTGACGTGGAAGATGAACCTACAAAGTATTCGGGCGACAGCACGACGGTGCTGGACCGCCATCTCTTGACGGGTCGGGAGGAAATTCGCAAAGCCGCCATCGAGGTTGCGCGAGCGGCCCAGCGTGAGCTGGCGATCTTTTCGATGGCGTTGGGTGGCGAGCTGTTTACTGACCAGGAATTCCTCGAGGCGATACGCCAGCTTGCCGTTTCAGGCCCGCATGCGAAAATCCGGATTCTGGTCGCAAGTCCTGTCGCCGCAAGCAAAAATGCCAGCCAGCTGCTGGCCCTGGCGAGACAGCTAAGCAGTCATATGGCAATGCGCGCCCTGACGCCACAGTACAGCAACCGGACGGTCACTTTTATCATCGCGGATGACCGTGCTTTGATTTATCACCCCTCACGGGATCGTGATGATGCCGTGGTGGAAAAGGTACCCGGCACGGCGCGCCACTACCTGAATCAGTTCGAGGAGATGTGGGAGCACGGCAAGCAGGACTCGGAGTTTCGTAATGTGCCGATCTGAAGCAAGAGCGATGAATTGAGCAATACGCTAGCCGGCATCGCCATCGTGCGGCGACGTTCCCTCCAGGCCGGACTATCGGGGTATTTTCAAGGGCCGACCGGGACCGGAATTGTGCCGATTGATACACCGTTAACGGCCACATCCAGGTTCAATGTTCCTGCAGCGGCGGCGCTCGTGTCTACCATCAACTGGTATTGCCCCGCGCCTATATCGGTAGCGGGGGCGCTATTGGCGCCATTAGGCTGCAGGTTCGCAACCGGCACTATCACCAGGCCTGCCGGGGCGGAAACCACAGTGAATACCACTTCCTGACCGGCACCCATGGATATCGAGCCGGTCATTGGCTCGACGACGACCGCCACCGGCGCAGGTGCGCCCACAGGCAGGCTCGCAGGTGCGGCGGGCTCAATCAGTGCAGCATTGTCCGAAACCCCCACCGACGGGGAATCAAAGTGGAATCCGCGATCGAGCGTGCCGCTGTCCACTGCACCATCCTTATCAGTGGTTTTCTGATCGAGGTCGAGGCCTGCCAGACCGGGTACCGCTGCACTACCGGAATCGAATGCAGGCGAAATCGCCGGGTTCGCCACCTGCAGCAGGTAGAAGCCCCTCTCGAAGCCGGGTGAGCCACCCGTGATGTCTATATCGTTGTTACCCAGATTGGCGTCCGGGGATTCCATGACGTTGAATGAGGACCAGCTCGGAGCCGCTGCGCTCAGGGTGTCGCCCACCGCGGGAGGGGCCGAAAGGAGGCGATTGCCACCGCGGTTACGCCAGAACACAGAGTCCTGAATATTTGGCGTTCCGTCTGCGTCGACCGCGCCGCCGCCAACACCACTTTGATTGTAGGCAGCTGTGATATTGCGTATCTCAGTTCCTGTCGGATTTAAAAGACTGATAGCGCCGCCCGCACCCAGCGCATAATTATTCACGAGCAGGACATTCAGTACGCTGTTCGCTGCAGTGTTATCTTCAAGATAGATGCCGCCGCCGTTGTTTTCTGATCGATTTCCGGAGACCACGCTGTCCGCAATGGTCACATTTGCGGCACCCAGCACGAATATGCCGCCACCGTTACCGGCCCCGCTGGTCACGCGGTTTCCGGATATAGTCGATTTGCTGACACTGACGGTGGAGCCGGGATCAGCGTACAGGCCGCCGCCGCCAACCGAATTCACCGAGTTTCCAATGATTCGGCTATCCGTCATATCCAACGTGGCGCCGTTGCCGACCCAGGCGCCGCCGCCGCCCTTACCGCCAGTGACCTGGTTATTCAGGAATACGCTGTTTCGGACTGTCGCCACCGTGCCTCCATTGGATACACCGAGTCCGCCACCTTGATCATTGACGACGCCGTTGCTTAACCAGACGCCATCCAGTAATGCAGTCGTGCCGCCCGATACCCGTATGCCACCGCCGCCGGTCCCGCCTCCGGCCGCGACCCCAACACCATTCGTGAAATGCAGATCCTTGAACACAATATTGCTGCAGGCATCGGCTTCGCTGCCAAGGGGCAAGCCGTTCATGTCGATAACGGTCGCGGGCGAATTATCGGCCAGACGCACCGGCCTTTGGCCAATATCGTTCGGATCAAGCGATCCGAAATAGGCGATATCACTGCACGACCCCGCGAGATTGATGTTGGTTGGGTAAATACCCTCTGCGACGAGCAGAATGTGCGGACTGCCCGGTGTACCCTGTGCGGGCGTCGCGGGTAACGGTCCGGCACCCGGCCATGCTGGCGACGGCCCGTCGTCATCGATGTAGGTGATGAGCTGTGTCGGGTCGTCAAAACAGGGATCGCTGCCCGCATTGACCTCTACGCCATCGCTGAGACCGTCGGTGTCCCAATCCGGATCCATTGGATCGAGACAGGGATGCGGGCCCGCGGCAAGCGTCGCTTCCTCAGCGTCACTCAGACCGTCACCATCCGAATCCACAAAACTCGTTTCGGAGAGGAAGCTGGACTTGACCTTGAAGCCCTGCTTTTCGAACGAGGCGTTTTCTAACGTATTCTGAGCGATCACCCAGTAGGTCTTGTTGGGGTCGAGGTCGCTCACCGGATCGATCGTTGCCGTCAGAGTCCCCGGATCCCACGTAACCACGGTCGGGAGTGGCGGAGCGCCATTGTCGAATTCCGAAAATACGAGATGAGCATCGGTGATGGTCGCAGCATTCATCGGCTGATCGAAAACGATCTGAATATTGGTAGTCAGGGGCACCATCGTTGTGCCGTCAGTCGGATTGACGCTGGCGATATAACCGCTAGCAGGTACAACATTGACTGTGCGTGTCTGCACCCCTGTATTGCCGGCGGCGTCGTCGACCGTAAATGCGACGATATAGGTTCCGAGCGTAGCGGTATCCACTGCGCTGTCATCAATGACGATCGCGGCAGTCAGGTCCCCATCCAGCGTATCGCTCGCTGTAGCGCCTGCATCCACGTAGACGCTGTCCAGGGCGACGTTGATGGGGTCGAAGCCTGCCAAAGTAATGACGGGCGGCGTAGTATCCATCACGTCAACGGTGCGGGTCAGCTGCACGGCCGCGTTACCGGCGGCATCGCTGACGTCATAGGTGAGCACATAACTGCCGGGTGCGTTCACATCCACGGACCCGCCGGTGACGATGCTCGCCGTGAGGTCGCCATCGAGCGAGTCGCTGGCGGTGGCACCGGGATCAGTAAAGGGCGTGGCCGCCTCATGAGAGATCGGGTCGCCACCAATGAGCGCAATCACCGGTGCGGTGGTGTCCTGCACGGTGACGGTGCGGGTCACCTGGGTGGCGGTGTTCCCGGCAGCGTCCATCACATCATAGGTAACAAGGTAGCTGCCAGGGTTGCTGGTATCCACCGCGCTGGCATCGATCACGATACTCGCCGTGACATCGCCATCGAGGTTATCGCTGGCGGTGGCGCCGAGTTCTGTGTAGGCCGTGAGTGCTTCGATCAACTGCGGGTTGGCGCCGGTGAGCGTGATGAAGGGCGCAGTCGTATCCTGCACGGTGACGGTGCGAGTCACCTGGGTCGCGGCGTTGCCCCCTGCATCCGTAACATCGTAGGTGACGACATAGCTGCCCGGCATGCTGGTGTCCACGGCGCTGGCATCGATGACAATGCTTGCGCTGATATCCCCGTCCAGGCTGTCACTGGCCGTTGCGCCCAGCTCGGTGTAAGGGTTACCCGCTTCGATGACCTGGGGGTTGGCACCGGTGAGCGTGATAACGGGCGCGGCCGTATCCTGCACGGTGACGGTGCGAGTCGCCTGGTCGGCTGCATTACCGGCGGAATCGCTGACGTCATAAGTCAGCAGGTAAGAACCCGGCACGTTCACGTCCACCGATCCTCCGAAAACAATGCTAGCGGTCAGGTCCCCGTCCAACGTGTCGCTGGCCGTGGCGCCAGGGTCGGTAAAAGGTGTCGCGGCCTCGTGGGTAATGGGATCCAGGCCTGTAAGTGTGATCACCGGCTTGGTGGTATCCACCACATTGACGGTGCGGGTCACCTGGTCGGCTGCATTACCGGCGGCATCGCTGACGTTATAAGTCAGCATGTATGAACCCGGCACGTTCACGTCCACCG
>JABDLF010000086.1 GCA_013003115.1 Gammaproteobacteria bacterium
GCTCGGCGGGAAAAACACAGCAGAACAGGCTGCCCCCGCCCGGCTCGCTGCTAATTTCAAGCCGGCCACCGTGGCGCTCCATCGCGTGCTTGACGATGGCAAGACCGAGCCCTGTCCCGCCATGTTCACTGGAACGCCCCGCGTCCGCCCGGTAGAAGCGCTCCGTCAATCTCGGCAGGTGCACGGCTTCAATACCGCTGCCGTTGTCCTTTACCGAGAGGTAGCCGCCCTCCCCGTCCGCGCGCCAGCCAAGCTCGATGAGACCGCTTGCCGGCGTGAAGCGTAATGCGTTTGATACAAGGTTCTGGCAAATAGATCGCAGCGCGGCCGGATCGGCCACCAGCAGATTATCACTGTCTGCATTGATTGCTATCGACGCATGTTGGCGAGACTTGCTTTCGAAATCAGCTTTGACTGACTCGAAGAGTTCCCTGACGTCCACCCTCTGCGATTCCGGCGCGTGTGTGGCCGACTCAAGACGAGATAGCTCAAGAAGATCTGTAACCAGCCTCTCCATGCGCTCGGTCTGCCTGCGCATTTCTTCGACGGGGATCTGCCACCTCGCAACGATCTCCGGGTCGTCCTGCATACTTTCGAGATAGCCACTCAAAACCGTAATGGGCGTGCGCAGCTCATGGGATGCGTTGGCAACGAAATCACGACGCATGCGCTCCAACTGTGCGCGCTCCGTAATATCGCGCGCCAGCATCAGCCGCTGCCCCTTTCCGTAAGGCACGATTCGCACTGAGAGCAATATCTCGTCGCTGACAGGAGACGCAATAAGCAGTGGCGATTTAAAGTCCATGCTTTTCAGGTAGCTGCGGAAGGCCGGCGTGCGGACAAAGTTGTCGATCCGCAGCCCCCGGTCCCGATCGAAATCCAGCCCAAGCAAGTTGTGAGACGCGGGGTTTGACCAAGAAATGTGGTTCAGTTTATCGAGAACAACTGCCGCATCGGGCATCGCCTCCGTTGATTTGCGAAACTCCACAAGCAGCTTGGCCATGCGTTTTTTTTGCTTGCGGTTTTTGCGCTGTATGTCTGCAATGCGATAAAAGACCTGACCCCAGATTCCGGGCACATCGGGCGGGTTGGGCGCCGCCGGATCTGAAATCCAGCTTTCGAGTCTGAAGAGATTAACCAGGTTCCACGCAAGGTACGCCAGCGCGCCAAGCAGCAGCGTCAGTAGAATCTGCCCCGTCCAGAAACCGATTCCCAGCAGGATTACTGAGCCCAGCAGGAGCCTTCGCAGCGCCGCAGACCAACCGCCCATCATGAGCTGGCCCTATCGCGGCGGGGAAAACCTGTAGCCTGCGCCGCGGACTGTCTGGATGAACTCATCGCAGCCAGTCCCGGCAAGCGCCTTCCGCAACCTTCTGATATGCACATCGACCGTGCGCTCTTCCACATAGACATTTGCACCCCAGACGCGGTCCAGCAACTGGCCCCGAGCATACACCCGCTCCGGGTGGCCCATGAAGAAGCGTAGCAGACGAAACTCGGTCGGCCCCAGGGCAAGCTCCCGCTCACCCACGCTGACGCGATGGCTGCCTGCGTCGAGGACCAGGGGGCCTGCCGACAATACCTCCGTGTCTGCCCCGCCGCCGAAGCGTCGAAGCACGGCCCGAATGCGAGCCTGCAGCTCTTTCTGCGAGAAAGGTTTGGTCAGATAATCGTCGGCCCCGCTTTCGAGGCCACTGACTTTATCGTCCTCACTGCCGCGCGCCGTCAGCATGATTACCGGCAGGTCGCTGGTCTCCTTGTCTTTCTTGAGAGCGCGGATAAACTCCAGCCCGCTGGCGCCCGGCAGCATCCAGTCGACGATGACGATATCCGGACGATCGTTGGCAATACTCTCCCGTGCCGCCCGAACGACCTCGGCTTCATTAACTTTGTAGCCAGCACGCCGCAACCCAAACGCAATCATCTCGCGCACGGCGTGCTCGTCCTCCAGGATCAGAACCGTCACTGCTGACATTTGATTTCCAGGCTGCCCCCGGGGACTAGTCATATCAATCTTCCATGACAGTCATATTACGGCCCTGCTTTCTGCCAGGCGACTTCTCCCCTTAAGTAGACGGGCAGCGCCCTGTCCGCAGTGACGGCCTCGCCGCGCAAATACTTCGCCCTCGCGAGCGCAATCGCAAAACGCGCGTCAGGGAGTCGCTCACAATGCTGCTTTGCAGGGTCGATACCGAGCCTGCCACCAAGCCCCTCGAATACGCGCCAGCCGTCGCCCGTCGCATGCCAGTCAAGCGAGGATTCTGGCAGCGAGATAGCCGCCGGCCTGACAAGGCGATCCGCCGTCAGCGCGCGCGCCAGACCGTCTTCGTCACGCTCAAAAAAGCCGATGAATGCCTCGTCCATCCGCGCATCGCAGCATGCCGCGACCGCGCCTGCGCCCGCCTCATCCATCACGCCCTGCGCAAGCATGGCGAGATCTGAGACGGCCACCACCGGCAGCTTCGAAGCATACGCCAGGCCCTGGGTGATGCCGGCGGCAATGCGCACGCCGGTAAATGAGCCCGGGCCGCATCCGAACGCGAGGGCATCAAGGTCGCCCAGGCTGATTTGAGCTTCCGCAAGCAGGCCGTTGATCATCCTGATCAGGATCGGGCCATGCTCTCTCTCGCTGACATCGTTGCGATACGCAAGTTTGTCGTCTGTCAGCAGAGCCGCTGAGCACGCCTTTGAGGCCGCGTCGATGGCCAGCAGACGCATTAGGCGGCGGCCCCGCCGTTGTCGATGTGCCTGCGGCTTGCGAGAAACGCGCGCGCTTCGGCCTCCGACCGGGTGTGCTGCATGGGTGGCAGGCTTTTCAGGAACAGGCGCCCGTAGGCTTTGCTCTCAAGCCGCGGGTCGCAGAGCATCGCGACGCCCGAGTCTCGGTGGTCACGAATCAGCCGGCCGACGCCCTGCTTGAGCGCAAGCACCGCCTGCGGCAGTTGAAAATCAGTAAAAGGATTGCCGCCGTCCCGGCGGATCGACTCGATGCGCGCCTGCTGCAGCGGGTCGCCCGGAGAGGCGAACGGCAGCTTGTCGATAACGACCAGCGACAGCGCCGGGCCGCGTACGTCGACACCCTGCCAGAAGCTGCTTGTTCCCAATAATACGGCGTTACCGAGGGCGCGGAATCGGGTCAGCAGTTCCTCGCGCGGCGCATGCCCCTGCACCAGCAGCGGGTAGTCGAGTGAATCGGCGAGCAAAAGCGCCGCTTCTTTGAGCGCACGATGGCTCGTAAAAAGCAGGAAAGCGCTGCCGTGCGACGCCCGAATCAGTGGCAGCGCCGCCTTGATGACACACGCCGTGTAGTCCGGGTCAGACGGTTCCGGCATGCTGTTCGGCAAATAGATTCGCGACTGGCTTGCGAAATCAAACGGGCTGTCGAGGCGCAGCGAGCTGGCGTCGGCTACGCCTACGCGGCTGCGAAAGTGATCAAAGTCGTCGCCCACCGCCAGGGTCGCGGACGTGAATATCCAGGCACAGTTGTCAGCGCCCACCAGAACGCCCAGCTCCCGGGCCACATCGAAAGGGGTCAGGTTCAGCGTAAATGTCCGGGCCGCAACTTCGGCCCAGCGCAGGCCTGCAGCAGGATCATCGTCCTCGAGAAAAGCCAGCTGCTCGAGGCAGTCATTAATACGTCTGCGGCAGCTCTCCAGACCCTTGCTCGCGTGCAGAGACAAGTCACCCATCGCCGCATCGCAGTCGCTCAGGCACTTGCTTAGCGAGCGCAGGGCGGAAGACACTTTGCTTTGCCCGCTATCGAGGTTTTTTCTGCCTGTGCTCCGGCCGAGGGCGAGCCTGAGTTTCCTGAGTGCCTGGTCGAGCTTGTCTGCCGCCTCGCGCACCTGCTTCGCCTGGGCAAACGGCGCTGACTCCACCATCAGATCGCGCGCAAGTTCGGCAACGCGGCGACTGCCCAGGCTTACGCCGAAAAACATTGCCGCCGTGTCGGGAAGCTGATGGGCCTCGTCGATTATCAACGCGTCGGCGCCCGGAAGCAGCTCTCCGAAACCACTTTCTTTCAACGTGAGGTCGGCCATCAGAAGATGATGATTGACCACAACAACATCCGCAGCCTGCGCTTCACGCCTTGCTCGAACAACATGACATTTCTCAAAAAACTCGCAGGCCTGGCCAAGGCAGTTTTCCGCGGTCGAGGTAACCTTCGGCCATATAGCGGAACGCTCCGGAACGTCTGTCACTTCGCTGATGTCGCCACCTGCTGTTGCGCTTGCCCAGCGTTGGATGTGCGCGAGGTGTTTACGCTGCGCTGCCGGCAAACCAGGGTCGATCCCAGCGGTCTCCAGCCTGTGGAGACACAGGTAGTTCGCGCGGCCCTTCAGCAAGGCGACCTTCCCCGGGCGGCCAAGCGCGCCGGCAACCAGCGGAATATCCCGGTTAAAAAGCTGATCCTGCAAGGTTCGGGTGCCTGTCGAAATAACAACCTGCCTCGCGCTCATCAGAGCAGGTACCAGGTAGGCAAAAGTCTTGCCGGTCCCCGTGCCTGCCTCAACGAACAGCTTGCCGTTTTCGTCGAGGGCCGACTGAACGGCCCTGGCCATCGACAGCTGCTCGGAACGCGGGCGGTAGTCGTCAACCTGCGACGCCAGCGGTCCGTTCATGGCAAACAGGTATTTGAGATCATTCACTTGCGCATCGCCCTTCTTATTCAATCTGCAGACGAGCAGCCCGCCCGAGTTTTTCGGCTTTACGGCGCAGGGCTTCGTCGTTGCCCGCCAAACGACCAGCCCTGGCTGCAAACTCGGCGCTCGCATTAAAATCTTCTTTTTCGTACGCGGCGCCCGCGAGCTCGAGCCAAAGTTCCGGATCGCGTGATTCGATTCGAAGTGCCCGCTCAAGGGTCACCGTTGCCTTTTCCGGCTGACCATCCTGTCGTTCGCTGCGCGCCTTCGAAAGCAAGGCCGCGACCGCCGGTGAACGCGCCGACGTTCCGGCAGCCGGCAGCGGCGCAGCTTGTTCCGCAACCTCCTGCGCCGGTTCTTTGCCCGTCGCTGGCGTCGGCTGGGTCACAGCCGGCAACGCACTGCAGCCAGCCAGCGAGAGAGTAAAGCCGCAACACAGGGCCATTGATTTCAAATTCATCCGATCTTGCCTTTAAGCCACTCCAGGGCACGCTCGCCTATGCCGCGCCCGTTGCCGGGCTCGCAGCCTCGTTCGGCGACCAGCGAAATTTCCTGCGGCACTGGCACCGGCACAGTGTCGCCGCAATCCGGGTCTGACTCCAAACCAGATTGATAATTGATCCAGGTGGCCCGAAGACTTCCGCCAATATCAAGCGCGAGGGACTTGTTGGGCAGACGGGCAAATAGATCTGCCCAGATGGTCAGCGCTCCGGCGGCGCCGCTCAGCCCGGCCGGCGCGTTGTCATCTCTCCCAACCCACACTACTGCAAGCCGGTCGCCGCTGAAACCCGCAAACCAGCTGTCACGCAGGTCATCAGTTGTGCCTGTCTTCCCCGCGACCTCGAGCCCGACGGGCAGGCGCGACCGCGCACTTTTTCCGGTGCCGCGACGCATCGCTGTTAACAAGCCCGCATTTATCTGAACGACATCTGCCGGATTGCTGACCTGGCTGAGCTTGAGCGCGTAGCGGTTCAGAGGCTGGCTTTGCTCGTCTAACACGAAGCGAACGGTGTTCAATGGCGTCTTTGACCCGTTGTTGGCAAAAGTATTGTAGAGCTGGGCCACCTCGAACGGCGTCATTTCCACCGCGCCCAGCAAGACCGATGGGAATGGGCTGACATTCTTGTCGAGACCGAACTTATTCAGCACGGAGACAACGCGTTCAACGCCGGTCGCCATGCCGAGGCGCACTGCCGGCAGATTGCGAGATTCGGCGAGCGCCCGGACTAGTGGCATCATGCCCTCGAACTGCTTGTCGTAGTTTTGCGGCGCCCAGTCCTCGCCTGACTCCTGTGGCAATGAAACGGGGGCGTCCTCCACCGGCGAGGCGAGATGGTAGCGACCGCTCTCAATCCCGGCCAGGTAAACAAACGGCTTTATCAGTGATCCGATGGGACGCCGAGCGTTCTGCACGCGGTTAAAACCATCAAAAGCCGGGTCGCGCCCGCCAACGGCGGCAAGCACCTCAGCCCCGTTGACGCTGGTGACGACCAGCGCACCTTCAAGTCCCGGCGGCACCGTCTTTTCCAGGCGCGCAATGCCCTCCGACAAGGCGCGCTCGGCGCGCAGCTGAGCAAGGGGATCCAGCGAGGTAAAAACCTGCAGCCCTGCCTGGGCGAGATCGGCCTTGTCGAAATCCGTCGCAAGCTGATTTCTCACCAAGGCCATAAAGGCCGGATAGTAGCTAGCCCCTCTTACCGGTTTGCTTGCGAGGCCAAGCCCCTTCTTTTTTTCCGCCGCCGCCGTCTCGGCAGAAATTTCCCCCGCCTGAGCCAGCTGCGCCAAAACGAGGTTACGACGTTCGAGGGCGCGCCCCGGGTGTCGCCGGGGATCGTAAAAGCCAGGGCCTTTCACCATCGCCACCAGCAGGGCGACCTGGCTGATATCCAGCTCCCCTAGCGGGCGCCCGAAATGATAGCGACTGGCAAGAGCGAAGCCGTGTAGTGCGCGCGCACCATCCTGTCCCAGGTAGATCTCATTAATGTAGGCGTTTAAAAGTTCATCTTTGCCGTAGCGACGCTCCAGCAGCACCGCCATGATGGCTTCGGTAAATTTGCGGCGCAGCGAACGCGTGTTACTGAGGAAGTAACTCTTCACCAGCTGCTGGGTGAGCGTGCTGCCGCCCTGGCGCAGTTGCCCTGTCTTGATGTTCACCCAGGCCGCCCTGGCAATGCCACGAATGTCGATGCCGAAATGGTCGAAAAAGCGCCGATCTTCGACCACAAGCAGGCTCACCCGCAGTAACTCGGGCACTTCGTCGGGCGCCGTCACCAGCCTGTCCTCAACTACGCCGGGAAAAAGGCTGCCGACCAGGAGGGGGTCAAGGCGCAGAATAGGAACGCTGACCCGTCTGGCGGCATTCTGCAGGCTGGCAATGCGGTCATTATCAAACCGCACGAATGCATCCAGCGCGGGCTGCGCCTCGTCCCAGAATCGGAACGGGCGGCTCATGAGCTCAATGGCAGCGCGACTCCTCGCGTAAGTGCCTGGCGCATCCGCCTTCGCTCGCTTGCGGTAACCCAGCTGCACCAGCGCCGCCTCCAGCTCGCCGATGCCGAGCTGGCGGCCCTCGTAGAGTTCCAGCGGCTGAGCATAAACGTGCGCCGGCACGTCCCATCGCCTGCCCTCGAAAGCCTTGGTAATCGCCCGGTCCATCTGCCAGACCATCAGCCCCGCCACAAGGCAAACCGAAATAAGCAGCCCCGATGCAAACAGCGCAATCCGGCGGCGCCACCCTGACGCGCGCCGTGATGCCTTCCGCTTCGCAGACTTTCTTTTATTTTTTCGTGGGTTAGAAGCTTTTCCTGACGACGCTTGTGAAGGCTTTCGCCGCCCTCCCGGCGCCGCCCGGCGGGGCTTTTTTGGCATGAAGCGACTTTAGCACGGGTATCCGCATGCTCTGAATCACCGGGCGGGATCTGACAGCCATTAAAAGGATGTTGACTTTGCATAAGAAAATGCATATGGTGCGATGCAACAGAGTTATTGCATTGCAACAATCAGCCATTCTTGCAGCTCGCAGATGGCGGAACAGAAAGAGGTATCAAGAGATGTTTTATCAAGTCAACAGACTGGCTAACCAGACGATCGACCAGGCCATCACGGTTGCCGAAACGTTCGTAGGCGTGAGCCGCGCTGCGGCTGAAGGCACGGCAAAAATCATGTTCAAGGCTAAGAAGCCCCTGCGCGACGCCGCGCGAACCGGCGTTCGTCTTAATCGCATCAGCCACAACAGCGTTGAAAAACTGGTTAAGCAGCAGGCTCGCGCGCTGGAGCGTTCAGTAGATGCCGGGGCTGCGCGTCTTGAACTTGCCGCACGCGCTCCGTCGCTCAAGGCACTGATCAACGAGCAGGTGTCGCTGCTGCCAGAAACGAAGAAGCGTTTGGGCGGCGATCTTCGCGAAACCTGGGAGATTTTTGTCGAGGCCGGCAGCGAAATCGGCACGACGCTGCGCCCGCGCAAGGCGGCCAAAAGCAAGCCTGCGAAGCGTAAGGCGAAATCCGCGCGCAAAGCGGCAAGCAAGGCCAGCCCCAAGGCGACCCGGCGTGGCGCTAAGAAACGCGTCTCCGCAAGCAAGGCGAAGACCACGAAACGCGCCAAATCAGCAAAACCCGCCGCCAGGCGCGTGAGCAAGAAAGCAGCCACTACCGCACGCAAGACGACGCGCAAAGCTGCCTGATCTCCTTTTAATGATGCCAATTTTGCGCCCTCCTCGGAGGGCGTTTTTTTTGCCCGAGACAGGGGCAACACAGGCCACGGCTCGTTATAATGGTCGTTTAGGCAATCTCTCGAAAGAGCGCAATCCACGCAAGGGTTTCCATGAGCACAAAAAATAAAGACTTGAGTGACTGGGTAAACGAGGTAGCGGCGCACACCCGTCCAGAGGACATACATTGGTGCGATGGTTCCGATGAGGAGTTTCGAGACCTTGTTGGAGAGATGCTGGAAAACGGTAGCTTTCGCGAACTTAATCGTGGCAGCTTTCCCAATTGTTATTTGCACCTGTCGGACCCTACAGACGTGGCGCGCGTCGAACACCTGACGTTTGTGTGTACCAGTAAAGAGGACGACGCGGGGCCGAACAATCACTGGATGGCGCCGGCCGATGCTCACGAAAAAGTTGACGCATTATTCGACGGCTGCATGCAGGGACGTACTTTGTACGTTATCCCCTACTGTATGGGGCCCATCGACTCACCGCTGTCGCGATGCGGCGTCGAAATCACTGACAGCCCCTATGTCGTGGTCAACATGCGCATCATGACCCGTATGGGCGAAGCCGCGCTCGAGCGCATTGAGCGGGAAGGCACGTTTGTCAAAGGCCTGCATTCCACCGGAGACCTCGATCCCGAGAAGCGCTACATCATGCATTTCCCGGAAGAACTTGCCATCAAGAGCATAGGCTCAGGCTACGGTGGCAACGCGCTACTCGGAAAAAAATGCCATGCCCTGCGAATCGCCAGCTATCAGGCGAAAACGGAAGGCTGGCTGGCCGAGCACATGCTGATTCTCGGGCTCGAAAACCCGGAGGGAGAAACTTGCTACATAGCGGCCGCTTTCCCGTCTGCCTGCGGCAAGACCAACCTGGCTATGCTAATCCCGCCGGAGTCGCACAAGGGCTGGAAGATAACCACCATTGGTGACGACATCGCCTGGCTGCACCCGGGCGAAGACGGCAGGCTATGGGCAATCAATCCTGAAGCCGGGCTTTTTGGGGTGGTACCGGGCACTGGACCCAAGACCAATCCCTGTGCCTACGAGATGATTCAGCACGACACCATTTTCACCAACGTTGGCATGACGAGTGACGACGAACCCTGGTGGGAGGGCCGGCCTGACGGAGAACCTGTGACCAACTGGAAGGGTGAGCCCTACGACCCGAAAACGGGCCCGGCTGCCCATCCCAATTCGAGGTTCACAGCTTCAGCGAAGCAAAACCCCAGTTACTCGCCTCGTGCTGAAGACCCGCGTGGCGTACCGATTTCGGCTATCGTTTTCGGCGGTCGGCGGCGCGGCACGGCGCCGCTCGTCTACGAAGCGCGTGACTGGCGCCACGGCGTACTGGTTGGCGCCGGCATGGCGTCCGAAACGACGGCTGCAGCAACCGGGAACGTCGGCGTCGTTCGCCGCGACCCCATGGCAATGAAACCTTTTTGCGGATACAACTACGCAGACTACTGGGCACACTGGCTCTCGTTCAGCGACAAGCTCGACAAGCTGCCAAATATTTTTCACGTCAACTGGTTTCGTCAGGACGAGGATGGCCGGTTTCTGTGGCCGGGCTTTGGCGACAATATTCGTGTGCTGCGCTGGATTTCGGATCGCTGCAAGGGCGTTGACAACGCGGTCGAGTCACCCATAGGCAGGTTGCCGTCAAAGGGCAGCATTGACGTAGAGGGCCTCGATATCTCCGATGCGGACCTCGCTGTGCTTACAGGCATCGAAAAGAATGAGTGGCGCGAGGAAATCAAAGCCATCGGGGAGTATCTTGAAAGCTTTGGCGACCGGCTACCCGACGGTCTGCGCGATGAGTGCAATCGAGTAAGCAAGGCGCTCGGGTAGAGACCTTTGTCGGGGTGCCTGGCATCGGGCAGCTCAGGGTAATAACAGCGCGCGTCGGTTTTCGCCGACGCTCGTTATCATTCGTCGCAGATGTAGTAAATTGCGGTTGGTGAATCCGGTTTGACGGCCTTGCCAAGGCCAATAAAGCCCTCGCCGGTAAGCTGCACGGAATCGCGCCGTACAAACAACTCCTGCCCTTTGTTGTTGAGTACGAAAGTGCCATTTGTGCTCTGGTCAAGCAGGCGGAATTTGCCGCGCTTCAATTCGACCTGGGCGTGTAGTCGCGAGATGAGATGATTGTTGACGACAAGGTCGCTGTCATCAGCGCGCCCGATAGCAATCATGGGCCGGCTTTCGTCAACCTCCACCTCCTGGTTTTTATAGCGCAAAGTGACTCGACCCTGCCGGTTCGCCGCCACCTCATCCCAGGAAATCGAGCGGACCATACTCGTGGCATCCTCTTTCTTCCAAATGACCTCGAAAAGCGCCATCTGGTCCGAACGACCTTTGATTTTGGCAAGATCAATCTGACGCGTATTTGCCTGCCACTCAGGGGACAGCAGCTCCGTAGTCGGGCCGGTGGTAATTATCTGTCCCGACTTAGCCTGGCTGGTCATACGCGAGGCGATATTTACAGCCGTTCCGAAAACATCGTTGGTCTCAACAATCGCAGGCCCGAAATGGCAACCTATCCTGATGGTGATGGATTCACCGTCGACTTCCAGTTCGTCGGTAATGTGCTCGTGCATGCGCGCGCCCGCGTTCATGGCCTGATCGGGATGCTCGAACGTGGCCATGAGTTCGTCCCCCATGGTCTTGATAATCGAGCCGTCAAATTCGCGCGCTGCTGCGGTCATTACATCGATACAGTGCGAGATCGTATCGCGCGCCTTCACGTCGCCCAGTACGTCGTACAGGCGTGTGCTGCCGACAACGTCGGCAAACAGAATCGTCAGCTCTTGTTCGTTACCCATGAATTGCTGTGCCTGCGCGGCTCCGGAAACGTCCGCCTAGCTCTTCGATTGTACATAATATCGGGCGCCCCTCACAGTAAATCCCGTAAAGTCATAGCCTTATCGACTACTTCTGCGCCACAATGTAGACGATCCAGGCGGGGTCAGCCTCGCCTTCTTCGACGGGCTCGAATACACCGTTGCCCTCTTCCTCGTCCTCGTCCCAGCCTTCCCAGTACACGGTGACGTCGCTGAAACCCGCTTCGCGGAGGATCTCCTGCAGCTCAGGCAGGCTCCAGAATCGCCATTCATAGCTAAACGCCTTCTTGATCCGGGATCCATCCGGGAACTTGAAATGGATGTGACAGATCATTCGCCCGGTGACGGGATCGACCTTTTTCTGGTGCCAGATGTAGGTGAAGCCATCGTGCTTGGTTTTCTCCTTGGATTCCTCGTGCGCCTCTGAGCCGCCAAAGGCATCAAGCACAAAGATGCCATCTGCTCCAAGATGATCGTGCACGCGTTGAAAATAGGCCCGCAGCTGGTCGCGGGTCTTGAACGTCCAGTAGCTGAAATTCATCGCAACCGTTATGTCGACGGGGGGCGTTTCAGCCTCCAGCACGTCAGCGGTGACGAGCTTCACACGGCTCTGGGCTTCCGCAGACAGCTTCGCCAGGTGATGCCTCCTGCCCCAATCCTGCACGTCCCGATCAAAATCCACGCCAATCGCGACATGTGCTTCATCACGGGAAACCCACTCACAGCACTCATTGGCGGTACCACAGAAATCCTCACGCAGGCTGACCGGGCTGCGCCCTCTCAGCTTTTTGAATGTCTCTATGAGGAAATCTGTTTCCTGCTCAACGTTCTGAACAGACTCCTCATACAGCGTGTGAATATCGGCTGCTTCAGCCATAGTCTGTTTTTCCTGCACGGGCTCGCTTTGGGCAGTTGCACTCGTCATTTGAGAAATCCTTGTAAGGTTCAGGAAACCGCCGAGAGGGGCGGGGCCAGTATTGTAATGCAAGAACAACGTGCTCAACAGGCTCTGGCCGACCTGCCGCGTCAAAGTACAATAAGTTGCACCGCAGGAGCGAGGACGATTATGCCGGCTGCTCATGCTTGCTACCGCTGTATCTGACGAACAGGGCCTGCTGGCAAAGACCAAAGGGACGTTTGTTTCCCCGGCACTCACAGACCGCGCTGCCACTTCGCGAGTCAGGGTGCTGGAAGAAAACCGGCTCCGGGCATCGCGCACTCGCAAACCGTCGCAGCAGACCCCGACTTACAGAAAGCAGCGTGCTGGTAAGTATTATTACGCATTGGCCCGGGGGCCGGCGACCCGCAAACTGGTCTGACAGCCCCTGCAATACCAACCGGTTCATTCACGCTCAGCTCGCCTGATCGCGAACACCGAAGAACCGTGCAGATCACATGGAAACCTGATCGTATGGATCTGACTCGCCCCGCTGATCTTAAAGAACACGCCTCTGGCACGGGTGCAAGGCGCACACGCTATCCCGTTTATGTCGACTATCTGCCGCCGTGCAACAGCGCCTGTCCGGCAGGCGAGGATATTCAGGGCTGGCTTGCCGAGGTAAGCGCGAAGAACTTTGAGCGGGCCTGGCAGATTCTGGTAGCCGACAATCCAATGCCTGCCGTGCTCGGCCGCGTGTGTTACCACCCCTGCGAAAATTCCTGTAATCGAACCCATATTGACAGCACCGTGAGCATTCATGCGGTGGAGAGATTCCTCGGCGATCTTGCAAGGGAACATGGCTGGATTCCAGCAGTGCAGCGGCCAGACTCGGGCAAACGGGTTCTGGTCATCGGGGCGGGCCCAAGCGGACTCTCAGCCGCCTTTCATCTGAGACGACTCGGTCACCAGGTAGAAATTCGCGAGGCGGGTCCCCTCGCAGGCGGCATGATGCACTTCGGTATTCCTGCCTACAGGCTACCGCGCGATGTGCTGGCCGAAGAAATCGCCCGCATCGAGGCAATGGGCATCGAAATCACCCTGAACCACAAAGTCCAGAATGTGCTGCGCGAGAAGGACGAGGGCCAGTTCGATGCCGTGTTCGTCGCGATCGGCGCCCACCTGGCGAAAAAAGTCGATATTCCGGCGCGCGATGCCGGCCAGATGCTGGACGCACTGAGTTTTCTCAAGGAAGCAGACGCAGGCGGACAGCCTTTGTTGGGTCGGCGCGTCGCTGTGTATGGCGGCGGCAACACCGCAATGGATGCTGCACGCACTGCACGCCGGCTGGGTGCTGCCGAAGCGCTGATTATTTATCGGCGCGATATGGCGAACATGCCTGCGCACCGTTTCGAGGCTGAGGAGGCGCTTGCCGAGGGCATCAAGATCAACTGGCTGCGAACCATCAGCGAGATTGACGCGAGCAATATCAAGGTCGAGATCATGCGCATAGAAAATGGCAGGCCCATCGGCACCGGTGAGTTTGAGACACTGCAGGCCGACTCACTGATACTCGCGCTCGGACAGAATTCCGACAGCGAATTTCTCCGCCCTGTGCCCGGCATCGAGTTTGAAAGGGACGGTACCGTGATCGTCGGGCCTGACATGATGACCGGCGCGACGGGCATTTTTGCCGGCGGCGATATGGTCCCGAGCGAGCGCACCGTGACGGTTGCGGTGGGCCATGGCAAGAAGGCGGCCCGGCATATTGATGGCTATCTGCGCGGTAATCCTTATGTGCCGGCAAATAAAAACCCGACCATCGGCCACGAACGACTGCACATGTGGTACCAGACCAGCGCGCCTGCCCGCCAGCAGGCCCACCTGCCCGCTGCCAAAGCAGCCGACAGTTTCAACGAAATAGTGGGCGGCCTTGAGACAGACGAAGCTGTGTTCGAAGCGCAGCGGTGCCTGTCCTGTGGCAACTGTTTCGAGTGCGATGGCTGCCTTGCCGCGTGCCCGGAAGACGCGGTCATCAAGCTCGGGCCCGGTAAGCGCTACCGCTTCGACTACGAGGCGTGTACAGGATGTGCAGTGTGCTATGAGCAGTGCCCGTGCCACGCAATTGAAATGGTGCCGGAAGGTGGCGCGCCAGCGAATCCCGATCTGGCCAAAGATCGCCCTGCTTCAAAGACAAAGACTGATGTCAGACGTTAGCAGGCAAGTCACGATTGACGGCAATGAGGCGACGGCCTATGTCGCCTATCGCGTAAATGAAGTTTGCGCGATCTATCCCATCACGCCATCGTCGCCAATGGCCGAACTAGCGGACGAATGGAGCGCCAAGGGGGTCACCAACATCTGGGGCAATGTGCCCGAGGTCATTGAAATGCAGAGCGAGGGCGGTGCAGCCGGCACCGTGCATGGCGCACTGCAAAGCGGCTCGCTTACGACGACGTTTACGGCCTCACAGGGCCTGATGCTGATGCTCCCCAACATGTACAAAATTGCGGGCGAACTCAGCTGCGCCGTGTTCCATGTAGCTGCACGCTCGCTGGCCGCACAGGCCCTGTCGATATTTGGTGATCATTCCGACGTCATGGCCGCCCGCACAACCGGCTTCGCGCTGCTGGCGTCCGGGTCCGTTCAGGAAGCCCACGATATGGCGTTAATTGCGCAGGCGGTCAGCATGCAGACGCGCCTGCCATTCCTGCACTTTTTCGATGGCTTCCGCACATCTCACGAAGTGAACAAGATCAACCTCTTAAGCGATGAGCAGATTCGCGCGATGATCGATGACAAACTGCTGCACGCTCACCGGGAAAGAGCGCTAAGCCCCGACACGCCGTTTGTGCGCGGAACCGCGCAAAACCCCGACGTTTACTTCCAGGGCCGCGAAACGGTTACGCCGTTTTACGCGCAGACACCGGCAAATTGCCAGGAGGCTATGGATCGTTTCGCTGGCTTGACCGGCCGGCAATACAACATTTTCGAATATCACGGCGCCGCCGACGCAGACCGGATCGTCGTTGTCATGGGTTCCGCAGCTGCCACCGTGAGAGAGACCGTCGACGTACTCTCGAAACGCGGCGAGAAGGTGGCGGTGCTTGAGGTCCGTCTCTACAGACCCTTCGACTCACGGCGATTTGCTGCCTGCATTCCTGACACTGCGCGCCGGATTGCTGTGCTGGATCGGACCAAGGAACCGGGTGCGCCCGGTGAACCCCTTTTTCAAGACGTCGCCAGCAGCATCATGGAGGCACACAGCGATGGCGCGATGTCGACCCTCCCCCGCGTTATCGGTGGGCGCTACGGACTGTCTTCCAAGGAATTCACGCCGGCCATGGCGGCAGCGGTTTTCCAGGAACTGGCGGCGGAGCACCCGAAGCGCTCGTTCACCGTTGGAATCAACGATGACGTAAGTGGGTCGAGCCTTGAATACGACCCCAACTTCCTTCCCGATGAGAGCGGTTTAACCCAGGCGCTGTTCATCGGCCTCGGGTCGGACGGCACGGTAGGTGCCAATAAAAACAGCATCAAGATCATCGGCGAGAGTACCGATCTGCACGCCCAGGGTTTTTTTGTTTACGATTCAAAAAAATCGGGCGCCATAACGGTTTCGCACCTGCGCTTTGGACCCGACCCCATAAACAAACCCTACCTCATCAGCAGGGCGGATTTTGTTGCCTGCCATCAATACCAGTTTGTTGATCGACCGGGCCTGCTTGATAGCGCGCGCGAAGGCGCCACCGTATTGCTCAATTGTCCCCTGCCTGCCGATTCGGTCTGGCAGGCGCTATCCAGGCCCGTGCAGGATGCCCTGATCAGCAAGGGACTGCGCCTGTTTGTCATTGACGCGACCAGCGTGGCGCGCGAATGCGGCATTGGCAGCCGCATCAATACAATCATGCAGGCGTGCTTTTTTTCCCTGTCGGGCGTGCTGCCAGAGGACGTGGCTATTGCAAAAATCAAATCTGCAATTGAGAAAAGTTACGCGAGAAAAGGTGGCAACCTGGTACAAAAGAACTTCGCCGCGGTTGATGCGGCACTCAGCCACCTGAGAGAAGTTGAGATTCCCGCCACGACAAGTAGCACACGGGAGTTACCCGGGGTCGTTCCGGATGACGCGCCCGACTTCGTGCGTCGCGTAACCGCAAAGATGATGATGGGGCTCGGCGACGAAATTCCGGTGAGTGAAATGCCCGTCGACGGCACCTTTCCGTCCGCCACTTCCCGATGGGAAAAGCGCAATATTTCTGATCGCGTCGCCGAGTGGGACGAAGACCTCTGCGTACAGTGCGGCAACTGCAGCTTCGTTTGTCCACACAGCGTCATTCGCGCGCGTTTCCTGCATAAAGATCACCTGAAGAGAGCCCCGGAGTCCTTCAAGTCGGCGCCCATCAACGCCCGCGGCTTCCCGGAAACGCGCTACGCTTTGCAGGTATACGCAGAAGACTGCACTGGCTGCGAACTTTGCGTAGAGGCCTGTCCGGTGCAAGACCCGAATGATAGCGAACGGCGGGCCATCAACATGAGCGCCCAGTCTGGTGACAAGTCTGGCGACAAGTCTGCGACGCGCCAGGACGTCGCGTTTTTCGAGTCGCTGCCGATCAATGACAGGAGCCATCTCGACTTCGCCCGCGTTCAGGGCACGCAGTTTCTGCAGCCGCTGTTCGAATTCAGCGGCGCGTGTGCGGGCTGCGGTGAAACGCCCTACGTGCGCCTCTTGTCCCAGCTTTTCGGCGACCGGCTGATGGTCGCCAATGCCACCGGCTGTTCCTCAATCTATGGCGGCAACCTGCCTACTACGCCGTGGACGGTCAATCAGGACGGGCGTGGACCCGCATGGTCGAACTCTTTGTTTGAAGATAACGCCGAATTTGGACTCGGGATGCGGATCAGCGTTGACAAACAGACGTCACTCGCCTGGTCGCTCCTGCGCGGGCTGCAGGAAAAACTGCCGGAAGATCTCGTTCGTGAACTTATCGAAGCACCACAGATCCTTGAGTCAGACATCGCCTTGCAGCGAGAGCGGGTCGGTCGGCTGAAGGTGCTGTTGCTGGCCCTCGAAGACCCGCTGTCCGAGAGCCTGTTGTCAGTAGCAGATCACCTCGTCCGTCGTAGCGTCTGGCTCGTGGGCGGAGACGGTTGGGCGTACGACATTGGTTCCGGCGGTCTCGACCACGTTCTTGCAAGTGGCCGTGATGTGAATGTCCTGGTGCTCGATACGGAGGTGTACTCCAATACCGGCGGTCAGATGTCCAAGGCGACGCCGACGGCAGCGACAGCGAAATTTGCCTCTGCCGGAAAACGGGTGGGCAAGAAAGATCTGGCAATGCAGGCAATTTCCTACGGCAACGTTTACGTCGCCCAGGTCGCCATGGGCGCCAACCCGCAGCAGACGCTCCTGGCCCTGCGCGAGGCCGAAGCTTATCCGGGCCCATCCCTCGTGCTCGCCTACAGCCACTGTATTGCCCATGGCATCGACATGACCAAGGGTCTGGAGCAACAAAAGCGCGCGGTGGCGAGCGCTTACTGGCCGCTGATCCGCTATAACCCGGTCCTGCGACAAGCCGGCCACAACCCCTTTGTACTGGATTCGCCGCGACCAAGCATATCGTTGAAAGATTATGCTTACCGGGAGCTGCGCTACATGCTGCTTACCCGAACGCATCCGGATGAGGCCGAGCAACTGATGACGCTGGCACAGGAAATGGTCGATCTTCGCTGGCGCAACTATGAAGAGCTTGCCAGCCAGCGTGCCGAGGACTTCCAGCCAGTCAGGTCAACCAACAATTGAAGGCCAGCGAAACCCGACGCGCAGAGGAATGACAATTTCATGAATAGCAGCAACCCCATCGCAACCCGCTACATGGGCCTCGACCTGCGCTCGCCGCTGGTGGTGTCGGCCTGTCCGCTGTCGTCCAATGTGGAGAATATCGTTCGCATGGAGGACTCAGGGGCCGGGGCCGTGGTCATGTTTTCACTGTTCGAGGAACAGATTCGCGAAGAAGCCAGGTTGCTGGAGAAAATTGGTGAATCAACGACCAATTCCTTCGCCGAGGCTGGTGATTTTTTTCCCGCCGCCGATGCCTATGAGCTTGGCAGCACGCGCTACCTTGAGCTGATTCGCCAGGCAAAAGAACGTGTCGATATGCCGGTAATCGCAAGTCTGAATGGCTGTACCCCTGAAGGCTGGATCGATTACGCCACCCAGATCGAGCAGGCCGGTGCAGACGCGATTGAGCTGAACATTTTTTTCATACCTGCCGATCTCGAGATTGCAGGCGCCGAGGTGGAAAGACGTTATATCCAGATCGTTCACCAGGTGTGCGAGGCGGTGCGCTTGCCCGTTGCAATGAAGATAAATCCTTACCTGAGTGCCACCGGTCATATTGTCAGAAGCATGGTGGATGCAGGTGCTGCCGGGCTCGTGTTGTTCAATCGACTGTATCAGCCCGACCTCGACACCGAGCGCTTAAAAATAAGCAACGATCTGCGCCTGAGCGAACCCAATGAAATTCGCCTGCCGCTGATGTGGATTGCAGCGCTGCACGGAAGAGTCAACGCTTCGCTCGCCGCCACCACCGGCGTTCAGGGTGGCGAGGAAGTCATCAAGTATCTGCTGGCGGGTGCAGACGTGGTTATGACCGCATCGTCCCTGTACAAGCACGGCATCGAACATCTGCGCACGATGCATAACCAGCTGGCGGCGTGGATGGAGCGCAAGCAGTTCCAATCGGTGGACAATTTTCGAGGCATCCTGAGCCAGAGAAACATCGCGGACACCACCGGGTTCGAGCGCGCCAATTACATCCGTATTCTTCGCAAGGCCAAGGAAGGAAGCTGATGCGCGCGCATCAACGCCGCCTTCGGCCCCCGCCTTACAGCTGCTGAACGGCGCTTCGGGCTTCGAGCGCATCGTCCAACAGCTCTGCACCAGCATTCGCCCGGTGCGCATGCTCGGACAAATAGCGCCGCCACCGCCGCGCGCCCGGCTGGCCCGCAAACAACCCCAGCATGTGCCTCGTTACGCTCGCGACACGAGTCCCGTCAGCCAGCTGGCGCTCAATATACGATTGCATGGCTCGCGCCACCTGCTCCCTGCCCGGCCTGCCCCGGCCATCGCCAAATAGTTCTTCGTCGACAAAGGCAAGCAGATAGGGATTCTGGTACGCAGCCCTGCCCATCATCACGCCGTCAACGTATTGCCTGTGAACCTGAGCTTCCTGCAGCGTTGTGATGCCGCCATTGATGACAATTTCGAGCTCGGGGTGGTCACGCTTCAGGCGATATACCCGCTCGTAATCCAGCTCTGGAATCTCGCGATTTTGTTTGGGGCTCAGCCCGGTCAGCCAGGCCTTGCGCGCGTGAATAATAAATGTGCCACACCCGGCCCCCGCAACCTCTGAAACGAAGCGGCGCAGGAACGCGTAGCTGTCATGCTCGTCGATACCTACTCGGGTTTTGACGGTGACCGGCAATGAGACGCGCTCGCGCATGGCCTGCACGCATTCGGCAACCAGCGCTGGCTCCGCCATCAGGCAGGCGCCAAATCTCCCCGACTGCACGCGATCGCTTGG
>JABDLF010000088.1 GCA_013003115.1 Gammaproteobacteria bacterium
CGACCTTGCGCTTGGCGGCGGGTTTACGTTTACGCACTACCTTTTTCTTCTTGGCAGAGCGTTTCTTTTTCGATGCCTTCTTTCTTGCAGCCATCTCGTTTCTCCGTGTCGGGGTAAGTCGAATTTACTATATACAACAAAATGCGAAATTCCAGCAAGTCAACAATCTTTAAGCACCCCTCGACGGCAAGGGGTTCTTGTCAGCGGCGCGGCGCGCCAGGCGGAACGTGTCGAGTTAAATTTTGAGTCACTCGGGGGTGATACGGGTACCCCGAAAAGGGAATGTCCGGACCTCGCTTAACCGTCGACAGGGCGCGCTTTTTTCTCAAGGCCGACAATAAAATCCCACTCGCGTTTTTTCACCGGCATTACCGAGAGTCGGTTTCCGCGGCGAAGCAGCAAAAGCTCAGAAAGGCTGGAATCCGCGTAGTTACGCAGTTCTTTTAGGGTTACTACCCTTTTTAGTTTGCGCTTGTAGCGAACGTCGACCATAAACCAGCGCGGGTTTTCGGGGTCACTCTTGGCGTCGAAGTGTGCGTGTGCAGGATCAAATGCTGTGTGATCGGGGTACGCTTCCCTTACTACCTCGACTATGCCTGCGATGCCGGGCTCGGCGCAGTTGGAATGATAGAAAAAAGCCAGGTCTCCCTTCTTAAATTCGTCCCGGAGCATGTTTCTTGCCTGGTAATTTCTCACCCCATCCCAGCAACTTTTGCGCTGATTTTGCGCAAAAAGATCAGCGAGGCTGAATTCCTCCGGTTCTGACTTCAATAACCAAAATGCCACTGCTTTCTCCGCTTAGCCTTCAATGCCTTTTCGCTGCACATCATCTACTCCGTTCTCGGTTGCAATCAAGTCCAGAGGCACATCCCATTTCTTGTGTTCGATTTTCGATACCCGCTGACAGTCGAATGCAACGCCGCATAATTTCGGAAACCTGGCGGCCCCCTGGTTGCGGCGAAAAGCGAATGCGCGGTCATAGAATCCTGCGCCCATACCCAGTCGGTTGCCTGAGCTGTCAAACGCGACGACCGGTACAAAAACCGAATGCAGTTCCCTGGCTTCCAGAAACTCACGGTTGCGGCTTTCGGGTTCCGCTATGCCGAAATGATTTAGCTGCAAGTGTGCGCCCGGCCGCAGGCGGGCAAAAACCATGTTCCGTCGGTCTTCAGTTATTACAGGCACAAAGACTTTTTTCTGGTCCGCGTGCGCACGCTCAATCAGCGCCTGAAGGTCGACTTCATTATTAAAAGCGAGATAGGCACCGATGACGTCCGCGTTCCTGAAGCAAGCGCATTCGAGCAGGTGCCGGGTGATGGCGGCGGAAGCCTTTGCCCGCATCTCCGGATTCATCGCGGCTCTGAGCCGTTTTGCTCTTGCCCGCTGTTGTTCTTGCTTGCTGTCAGTCAATGGCGCGACTCAGAAAGGTGGCGTCTCCCGCATGTGCCGTTTTGGGCCATTGCTCTCGAACCAGAGCAACAGGTGGGGCAGGCCGCGACGTTTAAGGCTCTCCGCAAGAAACGGATTTGCACAATTGCGCCAGCAGGACCACGCCCCTGGGTTAGTAATTAGGGTCGAGGGATCCCGGCCCTTGGCGAACACCGCAGGAGACGCCAGAGACAGTCTAAACCAAAAATGCTTTCTAATGCCGGAACTGGTTCAGAATTCGAGCTGTTTGCCTTTTCCGACCGCTTTCTCCACTCGCTCGCGAATTTCGCGGATTTTAAGGCTGACCTCTTCGCCCGGAACCTTTTCCTCGTTGCGCTCTGCGATCAGCTCATTGGAGATATTCAGCGCGGCGATCACAGCAATCCGATCGAGGCCCACCACTTTGCCGGAATCCCGGATTTCTTTCATTCGGGCATTTAAGAGCTCAGCCGCATCGAGAAGCGCGGTTCTCTCTTCCACCGGGCAGGCAATCTGATATTCCTTGTCGAGAATCCGCACGCTGACCCTTGCGACGCTCACGAGCCGTGCTCCATCGCCTTGAGACGAGAGATCATGGCTTCAACGCGGGCTCTGACCTGCTCATTTTTCTGCAGGAGTCCCGCGCGCTCCGACATCAGAGTTTCCTGTTTCTGTCGGAGCGAGCGATTTTCTTCCTTGAGACGGTCGCAAACCAGCACCAGCTCGTCGATGCGCTTGTCCAGCCTTCCCAGCTCCGAAGCGAACAGGTCTTTGGCTCCGGCTTTTTCTTTTTTACTCATGGCGCAAATATAGAGCCGTGCGGCACTCAGGGTCAATTAATGTTCATTTCCGGTTCGATGTCTTGTCCTCAGAGGCGATGCTAGAATTGGCTGTCGGGCCGCAGCTGGGCGGCCGCCAGCGCCTGTCAGGCGGGTCGGGTTTTTTTGCACGAGTCCAATTACCAGGTTCTAGACGATCTGCTGCTCGGGGCAGATGCGGAGTGCGATGCCGCAGAGTGTCACGGCGTGCTGACGGGTCTGGCGTGCTCGGGCGCACCAGGAGGTATCGATAAGTGGCTGGTTCAGCTCACGGGCGACCTTGATCCGGCCGATGCCAAGGTTGCCGAATGCCGCGCCGTGATTGCGCAGGCTTTCAACAACTGCTGCACTGACCTCGAGTCAGAGCTGATGAGCTTTGAACTGATGCTGCCCGATGATTCCGAGAGTCTGAGCGTGCGCGCGGCCGCCATCGGTCGTTGGTGCCAGGGGTTCCTTTTTGGTCTCAGTCTGGGTGGGCTACCCGATCTTGAAAGCCTCCCCGGGGATGTTGCGGAAATTATTCGCGACCTGTCCGAAATCAGCCGTGCGTCGACAGACGAGGGCAATGACGAGGAAGAGGATGAGCGGGCATTTATTGAAATCGCAGAGTTCGTGCGTGTCAGCGTGCAGCTTGTGCATGAAGAACTTCAGGCACCGGCCGATGTCAGCCAGCCGGCGCCGACGTTGCATTGAATTAATGGAGGTCTGAAATTTGAATCGCAAGGAATTCGGACGCCGGCGTCGCCATCTTATTGAAATGATCGGTGCCGGCGGTGTAGCCATAGTGCCCGCGGCCCAGCTCAAAAAGCGAAATCGTGACGTGGAGTATCCGTATCGCCAGGACAGCGACTTTTATTACCTGACGGGATTCAACGAGCCGGAGGCCGTCGCGGTTTTGATACCGGGCCGGGACCAGGCGGAGTACGTGCTTTTTTGCCGGGATCGCGACCCCGAACGCGAGGCGTGGGATGGCGCGCGGGCCGGGCCGGAAGGCGCGATTGCAAGCTTCGGCGCAGAGGACGCGTTTCCTATCGATGATATTGACGACATCCTGCCGGGACTGCTGGAAACCTGTGAGCGTGTTTTCTACACGATGGGCAGTCATCCGGAATTCGACCAGCGCCTGATCGAATGGGTGCGGAAACTCCGCGAGGGAGGCGGGTCGGGCACGCATTCACCCCATGAATTCGTAACCCTTGATCACTACCTGCATGACATGCGCCTGTTCAAGAGCAGAAGCGAAGCCGCGGCGATGCGAAAAGCGGCGCGGATCGGCGTCAAAGCGCATGAGCGCGCGATGCGAAGCTGCCGGCCTGGCAAGTGGGAATACGAGATGCAGGCCGAGCTTGATTACGAATTTGCCTTACATGGGGCAACGGCCTCATACCAGCCCATCGTCGGGTCGGGGGCCAATGCATGCACCCTGCACTACGTTGAAAACAGGGCGCGAATGCAGGACGGCGATCTTCTGCTGGTTGATGCCGGCTGTGAATACGACTACTACGCGTCAGACATTACCCGCACCTATCCGGTTAACGGCCGCTTCTCGGATGCCCAGCGGGCTATCTACGACATCGTGCTTGAGGCGAGCGAGGCTGCTATAGAAAAAGTCCATCCGGGCTGCCACTGGAATGAGCCGCATGATGCGGCTGTGGAAGTCATCACCCGGGGGTTGCGCGCGCTCGGCCTGTTAAAGGGCGGCGTAAAGACCTTGATCAAGAAAGAGGCGTATAAGCAATTTTTCATGCACCGGACCGGGCACTGGCTGGGGATGGACGTTCACGACGTTGGCGATTACAAGGTTGACGGCGAGTGGCGGCTGCTCGAGCCGGGCATGGTCATGACCGTCGAGCCAGGGATATATATTTCTGCGAACCAAAAAGACGTGCCAAAAAAATGGCGTGGTATTGGCATCAGGATCGAAGACGATGTGCTGGTGACGCGCACAGGAAACGAGGTTCTGAGCGCCGGCCTGGCCAGGACTGCCACCGAGGTGGAAGCCCTGGTGGGTTCGGCGTGACACAGTCCGGCGAAAAATTTGACCTGTGCATTGTTGGCGGCGGCCTGGTTGGCGCCAGCCTCGCGATCGCGGTCGGGGATACCGGCAAGCGCGTCGCTGTAGTTGAAGCACACGCTCAAGGGGCGCCCGGGCAGCCGTCGTTTGACGATCGCGCGACTGCCCTTTCAAACGGCAGCCGTCGCGTTTTCGAGGCGCTCGGTGTCTGGCCCCGACTTGCGGCGCATGCCACCCCGATTCAGACAATTCACGTCTCTGACAAAGGTCACTTTGGTATCAGCAGGATCGATGCGCGCGAAGAGGGTGTTCCGGCGCTGGGCTTCATGGTGCGCAACAGGCACATTGGCGCGGCCCTGATGGCGCGACTCGCAGAGTTGCCTGCAATTACAATGTTTGCACCCGCCACGGCAGGCGAGATCGAATTTGGAGATAGCACGGTTTCGCTTAGTGTGCTGCAGGACGGCGCCGGGGAATCAGGCGCACGAATTCGCGCCCGACTTCTGGTGGCCGCAGACGGGGCGCGCTCCTCTGTTCGCAGCCAGCTGAATATCGAATCCGAGAGCTTTGATTACCGGCAAATAGCCGTTATCGCCAATATCGCGACGGAGCGTGACCTTGATGGCGTAGCCTACGAACGCTTTACTGAAAGCGGTCCGCTGGCGGTGTTGCCAATGACTGATGAGGATGCGCCGGGCGCGGGCGGCCGCGCCACCATAGTCTGGTCGCTTGACTCGAAAAGCGCAGAGCAGGTGCTGGCGCTTGACGACGATGGATTTCTTGCCGGCCTGCAGGAGCAGTTCGGCTTCCGACTTGGTCACATCCTGAAAGCAGGCAGGCGGGTCAGTTATCCACTGGCACTGGTTCGAAGCGACGAGCAGGTTCGGGCAAGACTCGTGGTGATTGGAAACGCTGCGCACAGCCTGCACCCCGTGGCGGGTCAGGGATTCAACCTGAGTCTGCGCGACGTCGCCGCATTGGCGGAGACCATTGAGGATGCGACGGAGGCCGGGGAAGACTTCGGCAGCCTTGATGTTCTCAATCGTTATGCGGATTGGCGCGAGCGTGATCAGCGCGATGTCATCCGGTTTTCAGACGGGCTGATCCGGGTCTTTGGCAGCCGCAACCCCCTGACGCGCACAGGACGTAACCTGGGCCTGGTTGCCCTTGAGCTCTTGCCTGGCGCAAAGCGTCTGGTTGCGCGCCAGACCATGGGGGTTGCTGGTCGGCTGCCAAAGCTGGCACGCGGACTGTCGCTGACGTGAAGCCGGACTTCGACATCGTTATCGCCGGTGCCGGAATAGTTGGTGCGGCGCTGGCGGCACTGCTTGCAAGGCACCCGGCTACCCGCAAGCTAGCCGTCGCTGTCGTTGACAAGGACGCCGGCAAGATCTTTGCTGCCGACATGCCGGCCGGGCTTCGGGTTTCCGCGCTGTCTCGCGCCTCGCAGAACATTCTCACGGCCGCAGGGGCATGGCCTCTGATGCCCGCTGCACGTATGTGCGCTTACCGTGAGATGCGCGTCTGGGATGCCCGCGCGGACAATAAAGACAACCCCGAAGAGGACGGAATACATTTTGACAGCGCGTTGCTCGGGGAGCCCGACCTGGGCCACATCGTTGAAAACGATTTGCTGAGTGCATGTCTTCAGCACTTGCTGGAATCCACTTCATCCGTTGCGCTGCTGCGCTCCGCCGAATTGACAGCGGCGAAAGCAGGCTCCAACGAGGTAACGCTCACATTGAGTGCTGCGGAACCGGGTCACGCTGGCAAGGAGCGTGAGATTACAACGCGATTGCTTGTCGGCTGCGACGGCGCGAGATCGAAGGTACGCGAACTGGCCGGCATCAAGGTCAACGAAGCAAGCTACTCACAGCGCGGGGTGGTGGCCGAAGTGGCGACAAGCCAGCCGCATCGCGAAACCGCCTGGCAGCGTTTTCTGCCCGACGGGCCGATCGCATTTCTGCCCCTTGCGAATGGCCATTGCTCAATTGTCTGGTCATGCAGCGAGGAGCGGGCAGCCAAACTTTTGCAACTGGACGAACGCGCGTTTGGGCGCGCAGTCACTACGGCAGGCAACGCGGTTCTTGGCGACGCAGAGCTTGCCGGGGCGCGGGCGAGTTTTCCCCTGCGTCGGCTGCATGCGATCCAATACTGTCGCGATGGCATCGTGCTGGCAGGTGACGCCGCCCACGTGGTTCACCCGCTAGCTGGGCAGGGCGCAAATCTGGGCCTGCTGGACGCCGCTGCGTTGGCAGAAATTGTGGCGGCTGCACTGTCGGACGGTGAGTCACCCGGGGATCTGCGCGTCCTCCGCCGCTATGAGCGGTGGCGAAAGGGCGAAAACGAGGCGATGCTCTCGGCGCTGGACGGCCTGAGCAAGCTGTTCTCCCACACGGGGGGTCCTTTGAAGGTGCTGAGACGCTTGGGCCTGGCAGCCGTTGCCCGCTCGACGGCGGCGCGCAACCAGTTTGCGCGTCAGGCGCTCGGTGTCAGCGGAGAGCTGCCAAAGACAGCCATCTCGGTTACCGAATGTCCAGGTGAGTCTGCAAGCGCCCACGGTTAGACAACGCAGGCGACTCAGATCAAGGTAGCAGCGCGTCGATCTTCATCGCGCAGATGAAGTCGTTTTCTGAGAGCCCGTCAATTGCGTGCGTGGTGTAGCGCACAAGGCAATGGTTATAGCCCACTTCGAGATCCGGGTGATGACCTTCTGAATTTGCGATCCAGGCGACGGCATTTACGAATGCCATGGTCTTGTAATAACCCTTGAATCCGAAGTCCTTGCGAATTTCTTTGCCGTCGTCGCTTACCGCCCAGCCATCAGCCAGGTTTTTCTTGCGCAGACGTTCGGCTTCAGCGCGATCGAGCGGCTGAACGCCGCCCTCGCAGGGCACGCAGTGTTTTCCTGCAAGATCAGACATAGGAAACTCCAGTTATGTATCAGCTCCGCACTCAGGCGGATTTGCGTTCTTCTTGGGGCGGATAGGTTGGCGCATGCATGCCAAGCCTGCGTGCCTCTTTGATAAGTGACATCAGGTCACGCTGTGCCAGGCTGTAAAGCTCGTCAAAACTCTCGATGATGAAATATACGGTCTGATAGATATCAATCCGGTATGGCGTACGCAGGGCATCGACAGGGTCAAATACGCGTCTTTCCGGTTCGTTGCTATCGAGTGCGTACGGCATTTCGCCGATAGAGGATACGATGCCGGCACCGTAGGTCCGTAATTCTTCGCCGCGCCTCTGAATGAGTCCGAACTCTACGGTGAACCAGTAGAGCCTCGCCAGCATCACTCGGTCTTCCTTGCTGGCCGCAAGGCCCGCCTTTCCGTAGGCATGGGTAAAGGCCGCAAAGCGCGGATCTGTCAGCAGGGGCGTATGGCCAAAAATCTCGTGAAAAATATCTGGCTCTTGCAGATAGTCGAGTTCTTCGCGGCTGCGAATAAACGAGGCGGCCGGAAACTTCTTGTCAGCCAGCAGCTGGAAAAACTTGTCGAAGTTGATAAGCGCCGGCACCGGTGCAACTTCCCAGCCCGTGCACTCGCGCAGTACCCGCGAGATGTCCGCGCACTGCGGCACCCGGTCTTCGGGTAAATCGAGCCTGTCCAGCGCATCGAGATACTCGTCGCAGGCGCGGTTCTTGATCATGGCCTTCTGACGCGTGATCAACTCCTGCCAGACGGCGTTTTCTTCATCACTGTAGCGGATGATGCCGTCTCGATCTGGAATCTTGGCGACGTACTTGCTTGCCTTTGCCATGTCGTCTCCGCTTGCGAAAGCTGGGGAATAGCGCCTGCGAACGGCGCTGCTTGCGAACTTGGCTAAATTATACGAGTAGTCTCGGAGAATTGTATTGCGTTTTATTGCTTGTTAAGCACAAATTAAGCAAGAATATGCTATATATAATAAATATTATAGTAGAAAATATCGTAATGAACATGAAACTTGACAAAATAGACCTCAAGATTCTTGCTGCTCTGCAGCAGGACGCGCGCATGTCCAACAGCAAGCTTGCGGCCGCAGTCGGGTTGTCGCCGACGCCATGCTGGAGGCGCGTCAAGCAGCTTGAAAAATCCGGGTTGATCGCCCGTTACGTAACACTGCTGGACGCCGAAGCCGCAGGCTTCCCCGTTACGGCTTACCTGCATGTCTCCCTGGACAACCATCATCCTGACACGGTCGCGGCATTTGACCGCATGGTGCAGTCGCGAGGTGAGGTGCTTGAGTGCTATGCCATGAGCGGCGAATACGATTATTTGTTGAAAGTTGCCGCGCGCAGCATGTCAGATTATGAGCGCTTTATGAGCCATCACCTGCTGCGCGAAGCGGAGGTGCAAACCGCAAACACGAGCTTTGTTCTGAAGCGCATCAAGTACACAACGGCAATCCCGGTGCGCGAATCGGGTGACTAGCTGGTCGCGTGCCGCGGTGCGTAGCGTTTTGCCACGTAGTCTTCGACTAGCTGTTGAAATTCCTCTGCTATGCGCTCGCCTTTCAATGTCACGTCCTTGCGACCGTCGATGTAGACGGGCGCGACCGGGCGTTCCCCGGTACCGGGCAGGCTGATTCCAATGTTGGCGTGCTTTGATTCGCCGGGCCCGTTAACCACGCAGCCCATGACCGCTACGGTCATATCCTCGACGCCCTCGTAGCTGTTCTTCCAGTCCGGCATGCGCGCACGGATGTGCGCCTCAATCTGCTGGGCCAGCTCCTGAAAATAGCTGCTCGTCGTCCGACCACAGCCAGGACATGCGATCACTGCGGGTGTGAAGGCCCTGAGCCCCATGGATTGAAGAATCTCCTGCGCGACAATGACCTCCCGCGCTCGGTCTCCGCCGGGCTCCGGCGTCAGTGAAATTCGAATGGTGTCGCCAATGCCTTCCTGCAGCAGCACCGCGAGCGCGGCGGTGGAAGAAACGATGCCCTTGCTGCCCATGCCCGCTTCTGTGAGCCCAAGATGCAGCGGGTAATCGCAGCGATCAGACAGCATGCGATAGACGGCGATCAGATCCTGCACGCCGCTCATTTTGCACGACAGTATGATCCGGTCGCGGCCCAGACCGACCTCTTCAGCACGCTGCGCGCTGCCAACGGCAGATTGAACCATTGCCTCGTAAACGACATTGCGGGCGTCATCCGGTTCGCTGCGTTGCGCATTTTCATCCATAAGCCTGGTGAGCAGGTCTTGATCCAGACTGCCCCAGTTCACGCCAATTCGAATGGGCTTGTCGTTCTCGCACGCGGTTTCGATCATCTGCACAAACTGGGTATCGCGCTTGCTGCCGCGACCCACATTGCCGGGATTGATTCGGTATTTCGCCAATAACCTGGCGCACTCAGGGTGTTCCCTCAGCAGTTTGTGCCCGTTGAAGTGAAAGTCCCCGACAAGAGGCACGCTGATGCCCCAGCTCTCGAGCTGAGCATGAATGGCAGGCACCTGGTCGGCAGCCGCAGCGTTGTTGACAGTAATCCGCACCAGCTCGGATCCCGCCTCGGCCAGCGCCTTGATCTGGGCGGCCGTGGCGCTGGCGTCGGCGGTGTCCGTGTTGGTCATGGATTGCACCACGACGGGCGCGCCGCCGCCGACCGCAACGCCTGAGATATTCACGGCTCGGGTCGCTTGCCGGGGCTTGGGTTGGCGGGAGGCGTTCATTTCGATCTCTGCCTGAAAAATTGCGGAGTATGGGCAAGGCTTGCGGGGCCGGTATTCTGGCCCGTGCCGGCTTCTCAGGCAAGCGCCTGATTGGTCGAAGAACGTTGTGCAACTGTAGAGCCGGCGGCAGGTATGGGCTATTATTCCGCGCTCAATCGACATGTCTCGCGAGAGAGAGCCCGGCGCCATGGTGCGGGGCCGCCGAAGGCGCAACCAGCCCGGAAACGCTCAGGCAAACGGATCGTGATTGCAGATTGACTCTGGAGAGAGGTTGGCGCGAGCTTGCCCACCGAAGGGGAACGGCACCGCCGAAGCGATGCCCTATCTCTCAGGTAACCGGACAGAGGGGCGGCAGGCCATCAGGCCTGCCGCCTTGTTTGTTTTTGCCGGGAAAAAAGGCGCATCGAAGTTGGCCGCTAAAGGGAATCCGCCGCATGGGTAATAAGACACCGCTGTTCGAAAGCCACGTCGAATCGGGCGGGCGCATGGTCGATTTTGGCGGCTGGGATATGCCGGTTCATTACGGCTCGCAGCTTGAGGAACACCACGCGGTGCGGCGCAGTGCGGGCATGTTTGACGTATCGCATATGACAGTTGTTGATCTTACGGGCAGCCGCAGCGGGGAATTCCTCCAGCGCCTGCTGGCGAATGACGTCGCAAAACTCAAGACCCGGGGCAAAGCGCTTTACAGCTGCATGCTGGCTGAAGACGGCGGCATTCTCGACGATCTCATCGTTTATTTCTTTGATGACAACAACTATCGAATGGTGGTCAATGCGGCGACCCGCGAGAAAGATCTCGAGTGGATAAAAGAAAAGGCGGCCAGCTTTGAAGTGGAAGTGAATGAGCGGGACGACCTCGCCATGATTGCTGTTCAGGGGCCACGGGCGCGCGAAACCGCCGCTGCGGTTCTGCCTGCGCACCTGCGCGAGCAGGCGCTGGCATTGAGGCCCTTTGCAGGCGCCGCTTGTGATGACTATTTCATTGCCCGCACGGGCTACACCGGGGAAGACGGCTGGGAAATCATTTTGCCCGCAGGTCTGGCGTCGAAATTCTGGGCCTCATTGGCGAAGGCGGGCGTGGTGGCGTGTGGGCTGGGCGCCCGCGATACGCTGCGTCTTGAAGCCGGGATGAACCTCTACGGCACCGATATGGACGAGTCGACTTCGCCGCTGGAGTCCGGACTTGGGTGGACAATTGCCTGGCAGGATTCCGAGGGAGGAGACAGGCAGTTTATTGGCTCGGCT
Organism: Gammaproteobacteria bacterium; assembly: GCA_013003115.1. Lineage (GTDB taxonomy): Bacteria > Pseudomonadota > Gammaproteobacteria > Steroidobacterales > JABDLF01 > JABDLF01. The sequence continues at coordinate 11,143 of JABDLF010000088.1, forward strand.
GCACTGCGAGAGCAGAAAGCGGCGGGCATTGCGCGCAAGTTCGTCGGGCTGGTTTTGCAGGACCGCGGCGTTCTGCGAGGCCATCAGCGTATTCTGGTTGATGGCGAGGACGACGGCATTACAACCAGCGGCACGTATTCGCCTACTCTTGAATGTTCTATCGGGATGGGCCGGGTGCCGGCAGCAACCGGCAGCAACTGCAGGGTGGAAATTCGCGGTCGCAGATTGGCCGCGCGCGTCGTCAAGCCGCCGTTTGTTCGAAACGGCAAAGCATGCATTGAGCTTTAGAAGGGGAGAAGCAAAATGAGCGAAGTTCCTGGTGATCTGCGATACACGAAGGATCATGAGTGGCTGCGGCAGATGGAAGATGGCACCGTGCTGACGGGCATTACCGATCATGCGCAGGATGCCCTCGGCGACCTGGTGTTTGTCGAGGTACCAACGGTTGGTGACAAGTTACTGGCCGGCGATGCGTGCGCCGTCGTCGAGTCAGTCAAAGCGGCATCCGATGTTTACTGCCCGATTGATGCCGAAATCACTGAAGTAAATGATGCCCTTGCGGACAGCCCCGAGCTGATCAATTCCGATCCTTACGGGGAAGGCTGGCTGATGCGGATTCAGCCGGAGGATGCAGAAGCCGTTGAGGCACTGATGTCGGCGGAGGAATACGAAGAGCTTCTGCAGGACGAGGACTAAAGCAGCGCGACGCGGCTGACTGGCTGGACCACCACGACGAGAGAAAAAATGCCTTTCATTCCACACACTGAAAACGAAATTCGCGAAATGCTGGATGCAATCGGCGTCGACGACGTTGACACGCTGTTTGACGAGATTCCGGCTACGCTGCGGGCACGCGAGCTATCCGCGCTGCCCGATGCGCTGAGCGAGAACGAGATTACGCGGCTTATGCGGCGCCGGGCTGCTCGCGACGGTGAGCTGGTAAATTTCATAGGGGCCGGTGCCTATGAACACCACATACCTGCGGCTGTCTGGGAAATTACAACGCGCGGTGAGTTTTACAGTGCTTACACGCCCTATCAGGCCGAGGCGAGCCAGGGAACGCTGCAGCTTATTTACGAATACCAGACCATGATGGCCGCACTGACCGGAATGGACGTGTCGAACGCTTCTTTATACGATGGCGCATCCGCGCTGGCCGAGGCCTGTCTCATGGCGGTGCGCGCCAATCGCCGATCGGCAAGCCGCCGCGTGCTGGTGGCTGGCAGCGTGAATCCCGTTTACCTCAAAGTTGCGTCGGCAATAACGGCGGGGCAGGGCATCGAACTTGAGCTGGTGGCTTTTGACCGTGCGAGCGGAACGGTCGACACCGCCGCATTCGAGTCTGCCAAAGGCGACGACGTGACGGCGGTGGTTATCCCGCAGCCAAATTTCTTCGGCCAGCTGGAAGACGTTGATGCCTTGTGCGACTGGGGGCATGCCAACGGGGCGCTCGTAATCGGCGTGGTGAATCCCGTTGCGCTTGCTTTGCTGAAGGCGCCCGGAAACTGGGGCGAGAAGGGCGCAGACATCGTTTGCGGCGAAGGACAGCCCCTCGGCGTGCCCTTGTCATCAGGCGGGCCATACTTCGGGTTCATGTGCTGTCGGCAGCCGCTGGTGCGGCAGATGCCGGGTCGCGTCGTCGGGCGCACCGTAGATCTGGAGGGGCGCACCGGTTACACGCTGACACTGCAGGCGCGCGAGCAGCATATTCGTCGTTCGAAGGCCACGTCCAATATCTGTACCAACCAGGGTTTGATGGTCACGGCTGCAACCATTCACATGGCGATGCTGGGTTCGGAAGGCCTGGAGCGCGTCGCCGCGGTATCCCACGCCAACACGCAGCGGTTGGTGGATGCGCTGAGCGGCCTCGGGGGCGTGAAACGCGTTTTCAGCGGTCCGTTTTTTCACGAGGCCGTGCTTGAACTGGAAAGGCCGGTCGAAGCCGTGCTGGAGTCGCTGGCGGATGCCGGAATCTGCGGCGGGTATTCGCTCCGCGAGAGCTTCCCGGAGCTCGGCAACGCATTGATGGTTTGCGCAACCGAGACACGCAACCCTGCTGACATAGATCACTACGCGCACGAGCTTAAGCGCATCCTCAAGGGCGCAAAAGCCGCCTGAAAAAATTGACTTGATAACGGAGCTGGAAGAATGGCCACAATAACGCTTAGAGGCGAAGAGACGCATACGGCGGGAGAGCTGCCGAAGATTGGTTCGCGCGTGCCCGAGTTTACCTTGACCGACAGCGGGCTAACCGATGTCTCGATGAACAAATGGCATGGCCGGCGTCGGCTGTTAAATATTTTCCCGAGCATCGATACGCCGGTTTGCGCAGAATCAACGCGCAAGTTCAATGAGTTTGCAAGCAAGAACCCGGACGTTGCGATGATTATGATCTCTGCCGATCTGCCTTTCGCACACAAGCGCTTTTGTTCCGACGAGAGCCTGGAAAACGTGGTGACGCTGTCGACCATGCGATCGCGCGACTTTGCCAGGGACTACGGTGTTCTTATTGAAGACGGCCCCCTGGCTGGCCTTGCGGCGCGGGCGGTGCTCGTAGTCGACGAGAATGACGTGGTGGTTCACGCTGAACTGGTGAGCGAAATCGGCAACGAACCTGACTACGAGTCGGCATTGCGTGCCCTCGGCGCCTGAGCAGGGCTCGTGGTTTGACATGACGATCAGATATTCGCGTACTTTTTAACGTAAGAGAGAACCAGCTGATGTTGATTTTCGAACATTCAAGGGAAGGCCGCAGGGCTACGGCCCAGGCGCCGCGGGAAAAGCCACATGTGGATATTCCTGCAAAATTCCTGCGCGAAAAACCTGCCGGCTTGCCGCAGGTCTCCGAAATGCAGGCAGTCAGGCACTACACGCGCCTCTCGCAGAAAAACTTCTCCATTGATACGCATTTTTATCCGCTCGGTTCTTGCACGATGAAATACAACCCTCGGGCGTGCAACAGTCTCGCCATGCTTCCGGGCCTGGTGACCCGCCATCCCTTGTCACCGGTTTCCCACGGCCAGGGGTTTCTGGCCTGCATGTTCGAGCTGCAGGAGATGCTGAAAGAGGTAACCGGTATGCAGGGCGTTTCTTTGACGCCGATGGCCGGGGCCCAGGGCGAGTTCGCGGGCGTTGCCATGATTCGCGCCTATCATCAGGCGCGCGCAGACCTTGACCGTGATGAAATCCTCGTGCCCGATGCGGCACACGGCACGAATCCGGCTACGGCCATCATGTGCGGTTGTAAGGTTGTAGAGATACCAACGGACAAGCATGGCGACGTTGATATCGACGCCCTTAAAGCCGCTGTCGGCCCGCGCACCGCGGGGATCATGTTGACCAATCCCTCGACGCTGGGCGTTTTTGAGCGGCGCATCGAAGAGATCGCGAAGATTGTTCACGGTGCTGGCGGCCTGCTGTATTACGACGGGGCAAACCTCAACGCGATTCTCGGCAAAGCGCGCCCGGGCGATATGGGTTTTGATGTGATCCATATGAATCTTCACAAGACGTTCTCGACTCCCCACGGCGGCGGCGGACCCGGGTCGGGCGCGGTCGGCGTGGGCAAGCGGCTGCTGCCTTTTATGCCGGTTCCTGTTGTTGCAAAAGAAGGGGAGGGCGACGCTGCCAGCTACCGCTGGCTGACGGAAAAAGACCTGCCGCAGACCATTGGCCGACTCTCGGCATTTATGGGCAACGCGGGCGTTCTGCTCAGGGCGTACGTTTACGCGCGCATGCTCGGTCGGGACGGCATGAATCGGGTCGCAGAGTTTGCGACGCTTAATGCCAACTACCTCATGACGAAACTTCGGGAAGCCGGATTCCAGCTGGGTTACCCCGGACGGCGCGCGAGTCATGAGTTCATTGTTACTCTGAAGAGGCAGGACAAGGAACTGGGCGTGAATGCCATGGATTTCGCAAAAGCGCTTCTGGACGAGGGCTTCCACGCGCCTACCACCTATTTTCCGCTGCTGGTTCCCGAGTGCCTTCTCATCGAGCCGACAGAGACAGAGGCGAAGGAAGCGATCGATGCCTTTGTCGCTGCCATGGTCAGGATTCTCGAGCAAGCGAAGAAAGACCCGCAGAAGGTAAAGGGTGCGCCGTATTCGACTCCCGTAAGACGGTTGGACGATGTGCGCGCGGCGCGCCAGCTGGACCTCGTATGGAAAAATGACGCATCGGCCAACGACAAGGTGGCCTGAATCTTTCGCGCACGCGGTTCCGTTTGTGATATCCGGCGCCTAGCCGCCGGGCAGGAGAAATTATGTCTGCTCTGATATGCGGCTCCATAGCCTACGATACGATCATGGTTTTTCCCGGTCGCTTCAGAGACCACATACTGCCAGACAAGATTCACCTCCTGAACGTGTCTTTCCTGGTTCCGCAGCTGCGCAGAGAATTTGGCGGGTGCGCGGGCAATATCGCCTACAACCTGCGCATGCTCGGCGGCACCGGGCATCCAATGGGGTGCGTTGGACGCGACTTCGGCGCGTACGAACGTTGGATGGAAAAGTGGGACGTAAGTCGCAGCTTCGTACGCGTTCTTGGCGACGCGTACACCGCGCAGGCTTATATCACAACGGACATGGATGATAACCAGATTACGGCGTTTCACCCCGGTGCGATGAACTGCTCGCAGGAGCAAGCCGTGCCGACGGATGCAGGAATCCGGCTGGGCGTCATTGCGCCCGACGGGCGCGCGGGCATGATGGTTCACGCCGAGCAGTTTGCTGACGCGAACATTCCATTTATTTTCGATCCGGGCCAGGGGCTTCCGCTGTTCAACGGCGACGAACTCCAGAAGTTTTTTGAACAGGCAACCTGGATCGCTGTCAATGACTACGAGTGTCAGTTGCTGCAGGAACGAACGGGCCTTAAGCCTGCCGAGATCGCCGAGCGGGTCAAGGCACTCATCGTGACCCGCGGCGCCAAGGGCTCACAAATCTACACGGACGGGAAAGTCATCGAGATCCCGCCCGTCAAGGCAAGCGAGCTGGTTGATCCAACGGGGTGCGGAGACGCGTTCAGGGCCGGAATGCTTTACGGCCTGCTGAACGATATGGATTGGGAGACGACCGGGCGCATCGCGTCATTGATGGGCAGCATCAAGATAGAGACCCATGGTACGCAGAACCATGTCATCGACGCTGACATGTTCAATGAGCGATTCGCACGGGAATTTGATTACAAGGTCGAAATAGCCGGGCTCTGAGCCCGACCAACGGGCGGAATTTATGACAAGACTATGGCTGGGCCTCGCCGGGGCATTCTTATTCGCGAACCTGTCTGCCTCGGAAGCACCGAACTGGTCGGCCACGCTGGAACGCATCTCCTCCGGCGTGATTTCAATTCGGGTAGACGGTACCCGTGCGTTTGATACGGAATGGAACCAGACAACCCAGGCAACCGGGTTCATCGTTGACGCAGAGCGAGGGCTGATTCTCACCAATCGCCACGTTGTGATGCCCGGGCCCGTCGTCGCGGAGGCGGTATTCCTCAACCGGGAGGAGGTGGATCTCAAGCCGGTATACAGGGACCCGGTTCACGACTTCGGATTTTTTCGCTTTGACCCTGAAGACCTTAAGTTTATAAAGCCTGCCGAACTGCCTCTGGCGCCGGAGGGCGCGCAGGTGGGCCGAGAGATACGCGTGGTCGGCAACGATGCTGGCGAGCAGCTGTCGATCCTTGCGGGTACTCTGGCGCGCCTTGACCGCCAGGCGCCGAGCTACGGACGCGGTCAGTACAATGATTTCAATACTTTTTATTACCAGGCGGCGTCAAGCACATCGGGGGGCTCTTCCGGTTCGCCGGTAATCGACGTCAATGGCCGGGTCGTTGCGCTGAACGCCGGCGGCAGCTCGGGCGCGGCCACCAGCTTTTATCTGCCGCTTGATCGGGTTCAGCGTGCGCTGCGTTTGCTGCAACAGGAGCTGCCGGTGACGCGGGGGACCCTGCAGACGGTTTTCGTACACACGCCTTTCGACGAGCTTCGCCGCCTTGGGCTGTTGAGTGACACCGAGGCAGAGGCGCGCAGGGCCTTTCCCCGACAAACAGGCATGCTGGCCGTTGCCGACGTGGTGCGTGGCGGTCCTGCCGAAGGCGAGCTTCAGTCAGGTGACATCCTGGTGAGAGTGAACGGGCAGCTTCTGGCGGAATTCCTGCCGCTCGAGTCTGTTCTTGACGACAGTGTGGGTGAGACAGTCGTACTTGATATTCAGCGTGGCGGTCGGGCGCGCACCCTGGAGCTCGAGGTGCGCGACCTGCACGAAATTACGCCCGACGAATTTCTCGAAATCGGGGATACGGTTTTACACAGGCTGTCTTATCAGCAGGCGAGACACTTCAACGTTCCACCGAGAGGCATTTTTGTCGCCAACCCTGGTTATGTTCTGAGTAACATCGCCATACCCCGCGGTGCCGTAATAACGCGCGTCGGGGAGCACGACACGCGCAACGTTCAGGACTTGCTCGAGGCCCTCGCCGACGTTCCGACCGACGACCGGGTGCGGCTTCGGTTCTTCACCGTGGATGACCCAAAGACCATGCAGCTGGCGGTCATGCGCATGGACAGGAAGTGGTTTCCCGTTCGTCACTGCAGGCGCGACGACACCCTGGGATACTGGCCTTGCCAGAATCTCGAAACCGATCAGGTCGCGGCAGAGCCTGAGGGTGGAAGCACGCAGTTCGTCAGCAACGGTGATCCGCGCACTCGCAAACTGGCGCCGTCCCTTGTCATGGTCAACTACGATATGCCGTTTCCCGTTTCCGGTGTGTCGGATCAGCATTATCACGGCACCGGCGTGGTCATCGACGCATCAAGAGGCCTGGTGGTTGTCGATCGCAATACCGTTCCCGTGGCGATCGGCGATGTCCGCTTTACCTTTGCCGGTTCGCTGGAAGTCCCCGGGAAGGTGGAGTTTATTCATCCCATTCATAATCTGGCGGTTGTTTCCTATGACACTTCACTGGTCGGTGACACGCCAGTACGGTCAGCAGATTTCAGCAAAAAATCGGTGCGCCCGGGCGAGGAACTTTGGGTCGTGGGGCTCAAGGGCGATCACAAGCTGATTTCGCAGGCGACCAAAGTGGCGTCGGTAGACCCGCTGCGGCTTCCGCTTTCCCGTTCGTTCCAGTTTCGTGACAGCAACCTCGAGACCATCAGCCTCGTTAATCCACCGGCCAACGTAGACGGCGTGCTGGCGGACAAGCGGGGGCGCGTAGTGGGCACATGGTCGAGTTTCGCCTACCAGAGTGGCCGCGAAGTGGGCCAGGTTGTGCGTGGCATTCCGGCCGAACTTGTGGTTGAACTGCGTGAAGAAGTCATCGGTGATCGGGAGCTGCGCTCCCTTGAGGCCGAGCTCCACGTATTGCCGCTCGCAAGTGCACGCAAGCTCGGGCTGCCTGAGAGTTGGAGCCGCCGGCTGGAAACGGTCGAGCCCGATCGACGCACCGTCCTGCAGATAAGCAGGCTGGTTCAGGGAAGTGACGCTTCGCGGCAGTTGCGCTCCGGAGACCTGCTGCTGGCCATTGACGGCGAGGTTGTGAAGTCCTTCCGCAGCGTCGAGAAGGCCGTTCAAACGGATAAAGTGCGCCTTACTGTCTGGCGCGAAGGCGCGTTGCAGGAGCTTGAAGTTGCCACAGCTGCGCTGGGAGGCGAGGGCATTGACCGACTGGTTTTCTGGGCCGGTGCGCTCCTGCAGGCGCCTCATCGCGCAATGGCGGCCCAGCGGGGCGTGGCACCGGAGGGCGTATATGTGGCGTACTTTGCGTATGGTTCGCCCGCCGCTCGCTATGGGCTTTTTGCAGGGCGACGGATCTTGCAGGTAGATGATGTTCCGACACCCGATTTGAATGCATTCGTTGCTGCCGTGGCGGAGCGCAGGCATCGTGATTCTGTGCGCCTCAAAACCTATACCTGGAACAATGTTCTTGAGGTCATCACCCTTAAGCTGGATCATTATTATTTTCCTGCTTACCAGCTTGAGCGCACGCCATCGGGCTGGGAACGTCTCGGCATCGGGGAGTCGCTGTAGTGAACGACAACAACAAGCTTGGAGAGCTCTATCCTGCGCATTTGGAAATGGTCAGGAGGCGGGCGGACAAAGCCCTCGAGAAATCAGGCTTCGATCAGCTGGTTATTTTTTCGGGCAGCGAGCGCTTCAAGCTCTTTGATGATGCGCCGTACCCCTTTTTCGCCAACCCGCAGTTCAAGGCCTGGCTGCCACTGACTGAACACCCCGACTGCTTCGTAATTTATCGCGGTGGCGACAAGCCGAAGCTGATTTATTTTCAGCCGGAGGGTTACTGGTACGCCCCGCCGGAGCCGCCGGGCGGGTACTGGGCGGAGCACTTTGATATTACTGTCATAAATGAGGCGGCGAAAGCGTTGCCGCTGCTGCCGGACTCAGGCCGGGTGGCGTTGCTTGGCGAGTTTGCTGATGAAAAGATGCGGCCTGCCAATGGTGAGGTGAATCCGGGCGAGCTCGTCAATTATCTTGATTTCCATCGTGCCTGGAAGAGCGCTTATGAAATCGAGTGCATGCGCAGGGCGAATGCTATCGCCGCGCGTGCGCACAGGGCCGCAGAGCAAGCGTTTCGCAGCGGTGCCTCGGAGCTCGAGATTCATCTTGCCTACTGTCAGTCGGCGGGGCAGCCCGACAACGAACTGCCGTACTCCAGCATTGTGGCGCTGAATGAGCACGGTGCGGTGCTGCACTATCAGAACTGGTCGTCCTCGCGTTACGCAAACGGCGCTCTCCACAGCTTCCTCATTGATGCAGGGGCCAGTTTCAACGGATATGCGGCGGACGTGACGCGGACCTATTCCGCCAGCGATTCGGGTTTCAGCGAGCTTATAGAACGTATGGACAGGGCACAGAAGCACCTGTGTGCCCTGCTGAAGCCCGGCGTCAGCTATCCCGACGTCCATTTTGCAGCGCACCGGGCGGTTGCGAAGATACTTAGCGAGATGGGTTTTGTAAAAATCGATCCCGAAGCATCATTTGACGCAGGGATTACGCGCACGTTTTTTCCGCACGGCGTGGGGCATTACATCGGCCTGCAGGTGCATGACGTTGGCGGGTTCATGGCGGATGAAGATGGCGCACTGCAGGCGAAGCCGGACGGACATCCATTCCTGCGTCTCACCCGCGAGCTGGATGATGGCCACGTCATGACCATTGAGCCAGGGCTCTATTTTATCGATTCCCTGCTTGCGTCACTGGCCGCGTCGGAGCACGCGAAGCACATAGACTGGGACCGGGTGGAGGCCTATCGGAAATTTGGCGGTGTGCGCATCGAAGATGATGTTGCCGTGACGGTAAATGGCAGTGAAAACCTGACCCGCGGGGCGCTCGACAAGCTCGCGGCCTGAGCGGCTTTGCCCGGCCTCGACCAGCCTAGTTCAGACTGAGCAGCGAGTAGTTCAGCACGCCGGCGAAACTCACCCAGGCGAGGTAGGGGAACAGCAGCCCTGCCGCCAGCCGGCTGGTGCGTCGAAAGCGCACTATGGTCGCCAGCAAAACCACCCAGAGCAGCAGCAGATTGATGAGCGCCAGGTCCATTCGCTTCAGACCGAAAAACAGCGGCGACCACAGCCCGTTCAGGCCGAGCTGCAAAACAAACAGGCTCAGCGCGATGCGATGCTCATGCCAGCTGCCTTCGCACCACACGCGCCAGGCTGCCACCGCCATCAGCACATAGAGCAGCGTCCAAACCGGCCCGAACACCCAGCCGGGAGGGTTGAAAGAGGGCTTTGCCAGGGCCGCGTACCAATCGCCGGGCGGGAACGCCGCGCCGATGGCAGCAACGGAAAAACACATAACCAGGAATACGACCAGCCCCAGGATGGCGCGCGTTCTTGAATCAGCTTTCATCATTGATCCCCGGCCTTCATCTCACCAGTCATCGTTTCGTTCAGGACGCTCGTCAGCTCTGACAATTCGTGCACCGGCGTTTTGCAGGTCATGCCCCGGCAGCAGTAGGCAACGGTGCCGCCGGTGGCTTTGCGTTCTCCGAGCAGCCCGGGCAGATTTTCTTCAGAGCCGGGTATAGCAAAGACCAGCCGCGCAGGAAGGTAAATGGCCTGGGCGGTCTCACGCCAGAGGTCCAGTTCGTCACCTTCTCCCCTGATCACAATAATCTCCAGCGGCGCCAAATGGTCTTCCAGCGCGTTGAGGAAGCTGCAGTGAGCCTCGGGAATCTGGTTCATCGTTTCACTTGCTGCTTTGAGCGATCGTTCGGCTGCGTCGACGTAGCGGGACTGCCCCAGCAGGTGCCCGAGAATATTCAGAAAGCTGGCGGCGACCGCGTTGCCGGAAGGCGTGGCATCATCGGAAAAAGGCTTTGGCCGATGAATAAGCTGTTCGTGGTCATCCCCGGTAAAAAAGAATCCGCCGTGGTCTTTGTCTTCAAAATGTTCGATAAGGGTGTCTGCGAGCGCAACGGCGAATTCAAGATCGCAACTGCGCCAGCTTGCCTGCAAAAGCCGCACCAGGCCGAGGCCGACGAATGCGTAGTCATCGAGGTAGGCGGGGAATCGTGCGCGTCCGGCTCGCCAGCTGGCCAGCAGGCGGCCCGAGTGCCAGCAGTGAGACCTGAGAAAGTCGGCGGCGCCCTTCGCAGCCTCAGCGTAGGCGGGCTCCTGAAGCGCCGTCGCCGCAACGGACAGGCCGCCAATGGCAAGACCATTCCAGCCCGTCAGGATTTTGTCGTCGAGTCCCGGCCGCTCGCGCTGGTTGCGCGCGTTCAGCAAGACCTTGCGCGCCTTCTCGAAATGCGCCCGGGCGTCTTTTTCATCCATTTCCAGGTCGGCTGCGATCTCTGGAAAATCCGCAAACACGTGCAGGTGCCAGCGGCCCTCGAAGTTTGGTTCACGGTCAAGGCCAAAGCGCTTCGCGACGACAGCGAATTGCTGGTCGTCCAGCAGCTCACGTATTGCGCTTTTTTCCCAGGCGTAGAACCGGCCCTCCTCACCTTCGGAGTCCGCGTCGAGCGCGGCGTAGAATCCGCCTTCGGGCGAACGCATTTCTTCCAGCATCCACCCCGCCGTTGCGATGGTTGTGTCGACAAAAAGCTGCTCGCCTGTTGCCTGTCCCGCCCACGCGTAAATCGGCAGCAACAGGGCATTGTCGTAAAGCATTTTCTCGAAATGCGGAATCATCCAGTAGTCATCCACTGAATAACGGCAAAAGCCCCCGGCCAGCTGGTCGTTGATGCCGCCGTCGGCCATGCGTCTCAAGGTCAGCGCGGACATATACAGCGCATCCATGTCGGGCTCCGACATGAGTGCACTCGCACGCCAGTGACGAAGCAGTCTCTCGAGAGCTGCCGCATTGGGAAAGCGCGGGGCTTTTCCAAAGCCGCCACAGCGCGCGTCAAAAATGGCAGCGAGTTTCTCGCGGGCGGCGCCAAGTGCCTTGCTATCGAGATGGTCGGCCGGCTTGTTTGCCGATTCAATTCGGGTGAAAACCTCCCGAATAGCTTCTGCCTGCGCATTTATTTCCTCGCCGTGCTGCCGAAAGTAAGTGGCAACCCGGTCGAGCAGGTCGGTAAACGCCGGCAGTCCGTGGCGCGCATCCGGTGGGAAATACGTGCCGCCGAAAAAGGGGGTGAGTGTATCCGGCGTCAGGAACATCGTGAGCGGCCAGCCCCCTGGCCTCTGCACCAGCATCTGATGTGCGAGCTGGTAAACGCGATCGAGGTCGGGGCGCTCTTCGCGGTCGACCTTGATGTTTACAAACAGCTCGTTCATGCGCGCCGCCGTTGCCTGATCTTCAAACGACTCGTGAGCCATCACGTGGCACCAGTGGCAAGCCGAGTAACCAATGGACAGAAGGATCGGCTTGTTTTGTTCTCGTGCCGCAGCGAGCGCTGCGCCGTCCCAGGGTTGCCAGTGAACCGGGTTACTCGCGTGCTGCAGCAGGTAGGGGCTGGTTTCCCTGCCCAGACGATTGCTTGCGTGATCCATTTTTGCTCGACGGTTCCGTGGTGGGCACAACACTATAGCGGAATGCGGTGCGGCTTCGTAAGCACCAACATCGTTGCTTAGAGAATTGCAAGCAATTAGTCGCCATTCGACCTGGCAGACGCGTGCTAAACTAGCGCGCCATGCTCACCTACCCCGACATAAATCCGATCGCTGTTGCGCTCGGCCCTGTGAAAATTCGCTGGTACGGACTGATGTACCTGGTTGGTTTTCTGGCGTCGTGGGTGTTGCTCCGGCGCCGGGCGCGCACGGGGCGCTGGGCCTTTACCGTCAACCATGTCGAAGACATTATTTTCTACGGCGTGCTTGGTGTAATGATCGGCGGCCGACTCGGTTCTATGCTGTTCTACAATTTCAGTTCGCTGCTCGCGGATCCGTTGAGTCTGCTGCGCGTCTGGGAGGGCGGCATGTCGTTTCACGGCGGTCTGCTCGGCGTTCTCGTTGCCATGTGGCTGTTCGCCCGCAAGCACGGCTTTGGTTTCTGGCAGGTAGTGGATTTCATCGCGCCGGTTACGCCGATCGGGCTGGGCGCCGGCCGCATCGGGAACTTTATCAATGGCGAGCTTTGGGGCAAGGCCACGGACGTGCCATGGGCCTTCGTGGTCAACGGCACGCCGCGTCACCCCAGTCAGCTTTACGAGGCGCTCCTCGAAGGCCTGGTGATGTTTGTCGTTTTGTGGGCTTTTTCGTCGCGCCCCCGACCGACAATGGCAGTTTCCGGGCTGTTCGCGCTGCTGTATGGCAGCTTTCGAATCGGTGTGGAGTTCGTGCGTCTGCCTGATGCCGACATTGGCTACATCGCCTTTGGCTGGCTGACTATGGGACAGCTCCTGTCCCTGCCCTTGCTTGTGGTCGGCGCGGCCCTTGTCTATTTTGCCTACTCGCGGAAAACGAAAAATGAAGCAATATCTTGATCTGATGCGGCACGTGCGCGATACCGGCGTACGTAAAGAAGATCGTACCGGAACGGGGACCCTGAGTATCTTCGGGCACCAGATGCGATTTAATCTGTCGGACGGGTTTCCCCTGGTGACCACCAAAAAACTCCACATCAACTCGATCATCCATGAGCTGCTGTGGTTCTTGCAGGGCGAGACAAACACCGACTATCTGAAGAAGAACGGCGTGAGCATCTGGGATGAGTGGGCTGATGGCAACGGCGAGCTTGGACCCGTGTATGGCTATCAGTGGCGCTTCTGGCCGGCTGCGGATGGTCGTCACATTGACCAGATCAAGAAGGTGATGGAGCAGCTTAAGAAGAACCCGGACTCGCGACGCATTATTGTCAGCGCCTGGAATGTTGCCGATCTCGACAAAATGGCGCTGCCTCCCTGTCATGCGTTTTTCCAGCTATGGGTTGCCGATGGCAAGCTGTCCTGCCAGCTCTACCAGCGTAGTGCAGATATTTTTCTGGGACTGCCGTTTAATATCGCCTCGTATTCGATTTTGACGCATATGTTTGCCCAGCAGGCGGGCCTGTTACCAGGTGACTTCATCTGGACAGGTGGCGACTGCCATCTGTACGTGAACCACCTCGAACAGGCAGAGCTGCAGCTCGCGCGTGAGCCTCATCCGTTGCCTGTGCTTAAGATCAGGCGTAAGCCGGCATCGATATTCGAGTACAAGTTTGATGACTTTGAGATTGCCGGTTACGAAAGCCACCCGCATATCAAGGCCGCAGTGTCAGTCTGATATGTCGCGGGCATGTGATGCGCGTTAGCCTGGTTGCCGCGCTCGCGCGCAATGGCACCATCGGTAAAGACGGCGACTTGCCCTGGCGGCTGCCTGCCGATCTCAGGGCTTTTAAAGCCACTACCATGGGCAAGCCCGTGATCATGGGCAGAAAAACCTGGGAGTCCATCGGACGGGCCCTTCCCGGCAGGCCAAATTTTGTAATTAGTCGCGACAGCCAGCTTGCGCTTGCCGGCGCGACGCTGTGCCACAGTCTCAGCGAGGCTCTTGCCGAGGCGGCGAAGCTTGGCGCAGATGAGGCCATGGTTATCGGTGGCGCCGCCATTTACGCTGAGGCGCTGCCTGTCGCGGACACCCTTATTCTGACGGTAATCCAGGCCGAAATTGAGGGTGATCGGGTGTTTCCGGCATTCGATGAAACCCTGTGGCAGGTGGTACAGCGAGAGTTGAGGCCCGCGGACGAAGCGAATGCCTATGCGATGGAGTTTTTACGTTTGGAGCGCCTGGTCGGCTAGCCGATCCGGGTCCATCACTGGCAGCTCGTCCTTTACGACCTGCAGGGCGTGCTCCATATCGATGTCTGCAAGAGTTGCAGCACCGTGGGCCAGCTTTTTAAGCAGCGCCGCCTGCTTGGCCCCTCTGCGTTGAGCTACGGCATACGGGATGCGCCGGAACATCACCATGGAGTAACGCGGCACAAATCGCTCGGGAATTTTTGCTTCGAGCTCCCATGCCAGGGACTTCTGCAAATGGAAGTTCGGGTCGTTTACGCGGTCGCGCATTTCGAGGTAGTTGTCCAGCGCCATGTCGGCGATGGCATCCGCATTTGGTTTTCGTGATTCGCTGAATCGCGCGAACAGATCTTCCGAAAGTGCGTTGTCAGTCGCGAGCATCTCATCGAGGACGACGCAGTCTTCAAATGCGCAGTTCATTCCCTGACCATGAAACGGCACGATTGCGTGGGCTGCATCGCCGATTAGGAGCGCCTTGTCGCCCGCATACCATGGACGGCAGCGGATCGTGCCGAGAATGCCTGTCGGGTTCTTGAAAAATTCCTCCGCCAGCCCGGGAATCAGCGGCACGGCATCCGGAAACTCTTCGCGGAAGAACGCCAGCACGCGCTCACGAGTGTCGAGCTGCTCGAAACCGGGCTTAGCGTCGTACGCCATGAACAGCGTGACGGTGAAGCTTGCGTCGGGGTTTGGCAGTGCGATGAGCATAAAGCCGCCGCGTGGCCAAATGTGCAGCGCGTTGGGATCCATTCGAAAGCCGCCGTCGGCTGCGGGCGCAATTGTGAGTTCTTTGTAGCCGTGGCTCAGCAGCTCTTCGCTTGCATCGATCAGACCTGCCTCGGCAAGGGTTCGGCGAACCAGCGAGCCCGCGCCGTCTGCGGCGATGATCGGACGCGCGCGCAAAACCTGGGCGCCATCAAGCAGCCCGGTGGTCACGGTTAGCTCGGAGTTGCCTATATCCAGCCCGGTGATGCTGTGATTAAACAGAATTTCTACTTTTCCCGTTTGCTCCGCGGCGTCAAGCAAGGTGGCAGTAAGGCCCGAGCGGGACACCGAGTAGATGACTTCGTCTGCGTTGCGGCTATACGGCTGAAGCTTGAGCTGGCCCTCGGGATCGTGGAGCATTCGTCCGCGCATCGGGATGAGCAGTTCTTTAACCTGGTCGAACACACCGGCTTTTTTCAGCGCATGAATGCCCCGTTCCGCGAGTGCGAGATTTATGGAACGGCCGGCGGGTGCGGTATGGCGCCTGAGATCCGGATTGCGCTCGATGAGCCGCACCGAATGGCCCCGCCGCGCCAGAAATATCGCCAGCAGCGTGCCCGCGAGGCCTGCACCGAGGATAACCGGCCCTTCCTGTCGTGCTTCCGCATTCATGAGTCTGCGAGCCTCTTCAGCAGCTGCACGAAGTGAAAAACGTCCTCGAAGCTGTTGTAAAGCGGTACCGGCGCGGCACGAATTACGTCAGGCTCACGCCAATCCACAAATACGCCGAGATCCGGGAGACGTTTAAACAGCGCCCGGCCGCGTTCTGCGCCGTCGCGAAGCCTGAGAGAGATCTGGCAGCCTCTTCTCGATGCTTCTTTCGGCGTAATGATCTCGAACACCTCGTGGAGCTGCGTGTTCACCAGAAATTCGAGGTAGCCGCTCAGACGTCGGGACTTGGTCACAAGCTGCGCCATACGCGCGCGGCGAAAAATGTCGAGTGATGCGACCAGCGGCGCCAGCGCTAGGATGGGTGGGTTGGACAGCTGCCAGCCTTCCACGCCCGGGATGGGGTGGAACTCGGGGCCCATTTCAAATCGCGTTGCCTTTTCGTGCCCCCACCAGCCGGCAAATCTCTGCAGGGACGGGTCGCGGCCGTGGCGTTCGTGCAGAAAGCAGCCAGCGACCGCGCCCGGCCCGGCGTTGAGATACTTGTAGCTGCACCAGACGGCGAAATCGACGTCCCAGTCGTGAAGGCTGAGCAGCGTGTTGCCTGCCGCGTGGGCGAGATCGAAGCCGGCAATGCAGCCCATACGGTGAGCTTCATCCGTAATGGCCGCGATATCGAACAGCTGGCCGCTGTAGTACTGGACACCTGGCAACATGACCAGCGCGATTTCGTTCCCGTGCTCGGCGATCAGGGAAATGACATCCTCGTCGCGTATAACTGTTTCGTTTTCGCGCGGCGCCACTTCGATCAGCGCGTCGGCGGCGTTTAAGCCATGAAACCTGAGCTGCGAAACGACCGCGTAGCGATCTGAAGGAAAGGCCGGTTTTTCGATCAGTATCTTGTGACGCCCCTGCTGCGGCCTGAAGAAGCTCACCATCATGAGATGCAAATTAACCGTGAGGGAGTTCATGGCGACCACCTCACCAGCTCTCGCCCCGACGAGTCCGGCCAGGTCGGCGCTCAGGTTTTCGTGATAGGGCATCCACGGACGCCGCGCCTTCCAGTGGCCCTCGACCGCAAGACGCTGCCAGTCCTCGAGTTCCTCCTTGACGAGCTCGGCCGCACGCTTTGGCTGCAGCCCAAGGGAATTGCCGCACAGGTAAAGTACGCGCTCTGCGGAAGCAGGTTTCTCAGGGAAATAGAACTCGTCGCGGAAGCGGGCGCAGGGATCGTGGCGATCCTGGCCTATGGCGAAGTCGATGCCCGCTGCGTAACTCATGCTGCGTATGCCGGAAACAGGATGGGCCTGCTTGGTGCCGCATCGCTGACAAACGGGGCAACCTGTAGATTCAGCAGGTAGATGCCGTCTTCAAGATCGTCATCTACAAACACCATTTCCGTAATGGTAGCGTCGCGGCGGGAGTCGGCATCGGTTTCTGCAGCGCCTTGCTCGAGACCCCAGAACAACCGGTGTCCGGCCAGTTTTCCCTCATCGTCAAAGCGATCAATTGACGGCGTGTCTACCAGAAGGTGCTTGACGCCGCGCGCCACCAGCATCTCGATTGCGGCAAGGCTGAAGTATGGATGGTCATCGCTCTCGGTATAACGTCGCTCACGCTTGTCGGGAGCATTTGGCAACGTGCGTACGACCAGGGCGGGATATTCTCCCCGCGGCAGCTGCTTCCAGGCGCTGGCCAGTGACGCCGCTGTAATGAGCCTGTCCCCGCCGAGGGGAGGGGGCTCAGAAAATTCCCCGCTCCCGGAGGCGGGCGCGGGCGTGACGCTCACCAGTGCTGCCGGCAGGATGGCCGGCGGCGCCGCAGCAAGAACATTGTGACGCTCTTTGGTTACATGACCCAGGCATTCTGTGTGCGTGCCGTTGCAGTGTGGGTTTATTGTGAGCACCGCTGCGTTGCAGCTGCCACCGGCGCGGGTGTCACCGACGAATTCCCCGGCTCGCATCGGCTTCGCACTCGCAGGGCTTGCGCCAAAGTGATTAGGCTGCGGGCCTTCAAAATCCAGTGCGATACTGATATCCCTGCCATTCCTGGCATCCGCGATGAACGTTCTGTCGCCCGCTTGCAGCTTCAGCTGTGTCACAGGAAGGCAGCTCTATCGAGTCCCAGCCATTTCAGCGCGGTGCCGGCCAGCAGAAAGTCGCGGACTGTTTCATCCAGTTCCATGCTCTCTATCATCGAGCCCGGTACGTGTTCTCCCAACGGGAAAGGGTAGTCGCTGCCAAGCGCGATACAGTCTGCACCCATGAGTTCGATCATATAGTTAAGTACATGTGGTTCGTGAACCAGTGAATCGACGACAAACCGCCCAAGGTAATCTCGCGGGTTGGTCGTGTTGTTTACGGCAACCAGATCCGGGCGCACCTTGAAACCATGTTCGATGCGACCAATGGTGGCAGGAAAGGCGCCACCGCCATGGGCGAAGGCAATGCGCAGGCGAGGCAGGCGCTCGAAAACGCCGCCAAAAATCATGGAACAAATCGAAAGCGCGGTCTCAGCGGGCATGCCCACCAGCCAGGGCAACCAGTATTTATCCATGCGTTCGCGGCCAAGCATCTCCCAGGGGTGAACAAAAACCGCAGCGCCCAGTTCCTGCGCCGCCTCGAATACGGGAAATATGCTGGGGTGGTCGAGGTTAAGTCCGTTGACATGGGTGCCGATCTCGACGCCGTTGAGTCCAAGCTGACGTACGCAGCGCTCCAGTTCCTTGCAGGCGAGATCGGGGTCTTGCATGGGTAGCGTGCCGAGCCCCACAAAACGTTTCGGGTGCCTGCCAACCATTCCGGCGATGTGGTCGTTCAGTATCTTGCATAGATCGTGAGTGTGCGCAGGCTTGGCCCAGTAGCTGAACATTACCGGCACCGTTGAAAGCACCTGTACGTCGACGCCATGGGTATCGCATTCGGATATTCGCTCTTGTCCGTCCCAGCAGTTTGCGCAAATTTCCCTGAACGACGTCCCGTCGCGCATCATGCGCGCGCAGCCCGGGCCGTTGTGTTGTAGCTGCACCCATCCGCCGTAGCCATAGCGCTCACTGAGATCCGGCCAGTTTTCCGGCAGTACATGGGTGTGAATGTCGATTTTCACCGGGCTTTCTTGTTGGCCGGAGGTGCCGGCATCACGCTGTGGCAGCGCGAGCAGGTTCGGCGCTGCTTATCCGCATAAAAAGCCTCGAACACCGGAGGCAGCTGGGTTTCAATGTCTTCAAGCTGAAAGTATTCCTCATACAAAAGGTTATCGCAGTCATCGCAATACCACATGAAACCGTCCTGCTCACCCGGGTTTCGCGGTCGCTCGACCACCAGACCCACAGTGTTTTCGAAGCGCTGCGGCGAATGCGGGATTTCGGGTGGCAGCAGGAATACCTCGCCCTCGCGGATCGGAATGTCGACGCGCTTGCCGTCCTGTATCGTTTTGAGCAGCATATCGCCTTCGATCTGGTAAAAGAACTCTTCGCCGGGATCGTAGTGATAGTCCTTGCGGCTGTTGGGCCCGCCCACAACCATAATGACAAACTCGGAATTCTCGAAGACCTGTTTGTTGCAAACCGGCGGGCTGAGCAGTTCACGATTGTCTTCGATCCATGCCTTGAAATTAAATGGTTTGAGTTCGCGCATATTGGTCTCGCTGCTTCCTTCCTGAATCCTTCGGCATCACACAGTGGCGATGCACTTAAGCTCAATGGCAATCGGCGTGGGCAGGCGGCTTATCTCAACGGTGGTACGACAGGGCGCCGGTCCGGGGAAATACTCCGCCCACAGGGCATTATACTTGGCGAAATCGCGCCTTATGTCGGTAAGGAATACGGTTACGTCCAGCAGCTTGTCCCAGCCGGAGCCAGCTTCCTCCAGAACGCTGCGAACGTTCGCAAAAACCGCCCGGCACTGCGCCTCGATATCGTAGTCAACAATGCTTCCCTGCGCGTCGCGCACGAGGCCGGGAATCTCGTCGCTGCCGGATTGACGCGGACCGATGCCGGATAGGAAAAGCAGATTTCCGCAGCGGCGCGCATGAGGGTACTTGCCGACCGGGTCCGGCGCGTCGCCAGCATGGATTCCGTCATCGCCCATAAGGCTGCCTCCCACTCAACGCTAAATGCTGATACACACGTTTTTTGCTTCGGTAAAAAAGCGCAGGGTCTCGAACCCGCCCTCACGGCCGACGCCGGAGTGCTTGAAACCGCCCATCGGCGTTCGCAGGTCTCTCAGCATCCAGCAGTTCACCCACACCAGGCCGGATTGCAGCGCTGCCGCCACGCGATGGCAGCGCGAAACGTCCTGGCTCCAGAGTGATGCCGCCAGCCCATAGCGCGTCGAGTTTGCCGCCGCCACTGCGTCATCCTCGTCATCGAAAGGCATGATGCTGACGACCGGGCCAAATATTTCTTCCTGGTTGGTCTTACAGCTCGCATCGAGACCTTCGATGACGGTGGGGCGTATGAACCAGCCGTTCGCACAGCGGCCCTCAGGTTTCACTGATTCGCCGCCGCAAAGAGTCTGTCCACCCTCGTTGCGGGCGCGGCCGATCGCCGCCATCACTTTGTCGAAATGGGCGGCCGAAACGACGGCGCCCTGGTCCGTGCCTGGCTCGAGGGGATCGCCAACGATGAGCGCGCGGGCGCGCTCAACAAACCGGTCTCGGAAATCTTCATAGATGCTGCGCTCGACAAGCAACCTCGAACCGCAAAGACAGATCTGCCCCTGATTAGAAAAGGCTGCCCGCAGCGCACCGTCCAGCGCTTTTTCCTGATCAGCATCTGCGAACACGATCGTTGGATTTTTGCCACCGAGTTCCAGCGACAGTTTCTTGAACATCCCCGCGGTGCGGGCCGCAATATCTGCACCCGTTGCCGTTCCGCCAGTAAAGGAGATCGCGCTGATGCCGGGATGATCTACTATAAGCCGGCCGATCCGGTTGCCCCGCCCGTGCAGGACATTCAGTACGCCCTTGGGCACGCCGGCCTGGTTGAGCAGGCGCGAAAACAGGTAGGCGGTCATGGGCGTGACTTCTGACGGCTTGGCGATAACGCAGTTGCCGGCCGCCAGTGCCGGAGCGATTTTCCAGGTGAGCAGGTACAACGGCAGATTCCAGGGCGAGATACAGCCAACGGTGCCGAGCGGCTCGCGCAGCGTGTAGTTGATGGCGCTGGTGCCCATTGCATGGGATTCACTGAAAAACTGCGTCGCGGCGGACGCGTAAAAGCGCAGGTTGGCAGCTACCCTGGGGATATCCAGCCGGGCTGCGACATGCAGTGGCTTGCCCGTATCAACACACTCGGCGAGTGCAAGGTCGTCTGCGTTGTCGTCGACCAGGTCGGCCAGCCTGTTGAGAATCCTGGCCCGCTCCTCTGCCGGCGCCTGCGCCCAATTTTCCCGGGCGCTTTCGGCCGCGGCCACCGCCATCGCAAGATCTTCGGCATCAGAATCTGGCAGCTGAGAGTAGACCGCCCCTGTGGCAGGATCGACGTTATCCAGCTCATTGCCATTCACCGGCGCCACAGTGCGCCCATCGATGTAGTTATAGATTTTTTCCATAGGCCTCGGCGCTACAGGCTGCCGGTGCGCCCGCCGTCCACGGGCAGGTTCACTCCGTTGATGTAAGAGGCGGCGCTGGAAGCCAGAAATGCGATGACGTCGCCAAGTTCGTCCGGCTCGGCGAACCGCCGCGCCGGCACGCTCATGCGCGCCTGATCTTCGATTTCGGCAACGTCGACGCCCGCGCGATTCGCCCGCGCTTCGAAAATCGGCTGCAGCCGCCCCGTGCGGGTGTATCCCGGCAAGACGTTGTTCACGGTGATGCCGTCGGGGCCGACTTCCATCGCCATGGTCTTTGCCCAGCTCGCCATCGCGCCGCGAACGGTATTCGAAACCCCAAGCCCGGCTATCGGCTCTTTTACCGAAGTCGAGATCACATTGATGATACGGCCGTACGCCGCCGATCGCATCCCGTCGAGCAGCACGCCGCTGAGGACCTGTGCTGCGATGACATGCTGTCGGAAAGCATCGGCGAAGTCCTGCTGGTTTGCCTGGGTAATCAAACCGGGCGCGGGCCCCCCGCTGTTGTTGACAAGGATGTGAACAGGGGGCTCCCGCCGAAGCATTTCGGTGACATCGGTCTCAAGCTTCTGCGTATCGCCCAGGTCCGCAGCAACAATAGCGTGATTCTGTCCCTGCTTCGCTGGCAGATTCGCGAGTGTTTTTGCGAGCTTGTCAGGTGAGCGCGCCAGCAGGAGGATTGATGCGCCTTGCCCGGCCAGCGACATCGCGGCGGACTTACCTATGCCCTCGCTGGCGCCGCAGACAAGGGCGCGTTTGCCGTCAAGTCGAATTTTCTCATTCAAGTTGCTCATGACATTATCCGCGCTTGCATCGAGATTTAAACGTTGCTCCGGAGTTTGCGGCGGGGCTCACGCTTCCGGCTGTTGCCAGGCCTCGCAGGCTACGCTGCTGAGCACCGTTTCACCATCGAGGCGCGCCGCGAGCAGTTCGCCGCCCCAGACGCAACCGCCATCCAGTGGCAAAACCTGATCGTGTGCTGCAATCTGGCTATTGATGCTCTCACCCCGCGGTTTTCCGGCAAAGGTCGCGCCACCGAGCGTGGACCAGTGTCCGAAGACGATTCTCGCGCCGCGACTTGCTCTGCCAGGAACGCGGAACCAGGGCAGCAGTCCGTCAGGCTGCGTTCCGGGGGCGCCGCTGTGCTTCATGACAATTCCGCCGTCGGGTCGACAGTATCGCAGGCGAGTGAGGCAGTTGGTAGTAATTCGCAGCCGTTCGATTCCCTGCAGGTCATCCTCCCACTTGTCAGGCTGCGTTCGAAAGAGTTTTTTCAGAAGCTTGACGTAGTCATCGCCGCGTAGTCGGGCTTCGAGTTCGCGTGCGCAGCGCTCTGCCATGGCAATATCCCATTGTGGCGCAAGACCTGCGTGCACCATGACCCAGTCAAGATCCCTGTCCCGATGCAGGAGTGGGCGCCGGCGCAACCAGTCAAGCAGCTCAGGCCCGTCCGGAGCGCTTAGCACATCTTCAAGAGTATCTCCCGAAGCGCGGGATCGGGCACCGCAGGCAACGGCCAGCAGGTGCAGATCGTGATTACCGAGCACGCAGACGGCGCGGTCACCGAGGTCACGGACGAAACGCAGTACCGCAAGATTTTCGGGCCCGCGATTAACCAGATCACCGGTTAACCAGAGCTTGTCCTTTTGCTCATCAAATTCAATTCTGTCCAGCAGCGCCCGAAACTCGGCGTAGCAACCTTGAATGTCGCCGACCGCGTAGACCGCCATTCATTTCCTCAGTTAATTTTGCCGGGCACGGCCAGGGTAAACGGCGGGATCGGCGCGTCGAAGCGGTCGCCGTTGTCGGCGAGCATCAGGTAGCTGCCCTGCATGCTGCCGACGGGCGTGTCGATAATCGCGCCGCTCGAATACTGAAATCCTTCGCCGGGTCCGAGATGGGGCTGTTCTCCCACAACGCCGTCTCCGCGCACTTCCCTGACTTTGCCGTTGCCGTCTGTGATGAGCCAGTGACGCGCCATAAGACGGGCAGGAACCTTGCCGTCATTTCTTATATTTATCGTATACGCGAAAACGAACCTCGCCTGAGCAGGGTCCGACTGTGCCGGGTCATAGACAGTGCGTACGCGGATCTGAAACTGGTGCTGGGTGCCTTCGGGCATTAGCTGTGACTCACTGTTTAATTCTCACGGCCAGGACATCACACGACGCAGCATGCAGCACGGTGTCTTCGGTGAGATTGACCAGGACGCCCAGACCGTGACGCTCGAGACTGCCGATGACTATCAGGTCCGCGCCCAGGTCACTGGCGCGGCGAATGATCTCGCTCTTGACGCTTCCGACGGCGACTTCGCTGTCGCAGTCCTGCAAGCCTGATTTCTTGAGCAGGTCATCCAGCCTGCGGCGAGCCGTTTTGACAAGGTCATCCTCGAAATTAATTGCGGGCAGCACTGCCTCCCCCATGGGTTCGACCGGTATGTACTCCACTACGTGCAGCACCGACAGTTGCGCATCGTATGTTTTCGCCAGGTTCGCGGCTCGCCCGGTGATTTCGGCGGTGCCGTCACCGAGGTCTATTGCGAGCAGAATTTTCTTGTACATAGTCGTGTTCTCAAAACCGAGCAAAGGGCAGGCCGCAGGTGGAGTATATCAAAGCGCCGCGCCGCGCCTCGCCGTGCAGGCATTTGCGAGGCGCACGAAGTCTGCGGTGGACAGCTGTTCCGGACGCCTGCCGGCGTCGACCTCGGCTTGTGCAAAATCGTCGGTTTCAATCAGGTCGGCGAGGCTTCTGCGCAGTGTTTTCCTGCGGCCGGAAAATGCAGTGCGGACAACGTTTTCAAACAGCGCCATGTCGTTAAGCTGATCGGCAAGTGTCCCGTCGGGGATAAGGCGGACAAAGGACGACGCGACGCGCGGCGGCGGGTTAAATGCACCGGGTCCGATGTCGAACAGTCGTTCTGCCCTGCAGCGCAGCGCAAGCATGATAGTCAGGCGTCCATATTGCTTGTTGCCAGGTGATGCGGTCATGCGGCGCACAACTTCTTTCTGCAGCATGAAGTGCATGTCTGCGATGCACTCAACCTGGTTGAGGAGGTGAAACATCAGCGGCGTGGAAATATTGTAAGGAAGGTTGCCGACAATCCTGGCTTTGGCCTGTGGCGGTGCCAGGCCGGCTGCCACGGCGCAGAAGTCGGTCTTCAGCGCATCGCCGACAATAATCTCCAGGTTTGCCGTACCGTCGATATGGCCAGCCAGTGCGGCCGCGGCGTCACGGTCAATCTCGATCGCCGTGAGCCGATTTACTGCATTCAGCAGCGGCAGGGTAATAGCACCAAGGCCCGGGCCGATTTCAATAATCTTGTCGTTTACGGCAGGTGCGATTGCAGAAATAATCTTTTGGATTATGGCCGGATCATGCAAAAAATGCTGGCCAAATCGCTTGCGATGTATGTGGGCCATTGCCTCAGTGAGGCTGCCTGCGGGCGACGAGGTCAATGGCCTGCCAGGTCGCGGCGACCATGCTGCCAGGATCGGCGCGTCCGGTTCCGGCAAGCTCCAGCGCGGTACCATGGTCCACTGACGTGCGTATTATCGGTAGTCCCAGGGTGACGTTTACTGCCTTGCCGAATCCCGCATACTTCAGTACCGGGAGCCCCTGATCGTGATACATGCACAGGATGCCATCAGCACTCCCTGATCCGGAGGGTGTGAATGCCGTGTCAGCCGGCAGTGGCCCGATCAATGCCAGCCCCTCCTGCCGCATTTCGTCCAGCAGCGGTCCTATGGTCTCTATTTCCTCAAGACCGAGATGACCCCCTTCGCCGGCGTGCGGATTCAAACCGCAAACCGCAATAACGGGCTGCGCGATGCCAAACATATTCTGTAGCCCCGAATGCAGCACGCGGATTACTCGTCGCAGTCGCTCCGGCGTGATGTGTCGGCTGACCTCGCTTAAGGGCAGGTGAGTCGTTACCAGCGCCACCCTGAGACTGCCGGCGACCAGAAGCATGACCGGCTGAGGGCTGCCCGTGAGCTGCGCCAGGAATTCGGTATGACCCGAGAACGCAATTCCCGCCTCGTTGATTACCGCCTTGTGTACGGGCGCCGTGACGAGGGCGTCGAAGCGACCCTCAGTGCAGCCTCGGCCCGCCATGCCGAGAGTATCAATCACGTAGCTTGCGTTACCGGAATTCAGGCGTCCCGGCACGACTTCGTGTCCGAGCTTTGCCGCAATGACGCGGAGGTCGCCGGGCCGGTGGGCGATCCGCTCTTCGCCAAGGTCTTCCATTCTCAATTGGTTGATCGAGACATTGAGCCCCATGTGCGAGGCCCGCTCGCGCAGAAGTTCCGGATCCGCTATGAATATCAACTCTGCGTCCCAGTTGCGCCGCGCGAGTTCGAGGCAGAGGTCGGGGCCAATGCCGGCGGGTTCGCCTGCTGTGATGACCAGGCGAGGCAGTTTCACTGCGAGGCCCAGTTCTTGCTAGAGGCGGATATCGACGTACGCCTCATCGCGCAGGCGCCTGACAAACATCTGCAGTTCTTCCTCGGCCTTCCGCGCGCGAATGGCCATATATGCCTGGTTGCGGCGATTCGCATCAGAGGTATCTTGCTCGCGGCGCTCAAGCAGCTGCACGATATGCCAGCCGAACTGCGTGCGAAATGGTTCGCTGATCTCACCGGGTGCAAGCGCCGCCATTGCCGCGTTGAATTCCGGTACAAATGTATTCGGGCCGTTCCAGCCCAGTTCGCCGCCGCGCGGTGCTGATCCCGGATCGTCGGAAACGGTGCGCGCGAGGTCACCGAAATCGGCGCCTTCCAGCAGCTGAACCCGGATTTCCGAGAGCTTCTCCCGGGCCTGCTCGTCGCTGTTCAGCTCGTCGGGCATGATGAGTATGTGGCGCGCATTTGTTTGCTGCTCATAAACCGGGTTTTCACCGCGAACATCGTTGAGTCGGATGATATGAAAGCCACTCGAACTGCGCATGGGCTGTGAGATATCGCCGCGCTCCATTTTGACGACCTGCTCGGCGAACAGCGTAGGCAGCTCTCTGCCTTTACGCCAGCCCAGAGCCCCGCCATTCAGAGCCTGCTGGCCGTTCGAATACGCCACCGCAAGTCGCCCAAAGTCCTCGCCTTCGCGCAGTCGGTTGGTCAGGTCCCCGGCTTTTTCGAGGGCCGTGGCAACCGCAGCCTGGTCGGCGTCGGCGGGCAGCGCCACAAGGATGTGGGAGATGTTGTAGTCCTTATCGCTGGTCTGGCCGCTGGCTTCGAGCATCTGGTCTACTTCCAGCTGTGATATTTCGATGCGGCTGATGATCTCTCGCTGTCTTAGCTGGTTGAGCGCCAGCTCATCCCGCAGTTCTTCGCGAAAATCGAAGTAGGCGATGCCTTCGGAAGCAAGAACCGCTGGCAGTTCGCCCAGTGTCGTGTTGTTGCGGCGGGCAATTTGCTCAAGCGCAGCATTAAGCTGGGCATCGGCGATTACGATGCCCGCTCTTTCAGCCAGCTGCTGCTGGAGGTTTTTGACAATCAGGCTTTCAAGAACCTGTTCCTGCAAAACGTCATCCGGCGGGATTTCCGTGTTCGATGCGGTTAACTGCTGCTTGATGGTCGTTACACGACTGTCAAGCTCGCTTTGCAAAACTATGCCGTCATCGGCGACCGCTACGATGCGGTCGAGAAGTTCGCCTCCCACGTCATCTGCGCCGGCGGCAGACAGGGGGAAAAGGCCAATTATTGAGATCGCAATTAACTTACGCATGAGTAGTGTTTACCACAAGTTTCTAGGGGTTCGTTCAGCGATTCTGCGAGTAGCCAAGGATACCACGATCCAGAAAGCTATCTGTCCGTCGTCCGACACTGGAAAGGCCTTTGAGTTCCAGCTGTAGCAGCAGCGTGGTGTCGCTCTCGCCCGTTCGCGTAGTGATAAACCGGCGTGACGCTACGCGCAGGCCCCAGCAGCAGCGCTCGTATTCAAGACCGATGAGGCGGTCAAGCGTCTGGCTCTCGCGCATGGAGTAGTTCCAGCGCCCCACAAAGCGCCAGCGATCGCCCAGCGGCCACGCCATGGCTATATCGGATTGTTCGAGAAGGCCTCGTCGGAAGCGATAGCCGAGGCTGAGAATGCGGCGTTGACCTGGCGTGTAGAACAGGCGGGCAGCTGACTTTGTCGCGGTGCTGTCGGAGGGATCCCACTGCAGACTCATGTCGGCCCGCCAAAGTTCGGAGAAACTGGCGGAGACTTCGGCGATCAGATCGGATGATTTCGATGTCGGGGCGATCTGGCCGGGCAAAGCCACCTGCCGATCGTCAAAAAAGGCGGTCTGACCTAAAGTCGCGCTGAGGTACTGGCGCCCTGTGTTTGTGTTCAGGTAGCGTGAAGTGACGCCGATACTGACCTGGTTGGCATCGCCAAGGCGGTCTGCGCCGATGAAGCGATTCGCCTGGAACAGCTGAACGAGGTTGAAGTCGGCAAGGTCGGTATCGAACACCGGTAGCATGGACTGATCGCGATAGGGTATGTAGGAATAAAAGAACCTCGGCTCAAGGGTTTGAACTATGTCTTTGCCCACTGCGCTGTCGCGCTCAAAGACAAGTCCCGTATCAAGCGTCAGGACGGGCGCGGAGCGGGATGGCCCATCGTCCTCGCCGGGCGCTGTGTCGTTCAGGTCGTAGTGGGTCAGGCGATATGCCGCCCGTGGAATGAAGTAGTACCCATTGCCGAGAATTTTCAGACTGACCTCGGGTTGCAGGTCGAGCCGCACTCCTGTGACGCCTGTACTGCGGTCGAAGTTGACGAGCTCTGCGTCGAGGCCCAGTCCGAAGCGACCGCCTCCCGGATTCCAGTCGCCGTTCAGCAACAACTGGGGAAGCCGGCGATACGGGCGATCCTCCGGTCCGATGCTGTCAAAAATAGTCTGCAGAAACTGCCAGCGATTAAGGACACGCCAGCTGTCCGCGTCATAACGAAAATCAACACGGCGCTCCAGGTGAGTAAGGCTCGCTTCGCTTGAACTGCTGCCCAGATCTTCGAAATAGGTGTTGTCACTGACGTGGTTGAGGTCCGCCTGCATTGACCAGCGGCGGGCCCAGCTGCTTTGATTCTGATAGCTGACATACTTGCGGTCATCACGCGTTTCGTCGTCGTTGTTCAGATATTCGACATACAGCTTGCCGCTGGTTCGTGGCAGCAGGTAGCGAAATTCTGTATTGAGCTGCAGGCCCCGGGACAGCAACAGTCGCGGTGTGATAGTCGCGTCGTAGTTTGGCGCGATGTTCCAGTAAAATGGCAGCTGCACTGCCGTACCGCTGCGATTGGCGTGCCCGAAATCCGGGGTCAGAACTCCGCTTTTGCGCTTATCGCTGATCGGGAATGAAATATACGGTGCGTAAATCAGGGGAAACCCCTTGAAGTCCACCCTGACATTCCGCCCGCTGCCGGTGCCTTTTTCGTTGTCGAGCACGAGCTTTGGCGCCACCAGCGTCCAGGCAGGCTTGTCGCCGGCGCAGGTCGTGTAGCGAACGCCGTTCATCACCACGCGGTTCTGCCCTTCGATGGCAATTCGATCGGCGGAACCCCGACCGCCGCTGTCGGTGAGTCGAAAGCTGGTCAGCGATATGGCGCCTCTTTCCGACTCACCTTCAAAGCGTGCCCGTTGTCCTGAGACTTCTATCCCGGGCTGTCTGAAGCGAACATTGCCAACCGCGCTCAGGTTGTCGGATTCAGGGTCGTAGCGCGCTTCGTCAGTTTCAAGCACGACGTCTGAGCGTTTTATCTGCACGTTGCCGGACATGACCGAAATGTCGTCTTTGGACACGTCCGCGCGATCTGCAGAGATGACGATAGTGTCTTCGCCCAGCTTGGCCCCGGATGCAGATTCAGGAACCTCGTCGGCCGTGACAATGCTTGCGCTGCCATCGAATTCGGACGGGCAAACGTCTGCCGTTTGTGCCGGCGCTGGCCGGGCCACAAACAGAGCGGCTGACAGGAGCAGAAATGTTGCTGGGCGGGAGCGCACTATTGCGGTTTAGTTCCTGACATAAAACGCGGATACAATGGCACAGATGATAAGTCCCTTCAATCGCTTAGCAGTGCTTCTTGTAGCCGCTTCGCGCAGGAGCTGTTTTATTGGAAGATTCAACGACCGACGAGAGGCTGGCCAGGCTGAATAGCTGGCTTGCGGGCGTTTTTTCATCGGCGCCATTTACTCTTGAGCCGGCATCGGAAGATGCCAGCTTCAGGCGATATTTCAGGGTCACAACGCAGGATCATTCGCTGATCGCGATGGATGCGCCGCCAGAAAAAGAAGACAGCCGACCGTTCGTCCGAGTCTCGAAGCTCTTGTCTGCAGCGGGGCTCAACGTACCTCAGATCGCAGAGGCCGATCTCGAGCAGGGCTTTCTGTTGCTGACGGACCTTGGACAGGATCTGTACCTTCAGTCCTTGCTTCGCAAGACGCGCGTTCGTGAGCTCTATCACAGCGCCATCGATTCGCTTGTGACCATGCAGTCGCAGGTCGTTTGTGATGATCTGCCGCCGTACGACCATCGGCAACTTATGAACGAGATGAGTTTGTTTCGCGACTGGCTGCTGGGCCATCACCTGGGAATCTCGGCAGACGACGTGGCACTGCAGGACACCATGGAATTCCTCGCGACCAGTGCGCTTGCCCAGCCGCGCGTGTTCGTGCATCGGGATTTTCATTCCCGCAACCTGATGATTGGCAATGCCGGCAAGCCGGGAATACTCGATTTTCAGGACGCGATGGCAGGGCCGGTCAGCTACGATCTCGCTTCTCTTCTAAAAGACTGTTACGTCAAGTGGCCGGAGTCGCTGGTGGATGAGTTGCTCGATTACTACCTGGCGGGGGCCGGCGAGGCCGGAATCGAAACGGGTAATGATGCCAGGCGTTTTCGCGAGTATTTCGAACTGATGGGCGTCCAGCGTCATCTCAAGGCAAGCGGGATATTTGCCCGTTTGTTCCATCGTGACGGCAAGCAGGGATTCCTTGCCGACGTGCCGCGCACGCTGTCCTACATTGTCGACTGCAGCGACCGGCATCCGGAACTCGCCTACCTTGGAGAACTGGTAAGGGCGAGGGTTTTGCCGGCGCTTGAGGCGGCGCGCACATGATCGGCGGCAATGCCATGATACTTGCAGCGGGCAGGGGAGAGCGGCTGCGCCCGCTGACGGATGATCTGCCCAAGCCGCTCATAGAAGTTGGCGGCAAGCCGGTGATTGCCTGGCACCTGGAAAATCTCGCTGCGGCAGGCTTCAAGCTTGTTGTTATCAATTTGTCCTGGCTTGGGCAAAAAGTGAAAGATGTGCTGGGCGATGGCCGTAGCTTTGGGCTGGAAATTCGCTACTCCGACGAAGGAGATACGGCCCTGGAAACCGGTGGTGGCATTTTCAAGGCGCTGCCGCTATTGGGAAGACGCCCCTTTGTTGTCATAAACGGCGATGTATTCAGTGACTACCCGCTGGCAAACCTCAGCCTGGATAATGACCGGCTCGCACACCTGGTCCTGGTTCCGAATCCGCCGCATAACCCAAGCGGAGATTTCGGCCTCAGGGGGAAGGATGTTGAAAGCGCAGGCGAGCTTTACACCTTCAGCGGCATTGCTGCCTACGATCCCGAAATTTTTTCTGAGTGTCGCGGCGGGATTTTTCCGCTGGCGCCCGTTCTGCGTGCCGCCATAGACCTGGGCAGGGTTAGCGGTGAGCTGTGGCCGGGAAACTGGCACGACATCGGCACCCAGCAAAGGCTGACCGCGCTGCAAAAAGAGTTGGCGGACTAACGGGATTGGCGGGCAAAAAAAAGAGCCACGCCTTTGCAGGCGTGGCTCTGGTTCTTTAAGCACAGAATCTGCGCTTACAGGATGGACCCTCTTACGGGATGATCCGTCCTCAGAACTTCAGGCCGAGGGAGCGAATGACATCAATCGTGATGTACTTCTCACCCGAACTCAGGCCATTGCGCTCGGCATAGCACTGAGCAGCTTTCAGCGTGCATGGACCCATGATGCCGTCAATCTGGCACTCATTGCGGTTAGGTCCACAGCGGCAGCAGCCAGTCTTGTTCAGCGAGCTCTGCAGCGCGCTGACGTTCTCGCGGGTCATGTTGACTTCGCACAGCACCGGACGCCACTCAACTTGCTCATCCGTGACCTTGTTGCGACGGCTGATGGTTGTGTACTCCGCCGGAATCGCAATGCGACGCTCGCTGGCAGGCTTGATCTGCTTCGTGACCTTCACGGTGCCGTATTCGGCAGGGATGGTTACTTCACGCGTCGTCTCAGGACGAACCTGCTTGGTCACTTCGACCGTGCGGTATTCAGCCGGAATCGTGATTTCGCGAGTGCGCTCAGGCGTCTTCAACACCGTCTTCTTGACGGTCTTGTATTCGGCCGGAATGCTGATTTCGCGAGTCGTGGCAGGCCGCTTCAGAACCGTCTTCTTGACAGTCTTGTACTCAGCCGGCTCTTCGACTACACGCGTGGTAGCTGGCTTAACGAGAACCTGCTTCTCGATGGTCTTGTACTTGGCGGGGATTTCCACCAGGCACATAACTTCGCCGGTTTCTTCTACGCGGGTCTCGAGAACCTTCAGATCGCCAAAGCGCTCAATAGTCTGGGTTGCGCTTGACATGGCAACGCCGCTGCCCGAGCCGATGCCGGTGCTGCGCTTCCATTCGGTACGCGCCGGCTCGTCAAGGACGCGCTCGGTAACCGTGTCGTAGACCGCAGGCACTTCGACGTTGCGCGTGCTTGCAGCCCTGACCATGACCTGCTCTGTAACAGTCTCGTATTCAGCAGGGATGCTCTCCAGGCGCGTAGATGCCGGCTTTACCAGCACCTGCTCGGAAACCGTCTCGTACTGAGCGGGAATGATTTCAAGACGCGTAGACGCCGGCTTTACCAGCACCTGTTCGGAAACCGTCTCGTACTTGGCCGGAATAATCTCAACTCTGCTTGACGCTTCTTTCATCAACACGGTTTCTTCTATCGTGTCATAGCGGGCAGGGATGATCTCTATGCGCTCAGCTGCGTCGCGCTTAAGCACCTTTTCCGTCAGGGTTTCGTACTTCGCAGGAATAATCACCCGCGCGTAGCACTCACCCGGCTTTGGGTTCGGTGGCATCAGGCCAGAGCTGCTGGCGTTGCTCATCTGCGGCTGTGCGCTTTGCATCGCGCGACGCTGCTCTTCGAGGCGCATTTTTTCAGACTTGAGCTGCTGCGCCTCGCGAGCGAGCGCGGCTTCTTTTCGGTCAAGCTCGGCTTTTTGAGTCGCAATGGCTGATGCGGATGCGTTGCCCGCGCCAGAGCGATCATCGGCGCCGGTGCTTGCGCAGCCACCGAGCACGAATGTCGCGATGGCGACCATCGCTGTTAAATGTAACTTCTTCGTCATTGGGTTAGTTCCTCCCGGTTAATTCCCCATGCAGCCAGCCGATCTGTGCGGTGGCTGCCATTGTCGTCCTTTTGATCCTGCTTCCAGTGTCCTTACTCGCCGCCCTCTATGTCAGGAAAACTGACGTAATTAACAGATCGGCGCTAATCAGGTGGCGGCATGATACTGCTGCTTGCGATGAATAGGAGGCGCCGAAACATCAGTTAACACTGTGTGCAACATGTTTTGACAATTGCAGGCTTCTCGACTCAGGCAGAGAAGAGTTCCTGCAGGCAGGGCCGGAGGATTCTGGCAACTACCGAGGTGGCTGACGGGCCGCCGAGATTGGCCAGCGACGTGACTTCGAGGCCGTCAAAGCCACAGGGGTTGATTCGTGAGAAGGGCTCGAGATCCATATCGACATTGAATGCCAGGCCGTGATAGCTGCAACCCCTGCGAATCCTGAGGCCCAGGCTCGCAATCTTTCGGCCTGACACGTAGACACCCGGGGCATCTGGCCGACTTGCCGCCTCTATGCCGTAGTGTGCAAGGGTTGTAACAACAGCCTGCTCAAGGCCGCTGACGAGAGCCCGAACCCCGAGTTTGCGGCGTTTCAAATCGATGAGCGGATATACGACCAGCTGACCGGGCCCGTGATAGGTAACCTGCCCGCCTCGATCAATGCGAATGACGGGTATGTCGCCCGCATTGAGCACGTGCTGCATATCGCCATTGAGCCCGACGGTGAATACCGGCGGGTGTTCAAGCATCCAGATCTCATCATCGGTTTGAGGATTGCGATTGTCGGTAAAGGCCTGCATGGCCGCCCAGGTGCTTCTGTAGTCAGCCAGACCAAGGTCCTTGAATTTGAGACCAGGGTTTTCCTGCATCACAGGGCCATTACTACGTCTTCGTGTGCGGTCAATTCGCGATATATCGCATCAAGCTGGTCTTGGCTTTTAGCCGTAACGGTAAACTTAATTGCAACGTATCGCGCCGCCTTGCTGGCGCGCGTCGTGACGCGGTGGTCATCTAGCTGGCCGACGTGACGTTCGACGATCGCTCTTGCTGGTGCGAGTATGTCGCTTTTCGACGCGGCAAAAATCTTTATCGGAAACTCGCAGGGAAACTCGAGGACTCCGGGAGACTCACTCATGACATCCTCGTCTGGTTTATTCGAACCAGAGCAGAACCGTATCGGCCATGCGCCGAAAAATACTGCCGCTTGGCACGTCCGCCAGGGTCACAAGGGGCAGCTCTGCCAAGGGTTCTTCGTCAAGGCTCACCGAAACACTGCCCACGCCGGTTTGCACTTCGACGGGCGCTGTCAATGATCCCTGGAGGTCCATCACTGCCTTCAGGTTCTTGTAAGACCCGCGCGGAATAGTGACAAAAAGATCGTTCGCAAGACCAACCGCAACGGTCTCATTGTCGGCTTTCCAGACGCGCGCATTTTCGATCGTCTCCCCGGCGGCATACAGGCGGTGCGTCTCGAAGAACCTGAAGCCATAGTTGAGCAGCGCCTGGCTTGAGTCAGCGCGCGCTTTCTCGCTAGGGGTTCCCATTACGACAGTGATGAGGCGCATGCTCTCTTTTTTTGCCGAGGCGACAAGGCAATAGCCGGCTGCGTCCGTATGACCTGTTTTGAGGCCGTCTACCGAAGCGTCTCGCCACAGCAGCGTGTTGCGATTGTGCTGGGTGATGTCGTTATAGGTAAACTCTTTTTGCGAGTACCAGAGATAGTAGTCGGGAAACTCCCTGATGAGGGCGCTCGCCAGAATGGCCATGTCGCTGGCGGTGGAATAGTGGTCGTCCGCAGGAAGACCGGTGCTGTTTCTGAATCGGCTGTTCGCCATCGCAAGCTGGTCGGCATAGTAGTTCATCAGGTCGGCAAAACTATCCTCCGTGCCGGCAACGTGCTCAGAGAGCGCCACGCTGGCATCGTTGCCGGACTGGACGATCATTCCCTTAAGCAGGTCTTCTACGGTGACCTGCTTGCCCACCTCTATGAACATCCGCGATCCGGGCGTGCGCCATGCCTTTTCGCTGATGGTGACCAGGTCATCAAGCCCCAGCTTGCCCTGAGCCAGTTCGCTGAAGGTGACATAGGCTGTCATCAGCTTGGTGAGGCTTGCCGGTGGAAGACGCTCATCGGCATTTTTCTCTGCGAGTATCACGCCGCTGTGATGGTCGAGCATGATGTAGCCCTTGGCATTCAGGCTTGGCGGCGCCGGTACGGGCGCGGCCGCGCCCAACGAGAACGCCGGCAGGCCCGAGAGAATGATCAGGACTGCGGCGAAACTGGCGAAACTTGGCTTGTTACTCATAGCTTTTACTTCTCAGGACCGCGGTTGTAATGGGTTTCGTCATGATATGGTCGAGGTTTCGGCACGTGGCGTGCGGCGGCGGGCGCCATTTTACTCATGTTGGATAATTTTGCATGGAAGTTGGCGAATTTCATGAACAGCGACGTGTCGCGCGGCGAGGTCACTCGTAGGCCAGGTGATAATTGTCGATGCCTGCTGTGGCTAGTTCAGTGGTCAGCGCATCCAGTTCCGGTATACCGGGTACCGGGCCAATGCGCACACGGTAGATCATCCGTTCCGGAACCGGAACGGCCATGACGTTGACGTTGCCGAAACCACGAGACGATAGGTCGGCCGCGAAATCTTCTGCATTTAAGGGATCTGAAAAAGCGCCCAGCTGAACGAAAATGGACTCGGGGGTGCTCTGGTCTTCCTGCGGATCAGCGACGGGAGCCGGGCTGTCGTTGCCAGGTGCGGTTATGTCCGCCGATTGTGTGGCGTCCGGCTCAATCATCGCAGGTAATGGCTGCGCAGCAGCGACCTGCGTGCTTTGCTGGCCGGTCAGCGCTTCTACCTCGACCAGCCCGGTACCGTTTTCGATTATCCCGAGCCGGTCGGCGGCAGTGTAAGACAGATCAATAATTCGGTTGTGTACAAATGGACCGCGATCATTGACCCTGACCTTCACCGAGCGACCATTCTTCAGATTTGTCACGCGAACGTAGGTTGGCAGGGGCAGGCTCTTGTGGGCTGCCGTCATGCGATACATGTCATAGGTTTCGCCGCTGGATGTGCGGCGCCCATGAAACTTCTCGCCATACCATGACGCCACTCCCCGCTCTCGATAGTTATGGGCGGTATCGAGCACGTGATACCGCTTGCCAAATACTTCGTAGGATTGCGGGTTGCCATAGCGGCTTTTCGGTTCTTCGCGCGGCACGGCGTCGGGCACTGATGAAACATCCGGCGGGCGTCTGGGGGCACGGTCATCGCGGGGGAATCTTGTGCAGGCACTGGTGGTAATGGCCAGTAACACGAGGCCCGTGACCAGGGTGCTAGTTGAGCGCAACGGTCTCCTCCATCTGCTCAGCGATCTTTTCGCCCAGCTGCTTTACAGCCATGGCGTACATGAGGCTCCGGTTGTACCTTGTGATGACGTAGTAATTGCGAAATCCGACCCAGTACTCAGGACCGCTCTCTGCCGTGAGCTTGAACAGCATTGCCGGCTGGCCGTTATCCAGGGGCGTGTGAAGCCCGACGCCACGATTCCTGAGTTCCAAAATCGTCGTATTCAGATCCGCACGCTCATTCAGCAATTCGAGACCGCTGCTGCCAGGTGGCGCAACCCTGGCGGCCACCGGCTCGCCGGCTCGCCAGCCGTGGCGAGTGAAATAATTGGCGACACTGGCGATGATGTCCTGCCAGTCATCCCAGAGATCCCTGCGGCCGTCGCCGCTGCCATCGACCGCGTAATTGCGAAAACTGCTGGAGATGAACTGCGGTGATCCCATCGCGCCCGCGTAGGATCCCTTTGGCACCAGCGGGTCCAGCTGTTCCTCCTGGGCCAGCAGCAAGAACTCCTCGAGCTCCGAGCGGAAGAACTTGCTGCGCGGTGGGTAATCGAACGCGAGGGTTGCCAGTGAATCAATGACCCGATAGCTGCCCTTGATGCGCCCGTAGTAGGTCTCGACGCCGATTATTGCGACGATGATGTGCTCCGGAACCCCGGTCTGCCCGGCAATGGCGCTGAGCGTCTCGCGCTGATCCTGCCAGAACTTCACGCCGGCATTGATGCGTTTTGCATTCACGAAAATCTTGCGGTACTCATGCCACTCCAGCGTTTTCTCCGCGGGCCGACTGATCGCATCGATTATCGACTGCTGGTAGCGCGCTTCGCCCAGCAAAGAGTTGAGCCAGGCACGATTCATGCCGTGCTTTTCGACCATTTCCTCAACGAATTCAGCAACAGCCGGGCGCGCGGCATCATACGGTTCGGCTAGCGCCGCCGTAAACGCTGCAACCAGCAGCACGATGCAGGCACAAAAACGCGTTATGAGAGGTAGCATGCGGCTTCCTTAACGAGACAAAAGTTTTCGATGCGTATGCACCGACATCAGGATACCGAAACCGGCCATCAGGGTCACGATGGCAGTTCCGCCGTAAGAAATGAGTGGCAGCGGCACGCCGACCACGGGTAGCAGTCCAGTGACCATGCCGGCGTTTACAAAAACATAAACAAAAAATGTCAGGCTGATGCTCCCTGCAAGCAGACGCGAGTAAGTATCCTGACCCTGCGAAGCAATAAACATTCCCCTGGATACAATAAAAATATAGATACCCAGCAAACCGAGCAGCCCCAGAAGGCCGAATTCTTCACCCATCACGGCAAAGATAAAGTCGGTATCTGGCTCAGGCAGGAATTCCAGCTGCGACTGGCTGCCATTCAGCCACCCCTTGCCAAATACGCCACCGGAGCCAATCGCGATTTTGGACTGAATAATGTGATAACCGGCGCCGAGCGGATCGCGCTCGGGATTTAAAAAAGTCAGCACGCGCTGCCGCTGGTAGTCGTGCATGAAGTACCAGAGTGCGGGCGCACCCAGGGCAACCATGCCCGCCATGGCTGCAATCAGGTGCAGCCGCAGGCCGGCGAGCAGAACGACAAACAGTCCGGAAGCCGCGATCAGCAGCGCTGTGCCAAGATCGGGTTGCAGGGCGATCAGCACGGTCGGCGCGATGATGATCGCGAGCAATACAAAGACGTGGCGTGTATCAGGTGGCAGTGGCCTTTCATGCAAATACCATGCTGCCATCATGGGCATAGCCAGCTTCATAATCTCTGAAGGTTGAAAACGAATAAAGCCGAGGTCGAGCCAGCGCCTTGCGCCCTGGCCTATATCTCCTGAGACCAGCACGATCAGCAACAGCAGTACCCCGCTCAGGTAGACCCAGGGCGACCACAGCCTGAGCAGGCCAGGCGGCAGCTGCGCAACGAATAACAGGGCCAGCATTGCAACGCCGAAGCGCATGCCCTGGCGTATCACCATGTCCACCTGCTGGCCACCTGCGCTGTACAACACGATCAGGCCAAATGCGCAGATGATGAGCAACGAGCTTAATAGAACTGCATCGATATGCATCCGCCGGAGAATCCGGCCGACAAAACCCATGCTCTGGGTGTCGCGAAAGGATCTTGCGTCCTCAAAAATCATTGAGATTCACCCGCGAAATAACGGTCAAATACACTGCGCGCAACCGGCGCCGCGGCGCTGCTGCCGCTGCCGGCGTTTTCAACTATGACCGCGATTGCAATGCTGGGTTCGGTAACGGGAGCGTAGGCGATGAACAGGGCGTGATCCCGTAATCGCTCCTCCAGTGCCTCGGCGTCATACTCTTCTTCCTGGGCGATCGCATAAACCTGTGCGGTGCCGGTTTTTCCTGCCATCCGGTAGTTCGTCGGTGCGATGGCGCGCGCAGTGCCTTTCTCGCCATGTACAACTTCTTCCATTGCAGCGAGCACCAGGTTCCAGTAGCCCGGTTCGTTGCTCCCGGCGCTTTGCAGTGGGATTGGCAATCTGGCGTCCCGCGCGCCGCTGACCGGGTCTTCCGTTGCCGCAAGCAAGTGCGGTTGCAGGCGCGCACCGCGCGCGGCGAGAGTCGCGCTGAAGTGGGCGAGCTGCAGCGGTGTGGTGAGCATGAAGCCCTGGCCGATTCCTGCGATCACCGTTTCGCCCGGAAACCAGGCCTGGTCTGCCGGTTTCGAAAAATTTCTGCGCTTCCAGTCGCGAGACGGAAGCAGGCCGGCTTTTTCGCCAAGAATATCGATACCGGTTGCCTGCCCGAGGCCAAAAGTCGCGAGGTAGCTTTCCAGCCGGTCGATACCAAGTTCCAGGGCCATTTCATAAAAGTAAACGTCACAGGACTCGGCGATCGCGTCGATCAGGTCGACGTTTCCATGGCCTTCTCGTTTCCAGTCGCGATACTTTCGTTCATGGCCCGGCAGCTGGAAGAACCCGGGGCAAAAAGTACTGTGCGCGGGCGTTGTCGCGCGGTGATGCAAACCGGCCAGCGCGAGCATCGGTTTAATGGTCGAACCAGGTGGGTAGTTGCCGCGCATTGCACGGTTAAACAGGGGCTTGTCCGGGTCGTTATTCAGCGCCGAGAAATCCGCTCTGCTAAGGCCGGCGCCGAACTGATCGGGGTCGAAACCCGGCGTACTGACGAAAGCGAGGATGCCGCCGTCGCGGGGGTCGATGGAGACCACGGCGCCGCGGTGGTCCTGCAGTGCTTCGAATGCCGCAAGCTGCAGGTCGGCGTCAAGAGTTAAATGCAGGTTCATACCCGGCACTGGCGGATTGTTTTCTATAACCTGCAGTGCGCGGCCCTGAGCATTGACCAGCACCTGGCGATATCCAACCTCGCCGTGCAGCAAGTCTTCGTAGGCGCGTTCAATGCCGACCTTGCCGACGTGCGACGTGCCGGCGTAGGAAGTCGGGTCCAGGCGCTGCAGATCCTGGTCGCTGAGTGCCCCCACGTAGCCGATGGCGTGTACGGCTTGTTCACCCAGCGGATAGTGGCGCGCGAGCCGGGCACGTATTTCTACCCCCGGA
Source organism: Gammaproteobacteria bacterium (assembly GCA_013003115.1). Lineage (GTDB taxonomy): Bacteria > Pseudomonadota > Gammaproteobacteria > Steroidobacterales > JABDLF01 > JABDLF01. Next base: position 50,548 of record JABDLF010000088.1, read on the forward strand.
AAGTGCTGGCGCTGCACGGCAAATCTCGCGACTTCTTCATCGCTCAGGCGAAACCTCAGTGGTATGGACTCGAATTTCCGCGAGCGCGCAAGCCGTTCCCTGACGCGCACCAGGTCGGCATCGTCGACGAGCGCAAGCTCTTGCAGGCGTCCGAGTGTGTCCTCGAGATCCTGCACCTGCTCCCCTATCAATTCGAGCTGATAGGAAGGCAGGTTCTCAGCCAGCACGACACCGTTGCGATCGAAAATCAGGCCACGGATCGGGGGCACGGGTTCGATGCGTATTCTGTTGCCGAGTGAAAGCGCGCTGTAATGCTCGAAGTTTAGGACCTGCAGGACGACGAGGCGGCTGACAAGGATGAGAATAAGTACGCCGGCAATGACTGCGGCGGCAAGCGCACGGAAGAAAAAAATTCTCTGCTCTCGCCAGTGATCCTTTATTCGCTCACGCCGAAGGAACTCCATGACTTGCTAAGCCCCGCGTCGGCGGCTGCGTACCGCCCCCAGCAGCTGCGCGATAAGTGGCCACAGCAAGGTGCCTGTGACGACCGGCAGCCAGCGTGTGGGTGGCATGCCCGCTGCGCCCGCCAGTCCATCAACCCAGAAAAGAACAAACTGGTTGATAGCGAGCATCATGAAGACGGTCATGGTTTGCTGCCAGATGGGAAACACGCGGATACGCAGGTGAAATTTTAACGAGATGAAGGCGATTAGCGACAGGCCGAGTGCATGTTGTCCCAGCAAGGTTCCCGTCAGCGCATCGAGAGCAAGGCCTGCGGTCCAGGCGCTGCCGATGCCAAACTTCCTTGGCAGCGCAAGCGACCAGTAAATGACCATCAGCGCCAGCCAGTCGGGGCGCGCATCGGTGGCCCATTCGGGCAGCGGGACAATCGCCAGCGCCAGCGCCAGCAGCAGGCTCAGAAAAACACGCAGCCCTTCGCCGTCTCCCGAACGCTTTCGATATATTCTCACCGGCGGTCGGCTTCGTCAGTTTGTTCGGCGGCGTTGTCGGCCTGTGCAGCCGCACTTTGAAAAACCAGCAGCACTTCGCGAATGCTGCCAAGCGCTGCGCTGGGTTCTGCCATGACGCGCGCGAACGGCTCGCCCAGATCCCGTCCCACGGTTTTGACTGTTGCTACCGGGTAACCTCTCGGAAAAGTGCCGCCAAGGCCGGAACTCACCAGCAGGTCTCCCTCGCGAATATCTGCATTATTTGGCAGGAAAGGCAGGCTCAGCGAACTTATATCTCCGGTACCGACCGCGATGGAGCGCAGGCCATTACGGTTGACCTCGACGGGCAGAGCGTGACTGGCGTCGCTGATGAGCAACGCTTCCGCACTGAGCGGATCGGTTCGCGTAACCTGGCCTACAATGCCGCTTGCGTCCAGCAGCGCCTGCCCGGCAAAGACTTCATCTCGCTCGCCTTTGTTGATAATTATTTTCTGTCGATACGGGTCCAGATCTACCGCCATGATTTCGGCGACGAGCACCCGATTTTCCACGCGTGCAGAGGACTGCATAAGCTCGCGCAGTCGTTTGTTCTCTGATTCGAGAGCAGCCAGTCGCTGCAGTCGCGCGCTGTTCTCCAGCTGTTCCTGGTGCAGCCGCTCATTTTGTTCAATGAGTGCAGAGCGTTCCTTGAAATTTCTACCGACCCAGGTGGAAATCGAAAACGGCAGATCGACAATGGCTCGTACCGGGTAGACCGCATAAGACAGAACGTCACGTATGCGATCAAGATGACCCTGGCGGTGGTCCAGGATCATGAGGGAAATCGATAGCACGGCGAGAAGGAAAAGGCGCATGCCCAGCGTTGGACCACGCTGGAACAGCGGTTTGCTTCTGGAGTCTCGGAGCGTCGTCAATTGGGGACGCCTTCTAAGTCAACACTATTGACGTTGATGACCGTCGCCCCCTGTCGCCCGGATCAGGGGCGCATCAGTCTAATCCAAACAGCTCGGGCCCATGCTCGTCCATGAGTTCAAGGACACGCCCGCCACCTCGCGCTACGCATGTTAAAGGGTCGTCCGCTACCACGACGGGCAGGCCGGTCTCTTCCATCAGAAGTTTGTCCAGATCGCGGAGCATCGCGCCGCCACCCGTAAGGACTATACCGCGTTCAGCAACGTCCGCCCCGAGTTCGGGTGGAGTTTGCTCCAGCGCTGCCTTTACAGCACCAACGATACCTTGCAAAGGCTCCTGCAGTGCTTCGAGAATCTCGTTGCTGTTAAGCGTAAAGCTGCGCGGCACACCTTCGGACAGGTTTCTGCCTTTTACCGAAATCTCTCTCACCTTCTGACCCGGGTAAGCAGAACCAATTTCGTGCTTGATGCGCTCAGCCGTCGCCTCGCCGATCAGAATCCCGTAGTTGCGCCGAACGTAGTTGGTGATGGCTTCGTCAAACCGATCGCCACCAACGCGCACTGATGCAGCGTAGACGATGCCGTTCAGAGAAATCACCGCAACTTCTGAAGTTCCGCCGCCGATGTCCAGCACCATCGACCCGCGCGCTTCATGCACGGGCATGCCGGCGCCGATTGCGGCGGCCATGGGTTCTTCAATTAAATAAACTTTGCGTGCCCCGGCCCCTTCGGCCGATTCCCGAATGGCTCTGCGCTCAACCTGCGTCGAGCCGTAAGGTACACAAACGAGCACGCGCGGACTCGGTCGAAAGTAGCGACTACCGTGCGCCCGCTTGATGAAGTACTGCAGCATTTTTTCCGTCACCGTGAAATCGGCGATAACGCCGTCTTTCAGCGGACGGATGGCGGTGATGTTGCCGGGCGTTCTGCCCAGCATGTTTTTGGCCGCGGCGCCGACTGCCTGAATCACCTTGCCACCACGGCCGTGTTCTTCGCGGATTGCCACGACAGACGGCTCGTTCAGGACGATTCCTCGCCCGCGCACGTATATAAGGGTGTTGGCGGTACCCAGGTCGATCGACAGATCGTTGGAAAAGTACCCCCTGATGTTCTTGAACATGTTCGGCTGGCTGCCTCTGGCTGATGATTTTTTGGGGTGGCCAAAATTAGCCCGCTACTGTAGCAACGGGTGAGACAATCAGCAAGCCACGGTGTATTATTGCCAGCCTTTTTCAGGGGCAGGATTACTCGGAGAAATCGGTATGCCACTTTCCAGCAAAGACGTTGAGAATATTGCGCATCTTGCACGCCTGAGGTTTGCCGAAAACGAGGTTCCGGCGTTCACCGACAACTTGTCGCGGATTATTGACTTTGTGAACCAGCTGGAGGCGGCGCCGGTGGGCGATGCGCCACCCATGGCGCATCCGCTTGACCAGCCGCAGAGGCTGCGCAAAGACGTGGTGACCGAGAAGGACCAGAGGGCCGAATTCCAGAAAAATGCGGCGGCCATCGAGGCCGGCCTTTATCTCGTCCCGAGAGTCATTGAATGATTAAAATCAATAAGTTATGTCCGGACAGCGGCGGGCGTCCCGGCGAGCATTCGCATGCATGAGAAGAGCGTAGCAGCCCTCGCCGCAGGCCTTGCAAGTGGGGAATTTTCCAGTGTAGAGCTGACCCGGCACTACCTGGATCGTATCGAGCGTTTCGACGGCGATCTCAATGCTTTTATCACCGTCACCGCCGAGCAGGCGCTTGACCAGGCGGCCGTCGCGGATCGTGACAGGGCCGATGGCAAAGCGGGCCCGCTGACGGGCATACCCATCGCGCACAAGGATATTCTTTGCACCGAGGGTGTGCGAACCAGCTGCGGTTCGCGCATGCTCGACAACTTCGTCTCACCGTTTGATGCGGCGGTCGTTGCCAGGCTGCGAGAGGCCGGCGCGGTAAGCCTCGGCAAGACGAATATGGACGAGTTCGCGATGGGTTCGTCGAATGAAACCAGCTATTACGGCCTGGTCAGGAATCCATGGGATCACAGCCGGGTCCCGGGCGGATCTTCAGGCGGCTCCGCAGCTGCCGTGGCGGCCCGGCTTGCCCCGGCTGCGACGGGGACCGACACGGGCGGATCCATTCGGCAGCCCGCCGCGCTTGCGGGCATTACCGGGATAAAGCCCACCTACGGGCGGGTCTCACGCTACGGCATGATTGCGTTTGCCTCCAGTCTCGATCAAGCGGGGGTGCTCGCGCAGAGCGCCGAGGACGCGGCGCTGTTGCTTGCTGCGATGTCCGGGTTCGACGAGCGGGATTCCACCAGCGTTGACCGCGCGGTGCCTGACTATGCAGGCGGCCTCGCGGAGGATCAACGCGAAAAGTTGCGCGGGCTTCGATTCGGATTGCCAAAAGAGTTTCTCGACGACGGTCTCGAGCCGGGAGTTCGTGTGGCGCTGGAAGAGGCCATAAAAGTTTACGAGTCGCTGGGCGTCGAGATCGTGCCGGTGACTTTGCCAAATCTCCCGCTGTCGGTGCCAACCTACTACGTAGTGGCGCCCGCCGAATGTTCGTCCAACCTCTCGCGTTATGACGGCGTACGTTTTGGCTATCGCTGTGAAGATCCGAGCGACCTCGAAGATCTCTACAAGCGCTCCCGCAGCGAGGGATTTGGTGATGAGGTCAAGCGACGGATCATGACGGGCACTTACGTGCTGTCTGCCGGTTATTACGACGCCTATTATCTGAAGGCGCAGAAAGTGCGTCAGCTGATCAGCGCGGACTTCAAAAATGCGTTTTCTGAAGTCGATATGATAATCGGGCCAACAACCCCCGGACCGGCCTTTGAGATCGGTGCCAAAACCGATGACCCCATTACCATGTACCTGAACGATATCTACACGATCGGCGCAAACCTGGCCGGGCTGCCCGCTATGTCGGTGCCCGCGGGCTTCGTGGATGGTCTGCCGGCAGGCATTCAGCTCGTCGGCAATTATTTCGATGAGCAGCGCCTGCTGGGCGTGGCACATGGTTACCAGCAGGTAACCCATTGGCATACGCAGGCTCCGGCCGCGTATGGCAGCGAGTAATTCGATGAGCTGGGAAGTCGTCATAGGCCTCGAAGTCCACGCGCAGCTCAGAACGCGCAGCAAGATTTTCTCCGGTGCGTCTACGGCATTCGGCTCTTCGCCGAACACCCAGGCGTGTGCAGTCGATCTGGGCTATCCGGGCGTGCTACCCGTGCTTAATGGCGAGGCGGTTCGAATGGCGGCGATGTTCGGGCTTGCCACAGGCTGCAGCATCGCCAGGCGCTCGGTTTTCGCCCGCAAAAACTATTTTTATCCGGACCTTCCGAAGGGCTATCAGATCAGCCAATACGAGCTGCCGATAGTTCATGGCGGCGAGGTTTCTATTCGCCTGGAAGACGGCACCGAGAAAACGATCGGCATTACGCGGGCGCACCTCGAAGAGGACGCCGGCAAGTCGCTGCATGAGGACTTTCACGGGCTGTCGGGCATCGATCTCAACAGGGCGGGCGTGCCCTTGCTTGAGATTGTATCGGAGCCCGACATGCGCTCGGCTCGCGAAGCCGTCGCCTACCTCAAAAAGATCCATACGCTGGTGAGGTATCTGGAAATTTGCGATGGCAACATGCAGGAAGGCTCCTTTCGCTGCGACGCGAACGTCTCGGTGCGACCGCAGGGGCAAACCGAGCTTGGAACGCGAGCGGAACTTAAGAACCTGAACTCCTTTCGTTTCATTGAGAAAGCAATCAACCTCGAAGTCGAGCGCCAGATTGACGTAATCGAGGGTGGTGGCAAGGTAGTCCAGGAGACACGTCTGTACGACTCAGACAAGAACCTGACTCGCTCGATGCGCAGCAAGGAAGAAGCGAACGACTATCGTTACTTTCCGGACCCCGACCTTTTGCCGGTGGTTCTGGATGAAGACTGGATAGAGGCTCGCAGAGCGGAGTTGCCGGAGTTGCCAGGTGCGAAGCGAGAACGCTTCGTCAAGGATTTCGGGCTTTCGGATTATGACGCCGACGTGCTCACCAGCGCTCGTGAAACGGCTGACTACTTTGAGCAGGTGGTGGCCGGGCTGGACGACGCCAAGCTGGCCGCCAACTGGATTATGGGAGAGCTCTCCGGTGCGCTCAACCGAGACGCGCTCGACATCGAACGAAGCAAAGTAGATGCCGCAGCAATGATCGGCCTGCTTGCGCGAATCAAGGACGACACTATTTCAGGAAAGATTGCGAAGGAAGTGTTTGAAGCCATGTGGGAAGGCGAGGGCAGCGCGGACGAAGTTATTGAGAAGCGCGGCCTGCGCCAGATCACTGACACGGCGGCTATAGAGGCGATCGTCGACGAGGTGATTGCTGCGAATCCGACGCAGCTGGAGCAGTACCGGGCAGGCAAGGACAAACTCCTGGGTTTCTTTGTTGGGCAGGTAATGCAGCGGACCGCAGGTAAAGCCAATCCTGGCCAGGTCAACAAGCTGCTGCGCGAGAAGCTCAAAGGCTGAGTGAGTGGCGAACCGCGACTCTATCCACAGATTTCTGTTTGAGAATTTTCCTGTTCGCGGCGAGATCGTTCATCTCGATGCCACCTGGCAGGCCGTGCTCGAGCGCTTCGACTATCCGCCCCACATTCGTACGGTGCTGGGCGAGCTGATGGCGGCCACCGCACTGCTTGCATCAACGCTGAAATTCAGTGGCATGCTCACGGTGCAGCTGCAGGGCAAGGGGCCGTTACATCTCCTGGTGGTGCAATGTTCAAACAGGATGGCTTTGCGCGGCCTTGCACGCTGGAATGGAGATGTGCCGGTCGGCACACTCTCGGCTATGACGGGCGACGGCCGTCTCGCAATCACCGTGGAATCGCCCGAAGAGGGTCACCGTTACCAGGGAATCGTGCCCCTGGAGGGCGAGACGATTGCGGACTGCCTGCAAAACTACTTCCGCGACTCCGTGCAGCTGCCTACCCGACTCTGGACTGCGACCGGTGCGCAGGGCGCGAGCGGCATGCTGCTGCAGCGATTGCCGCAACAACCGGGGCAGAGCAACGTCGAAAGCGACGACTGGAACCGCGTACAGATACTCGCCGATACGATAACGGCTGACGAGCTTCAGAATCTCGCAGACGAAGTTATACTGCGTCGGCTCTTTAACGAAGACGATATTCGTCTCTTTGAATCTGCGCCCGTTTCTTTCCGATGTGGCTGTTCACGCGAACGCGTCGAGAGAATGCTGCGTGGGCTGGGCCGGGAAGAGGTCGAGTCGATTCTTGAAGACGAGGGCAAGGTCGAAGTGCGCTGCGAATTTTGCAATAAAGCTGAGGACTTCGACCGCGTTGATGCGATCCAGCTTTTTGAGGGCGAGGGACCGCCCCCGCCCGCCGGAAAGCTGCACTAAAATACCCGGTATCTTGCGCGAACTTTAGTCCACGGTAGTCACGGCAACGATGGTGACGGCCTCCTGAGGCACGTCTGCGTGCATGCCGCTTCGGCCCGTTTTCACCGCGGCTATTTTGTCCACCACGTCCATTCCCTCGGTAACTTCAGCAAAAACGGCGTAGCCGAAATCCCGGTCACCGTGGTCGAGAAATTTGTTGTCACTGAGGTTGATGAAAAATTGCGACGTCGCACTGTTGATGTCACTGGTTCGCGCCATGGCCAGCGTTCCACGCTTGTTGGATAAGCCGTTGTCGGCTTCGTTGGTGATGGGAGCCGCGGTTTTTTTCTGCTTCATGTCTGCGGTAAAGCCTCCTCCCTGGACCATGAAGTTCGGAATCACGCGATGAAATATCGTGTTCTCGAAAAAACCATCGTTGACGTAAGAGAGAAAGTTCTCAACCGAGATCGGAGCCTTGTCGTTGAACAGCTTGATCTTGATTGATCCCAGCGAGGTTTCGATATTCAGCATTTTTTGCAGCTCCTGTTTCAAGCATGAATCCTGGATTGTTGTGCCAGGCGAAACGGGTCCCGGCGATCCGTCGGGCCAGAACGCGACGGGGCGGCGGATTGTAGCCCGAATCGGTCGCGAGCCCACGTTTCCGCAGTGGCGGGCCTGAGGCAGTCCCTGGCCCTGACCTGGTGGTCGTTGGTGGGTCAGAATGGGCAGTAATTACTATGTAAAATAATATTTTACAAGATATAAACATATCTTTAACTTTAGTTTATAATCCCGGGCCTATGTATACGCCCATGCAAGATTTTCTGAGCCAGCTGAAGGCGGCGGCGGAGCCGACGCGCATGCGGCTGCTCGCGATCTGCGCGCGCGGTGAACTCTCGGTATCCGAGATAAGCCAGGTCCTGGGTCAAAGCCAGCCTCGCGTATCGCGCCACCTGAAGGTCATGTGCGACGCGGGTCTGCTCGATCGTTTCAGAGAGCAGCATTGGGTTCTGTACCGCATCGCCGACAAAGGCGAAGGCGCGGAGGTTGCGACCCAGCTGTTGGCGATGATCCCGGACGAAAGCCCGGAGTTTGTGGCTGACCGCGAGCGCATCGGCGGGCTTTTGCGGGAGCGTGAGCGACTGGTTTCGAGGATCATTGCGAGCGGCCCCAGGCAGCTTGACGCAGTGGCCGAGATTGCCGCGCACCGTGAGCGGCTTGACCTTGCAGTAATGCAGATACTTGGTGAGCGCGAGCCCGGTGATCTGCTGGACATCGGCACGGGCAGTGGTTGCATGCTGGCCTTGCTAGCTGACCGGGCGACGCATGCAATAGGCATCGATATTTCGCGAGACATGCTGCTCGTTGCTCGCGACAAGCTGCGCGCTGCAGGCGTCGGCAACGTGTCGGTCAGGCAGGGCGATATGTATCAGCTGCGCTTCGCGCCGGCGAGCTTCGACACCGTGACCATGGATCTCGTGCTGAGCCACGCAGAACAGCCGGCACAGGTCGTCGCCGAGGCGCGTCGGGTGCTGCGGCCTGGTGGCGTGATGGTGATTGTGGATTTCGCAGACGAGGCTGAGGGCGTCAGCGAAGAAGACCTGATGAAATGGTGGGGCGAATCCGGTCTGTCACCCCTTTCAGGTACGACCGTACGACTCGGTACGCATGAGTTGGGGATATGGCTGGCTCGCGCAGTGCCAGGTGAGAAACAAGAGGCGGCGTGAATTTTAAATGAACATTTCAGAAAAGAAGCCAGGTAAGGAGAATAATTTGGCCGTGTCATTCGAGTTTTTCCCGCCGGCCAACGAGTCGATGGAAGCCACGCTGTGGCGCTCGATCCAGAGACTGGAACCGCTGGGGCCGCAGTTTGTGTCGGTGACCTATGGTGCCGATGGTTCGACGCGAGACCGCACTCACAAGGTCGTCAGGCGGATTTTACAAGAGACCAGCCTTGTGCCGGCTGCGCACCTGACGTGCATCGGCGCAAAACGCGAAGAGATCAGGGAGGTCGCTGCTTCATACTGGCAGGAGGGCGTGCGACATATCGTTGCACTGCGCGGCGATCCGCCGAAGGGCAGCGATAAATTCGAACCTACACCCGGCGGCTATGACTACGCCGTGGACCTGGTCAAAGGTTTGAGGGATGTAGGAGATTTCGAAATCTCAGTGGCGGCTTATCCGGAGGTACATCCGGAGGCGCCCGATGCGCGCTTTGACCTGCAGAATCTCAAGCGCAAGGTTGATGCCGGTGCAAACCGGGCCATCACTCAGTTCTTTTTTCGCACCGAGCGATATTTGCGGTTTCGCGACCAGTGCGTGGCAGAAGGTATCGATGTGCCTGTTGTGCCCGGGATACTCCCGATAACGCGTTTCCCACAGATGCTGAAGTTCGCGAAGATGTGCGGTGCGAGCGTGCCGAACTGGCTCAGCGAGCGATTTGAAGGCCTCGACGATGACGCGGAGACGCGCCGGATGATTGCGGCATCCGTGGCAATCGAGCAGGTCACGCGCCTGAAGGAGGAAGGGGTAAGCGACTTTCATTTCTACACCTTGAATCGCTGCGAACTGACTTATGCCATTTGCCACGCCCTGGGCCTGAGGCCCGACGCCTCCGCCGCGGCCTGATTCGGGGACTCGCGCCTATGTCTGCCACCGCTCCGGAAAGAAATAACGACGACAGCCGTGCCGTGCGCATCCGGCAGCTTCGACATGCGCTGGACGAGCGCATCGTCGTGATTGATGGCGCCATGGGTACCATGGTGCAGTCTTACAAGCTGGCAGAAGAGGATTACCGGGGCGAGCGCTTTGCAGACTGGCCAAGTGCTCTAAAGGGTAACAACGACCTGCTGAGCCTGACCCGTCCGGCGCTCGTGCGTGAAATACACAACGCCTACCTTACAGCCGGCGCCGACATTGTCGAAACGAACACCTTCAATGCCAATGCGCCGTCCATGTCCGACTATGGCATGGAGGCGCTGGTTTATGAGCTAAACCACGCATCCGCGAGCATCGCGCGCAGCGCGGCCGACGAGATGTCGGCGCAGACCGGCAAGCCGCGGTTCGTCGCCGGCGTGCTGGGCCCAACCAGCCGGACGGCATCCATATCACCGGACGTCAACGACCCGGGTATGCGCAACACGGACTTCGACAGCCTGAGGGATAGCTATAGAGAATCCGCGCGCGGGTTGATCGACGGTGGCGCCGACCTCCTGATGGTCGAGACGATTTTCGACACGCTGAACGCGCGTGCCGCGCTGTACGCCATCGATGAAGTTTTCAATGAACTTGGCTTGCGATTGCCGATCATGGTTTCGGGAACCATCACCGATGCCTCCGGGCGCACGCTTTCGGGTCAGACTACTGAAGCATTCTGGAATTCTGTCCGACACGTGAGGCCACTCATTGTCGGGCTCAACTGTGCCCTCGGTGCAGAACAGCTGCGACCTTACGTGCAGGAGCTTTCCCGCGTTGCGGACACCTTCGTTTCTGTGCATCCCAATGCAGGGTTGCCCAACGCGTTCGGTGAATATGACCAGACAGCCGGCGAAATGGCCGCCATCGTGCGTGAGTTTGCCGAGAGCGGGTTTGTAAACCTGGTGGGCGGCTGCTGCGGGTCCACGCCGGAGCACGTCACGGCGCTGGCCCGGGCCGTTGCAGGCATCCATCGCAGAGCGCTGCCCAAGCGCCCACGGAAATGCAGGCTTTCAGGTCTTGAGCCCCTGAACATTGGTGACGATAGCCTGTTCGTAAACGTCGGGGAAAGAACCAATGTAACGGGTTCAGCGGTATTTCGCAGGCTGATCGAGGCGGATGACTATGCAGGGGCTGTGGAGGTGGCGCGCCAGCAGGTACTGAACGGCGCGCAGGTTATCGACGTCAACATGGACGAGGGCATGCTTGATTCGGAAGCTGCCATGACCCGGTTTCTGAATCTCGTCGCCGTCGAGCCCGACATCGCGCGTGTGCCGGTAATGATCGACTCGTCGAAGTGGACGGTGCTCGAAGCAGGCTTGCGCTGCGTCCAGGGCAAGCCGGTGGTCAACTCCATTAGTCTCAAAGAAGGCGAAGATATTTTTCGCGAGCAGGCCCGTGAAATTCTGCGTTTTGGCGCGGCCGTCATCGTGATGGCCTTTGACGAGAAAGGTCAGGCGGACACACTGTCGCGCAAGGTAGACATCTGCGGGCGGAGCTATCGAATTCTGGTTGAAGAACTCGGTTTTCCGCCTGAAGACATTATTTTCGACCCCAACATTTTTGCCGTGGCGACGGGAATCGAAGAGCACAACAACTACGCCAAAGATTTCATCGAGGCCACCGCTGAGGTAAAGAAAAAGTGCCCGCACGCGCTCATCAGCGGTGGGGTCTCCAACGTCAGCTTCTCATTCAGAGGCAATAACCTGGTGCGTGAAGCCATGCACTCGGTGTTCCTCTATCACGCGATCGAGGCCGGCATGGACATGGGCATTGTGAATGCGGGTCAGCTGGCAATCTACGAGGACATCCCCCTTGAGCTCAGGGAGGCGGTCGAGGACGTGATCCTGAATCGCCGCGACGATGCCACCGAAAGACTGCTGGCGATCGCGGACAGGTTTCGCGGTGACGGCAGGCGCGGGCCAAGAAAAGAAGACATGACCTGGCGCGAAAGCAGCGTTGAGGAGCGCCTGAGTCACGCGCTGGTGAAAGGCATAGACGAGTTTGTCATCGATGATACGGAAGAGGCGCGGCAGAAATTTGATCGGCCCATCGAGGTTATCGAGGGGCCCTTGATGGCCGGCATGAACGTTGTGGGCGACTTGTTCGGGGCGGGCAAGATGTTCCTGCCGCAGGTGGTTAAGTCTGCACGGGTGATGAAGAAGGCGGTGGCCCACCTTATTCCTTATATCGAGGCGGCAAAGGAAGCTGGCGCCCGACCGCGTGCGCGAATCGTGATGGCGACGGTAAAGGGCGACGTGCATGACATCGGCAAGAACATTGTCGGCGTCGTGCTCCAGTGCAACAATTTCGAGGTGATTGATCTTGGCGTTATGGTGCCAGCCGAGCGCATTCTCGAAACCGCGCGCGAGTCCGGTGCCGACTATATCGGGCTGTCCGGGCTGATAACGCCCTCGCTCGATGAAATGGTGTATGTCGCAAGTGAGATGCAGCGTCTCGGCCTCGATCTGCCGCTTTTGATCGGTGGTGCTACGACGTCCCCGGCTCACACAGCGGTGAAGATTGCGCCTGCCTATGAAGGCCCTGTTGTCTACGTGAAAGACGCGTCGCGCGCGGTGGGCGTGGTGCAAACCCTGGACACGGATACCCAGCGCGATGAGTTTCTGGCAAAAGTGAACGCTGATCACGCGCGACGGCGCGAACAGCACAACAAGCCGCGGCGCCGCTCGCCGGTCATAAGCATCGGGGACGCGCGCGCCAACGCCTACACCGCCGACTGGGACAACTATGAGGCGCCGGTGCCGGCTAAACCCGGCGTTCATGTGCTAGAGGATTTTGATCTGGCGGATCTTGTCGATCGTATCGACTGGATGCCGTTTTTCAACGCCTGGGAATTTTCAGGCAAGTTCCCCGACATCCTGAACGACCCGGACAAGGGCGATGCGGCAAGCAGGCTTTACGAAGATGCGCGGGCAATGCTGGATCGCATCGTCAGCGAAAAGTGGCTCGGTGCTGCTGCGGTTGTTGGCCTGTTTCCCGCCGAGCGCAGCGATCACGAGCAGGTAACAGTGTTCGCGGACAGTGCGCGCAAGCGGGAACTGGAGAAATTTCAGTTTTTGCGCCAGCAGAAGGCGCGGCGCGCTGATCAGCACAACCTCTCATTGGCTGACTACATAGCACCGGCCGGACACGGCGACTTTTTTGGTGCTTTTGCGGTGACGGCGGGTCGCGGCATTGAAGAACGAGTGAAGGCGTTTGAGGACAAGCACGACGACTACAGCGCGATCATGCTCAAGGGTCTCGCCGATCGCCTCGCAGAAGCACTCGCCGAGCGTCTGCACGAAATGGTGCGCAAAGAGTACTGGGGCTATGCCGTGGCCGAGAACCTCGATAACACCGCGTTGATTCGCGAAGCCTACCGCGGCATACGTCCGGCGCCGGGGTACCCGGCGTGCCCCGACCATACAGAAAAAGGCACCCTTTGGCGGCTACTGGATGTGGAAAAACAAATTGGTATCCGGCTGACAGAGTCCTACGCCATGATCCCGACGGCCGCTGTAAGCGGGTTTTACTTTGCGCACCCGGAGAGCAGCTACTTCACGGTCGGGTTGATAAATCGCGACCAGGTCGAAGACTACGCGAAACGCAAGGGTATGACCGTGGAGCAGGCGGAACGCTGGTTGTCCCCAAATCTCGGGTACTCCCCCGATGCTAAGCCCGCGGCGGTAAAAGCTGCCCAAGCGTGACGCGTTCGTGACCGGCAAGGTCGCAGCGCGTTGCGACGCCTGCAAAGCCTGCTTTTAAAAATAATTGCCTGACGGTGTTTCCCTGTTCGTTTCCGTGTTCAACCATCAGAAAGCCCTGATCGTTAAGCCGGGGCCTGGCGCCTGAAATAATCTGGCGCAGCGCATCAAGGCCATCCGGACCGGCAGCGAGGGCGTCTTGCGGTTCGAACCTTATGTCCGTGCTGGTCAGTGCAGGATCGTCGACACTGACATAGGGCGGATTCGAAACGATGACATCAAACTGCTCGTCCGCTAGCGCGCTGAACCAGTCGGAATCCCTACCTAAGCGAAACTCGATATTCTCGAGTTGATGGGCGGCAGCGTTAGCGCGCGCGACGCTCAGTGCATCATCTGAAACGTCGGTGGCGACCAGCGCGGCATCGTTAAGCTCTGTGGCCAGGGCGATGGCAATAGCGCCGCTGCCGGTGCCAAGATCGGCGATGCGTGCATTCCCGGCTGCCCGCTCGAGCGCGAGGTCCACGAGCAGCTCGGTTTCCGGTCGCGGAATCAAGGTGTCCGGGGTAACCTGCAGCGAAAGAGACCAGAACTCCTTTTGTCCGGTCAGGTAGGCAAGGGGCACGCCTTCTGCGCGCCGCGCAACAAAGTCAACAAACCTGGCCTTTGAACTGGCATCAACATTGGCCTCGGGACAGGCGTACAAATGCGCGCGGTCCTGTCCAAGTGCGGCTGCAAGCAGCAATTCGGCCTCGAATCGAGGGTTCGGGTAGCATGCTTCGAGATCCCGGCGTCCCTGGCTCAGCAATTCAGAAATGGTCTCGGCCACGCGGCGGTCCCCGGTTTCAATGAGATAGTCGGATCACAAATTCGGCAACGATGCGATTTTGGGCGCCGATCGCGTAGAATACGCGCCGGCCGGCAACAATTTAAGGCCCGCCTGTCCAGATTTCCCGGAGTTCCCATGAACGTGTATTCAAATGTCCTGGAGATGGTTGGCGACACCCCTTTGCTTCGTATTAATAATATTGATACCGGGCCCTGTGAACTCTACCTCAAGCTGGAGCTTTTGAACCCCGGTGGTTCCATCAAGGATCGCATCGGCGTTTCGATGATCGAGGAGGCCGAGCGACGCGGTGACATCAGCCCGGGAGACGCGCTGGTGGAGGCTACCGCCGGCAATACCGGCATCGGCCTTGCGCTGGTAGCGGCACAGAAGGGCTACCGACTGATCCTGGTTATCCCCGACAAAATGAGTCAGGAGAAGATCTTCAACCTGCGCGCCATGGGCGCCGAGGTCATTCTGACGCGTTCCGATGTTGCCAAGGGACATCCCCAGTACTACCAGGATCTGGCCCGCAGCATCGCCGAAGAGCAGGGCGCCTACTTTATCAACCAGTTCGGCAATCCGGACAACCCGCTGGCCCATGAGTTGACGACCGCGCCGGAAATTCTCAGGCAGATGGATGGTGACCTGGATGCCGTGGTGCTCGGGGTGGGCAGCAGCGGCACCATCAGCGGCATGTCGAAGTATTTTCGCGAAAACGCGCCGCAGGTGCAGATAGTGCTCGCGGATCCCGAGGGCTCGATACTGGCGGACTACGTAAAGACCGGGAAGATCGGGCCGAGCGGCAGCTGGCTTGTCGAGGGTATAGGCGAAGACTTTATTCCTGATATCTGCGATCTCTCGCTGGTGGGTGCGGCCTACACCATCAGTGACGCGGAGTCCTTTGCTGCTGCGCGAGAATTGCTACAGAGAGAAGGTCTGCTGGCTGGTTCTTCATCCGGCACCTTGCTCGCCGCCGCTCTCAAATACTGTCGATCACAGACCGAGAAGAAACGCGTCGTCGGGTTCGCCTGCGATACGGGCAACAAATACCTTTCAAAGTTGTACAACGATTTCTGGATGGAGGACCATGGCTTCATCGAGCGCGAAACTTATGGCGACCTGCGCGACCTGGTCGGCCGGCCGCATGAAAGCAGGGCGACGATCACGGTGAGCCCGACAGATATTCTGACCACGGCGCATAACCGCCTGCGCAACGCCGGTTTCTCCCAGTTGCCTGTGATGCAAGACAACGAGCTTGTCGGTGTTTTGACCGAGGAAGACATCATGCGCTTTGCTTTTGGTCACCCGGAGCGACTGGAAAGCCCGGTAGAGGATGCGATGCAGGTCGCTTTTACTTCTATAGATAAGAACACCTCGGTTCCCAACCTCGTTACGCTGCTTGAAACGCATCCGTATGCGGCAGTCATGGAGGACGGCAGCTTCCTGGGGCTGGTGACGCGCGCCGACGTATTGAATCATCTGCGCAAGCAGTTGCCCGCGGCCCCACCACGCAGAGAGAGCGCATGAGCGAAAAATCCGAAAACAACAAGAAGAAGGCGTTTGCCACGCGAACCATTCATGCCGGGCAGTCACCGGACCCCACTACCGGTGCGGTGATGCCGCCGATCTACGCAACCTCGACCTACGCGCAGGAGAGCCCGGGCGTACACAAGGGGTATGAGTATTCCCGATCGCAGAATCCCACGCGCATGGCCTACGAGCGGTGCGTAGCCGACCTGGAAAGTGGCGTGCGCGGGTTTGCCTTTGCATCCGGGATGGCTGCCACGGGCACGATCATGGAGTTGCTGGATTCGGGGGACCACGTGGTGGCCTCCGATGATCTCTATGGCGGGACGTTTCGACTTTTCGACAAGGTGCGCATGCGCTCTGCGGGCTTGCGCTTTAGCTTCGTCGATATGACGGACGTGTCGGCTGTAGAAGCGGCCATCGAGAAGGGCACGCGCATGCTGTGGCTCGAGACGCCCACCAATCCCATGATGAAGCTGATCGACCTCGACGCCATGTCCGGGATTGCCAGGAAACGCGGCCTTATTTCCGTGGCGGACAACACATTCGCGACGCCGGCGCTGCAGCGGCCGCTCGAGCGCGGTTTTGACATCGTCATGCACTCTGCAACCAAGTATCTGAACGGGCATTCCGACATGGTGGGTGGTGCGGTTGTGGTCAGGGACGAAGCGCTGGGTGAAAAGCTATGGTTTATGCAGAACTCCGTGGGCGCAATCCAGGGGCCGTTTGACAGCTTCCTGGCGCTGCGTGGTCTGAAAACGCTGGCACTGCGCATGGAGCGTCACTGTGAAAACGCGCAGCGCATCGCCGAGTGGCTGGAAAAACACCCTCGGGTAAAAAATGTCATTTATCCCGGACTCAATTCGCACCCACAGCACGCTCTTGCGGCGAGACAGATGAGCGCCGGTGGCGGAATGATAAGCCTGGTTGTCGAAGGCGGTTTGCCGGGTGCGAGACGCATGCTGGAACGCTGCCGACTCTTCACGCTTGCGGAAAGCCTCGGCGGCGTAGAGAGCCTGGTCAATCATCCGGCCATCATGACCCATGCATCAGTACCGCAGGAAATCCGCGAACGTCTTGGCATGGGCGATGACCTGGTCAGGCTGTCCGTTGGCATCGAAGATGCGGACGACCTGATAGCGGATCTTGACTACGCCCTGGCCTGAGCAGGTTGCGTGTAATCAGCCGGCAAGTTCGGCCAATTGCTCTGCCTGGAATTCACTGCGCAGGGGCTCGATCAGCTGGTCGAGATTTCCCGCCAGCACGTCATCAAGCTTGTAAAGCGTGAGGTTGATGCGGTGGTCGGTGACCCTGCCCTGCGGGAAGTTATAGGTTCGGATGCGCTCCGAGCGATCGCCGCTGCCAACCTGTAGTTTTCGCGTGAGCGCCTGCTCCGCCTGCTGTTTGTCCTGTTCGGCGGTGAGCAGCCGTGAGCGCAGCAGCGACATCGCCCGCGCCCGGTTTTTGTGCTGCGAACGCTCGTCCTGGCACTCCACCACGATACCCGTTGGAAGATGGGTGATGCGTACGGCCGAATCCGTCTTGTTGACGTGCTGTCCGCCGGCGCCGGACGCCCGGTAGGTATCAATGCGGAGATCCGCGTCGCGAACATCAACCTCACCGACCTCATCGATCTCCGGCAGCACCGCCACCGTGCATGCCGAGGTATGAATGCGGCCCTGCGATTCCGTTGCCGGTACCCTCTGCACGCGATGGGTGCCCGATTCGAACTTCATCATTGCAAAGGCGCCGCGGCCGGTCACGAGGCTGATGATTTCCTTGTAGCCACCGTGCTCGCCTTCGCTCTCCGAAAGCGGTTCGATACGCCAGCCCATTTTCTCCGCATAGCGGCAGTACATACGGAACAGGTCTCCTGCGAACAACGCTGCCTCGTCGCCACCGGTGCCGGCACGAATTTCCAGGAACACGTTATTGTCATCACGCGGGTCGACCGGCACGAGGTGTTTTTGCAGGGCTGCTTCCAGTGCGTCGAGACGCTCCCCAAGGCTGCCGAGCTCTTCCGCAGCCAGTGCACGCATATCTGCGTCCGCCTCGTTCTCCATGGCCTGCGCGGCGCTGGTGTCGGCCTCGGCTTTTTTGAATGCATCAAAATCGCGCGCAACCGGCTCCAGGCGTGCGTATTCTTTTGATAGCTCACGAAACCGGTCGGAACTGCCGATGATATCCGGGTCGGAAAGCAGCTTGCCCACCTCTTCGAAACGGTCGGAAAGATGCTCAAGCTTGGTGCGAATGGAGTTTTTCACGCTGCCCTGCCATTTAAGCCGGCGGGCATTATATCGCGGCGGCTGCTAATCCTCTTCGATCCCAAACAACTCCCTTGCAACCTGCATGAGAAGCTTGTCCCCTTCCTCGCCTGCGCGCCTGAGGCGCGTACTGGGTACGTGCATGAGCTTTTTGGTCAGCGCGCCGGCCAGCGCCTCTATGACCTGCTCCGGATCGTCGCCGGCCGCGAGTCGGCGCTTTGCAGCTGTCAGTGCTTCCTGCCTGAGGGCGCTTGCTTCGGTGCGCAGCTGTCTTATCAGCGGTGCCGCGTCGAGGGTTTTGAGGACAAGTTCGAATCGAGCCGTTTCAGCGAGCACGATCTCCCGCGCCTGGGAGGCGGCCTCATGCCGTGATTTGAGGTTTTCGCGAATGACGCTCTGCAGGTCATCCACGGTATAGAGAAAGACGTCGCTCAACTCCCCGACGTCGGGTGCGACGTCGCGCGGCACCGCCACGTCAACGATAAACATTGGCTGCCGCTTGCGTTTTTTGAGAGCGCTGCTGACCATTTCCCTGGTAACAATGGGTACAGGACTCGCTGTGGAGGTAAACACGATGTCGGCGTCTGCGAGGTGGGCCTCAATTTCATCGAGCCCGATGGCGTAGGCATCAAACTCCGCCGCCAGGCTTCGGGCGCGACCAACGCTGCGATTCGCGATGATCATGCGCCCGAGGCCCTTGGCGTGGAGATGGCGCGTTGCCAGCTCGACGGTATCACCGGCACCCACGAGCAAAGCGGTCCGTTTGTCGAGACTTGAAAAGACGTTCTGGCACAGGCGGACGGCAGCGAATGCGACCGAAACGGCGCTGGCTCCTATCTCGGTGTCGGTGCGTACCTGCTTGGCGACCGAAAAAGCGCGCTGAAAAAGCCTGTTTAGCAAAGTTCCGACGGCGCCAGCGGACTGTGCTTCCCTGTACGCTTGCTTCACCTGCCCCAGGATCTGCGGCTCTCCGACAATCATCGAATCGAGGCCGCTAGCCACCAGGAACACCTGGGCAATGGCATCATGGCCACTCAAGCGGTAAATACAGTTGCAGGTCTCCGGGTCAACCTGGCGATTGCTGATCAACCATTCCTCGGCGCGGGTGCTTCCTTCTCCATCGACGACAAGAATCAGTTCCGTGCGATTACACGTTGAGACGACTACCGCCTCGTCCACGCCATCCAGCGACATCAGCTCCCTGAGCGCCTCGGGCAGTGCCGGACCGTCAAATGCGACCTGTTCGCGCAGGGCGACCGGTGCTGTGCGGTGATTAATGCCGAGAACAAAAAGGGACATGGACAGAGGGGCATGACAAGGGGCGCCCAATCTTCCGAGAAATGGACCAATATGACAAGCTGGAATCGTTGCCGCCCCGGCAGCGTAATCCGGATCTGTCGGCTTGCGGTATAGTCGCGTCATGCGACCTGTTGCGTACAAATTTCTGCTTTTTTCGGGCCTGCTGTTTGCTACGGGCTGCGCGAATCAGCTGGCTGGCACAGGCAATGCGCCGCCAGCGGGGTTTCTCACCGGAGAAGGCGAGGCTGCATATCACTCGTTTATCGCGGAACTCGCTCTGCAAAGAGGCGATGAGACCACGGCGGCCCGCGAGTACGCTGCCGCTGCCCGCAGCTCTGATGACCCGCAATTAGCCGAGCGCGCGGCCACCGTTGCTTTCCGTGCCGGCAGCTATCAATTTGCCGAAGAAGCGGCGCGTCTCTGGCTCGCGCGCACGCAGGATAATGCTGACGCTCACAGGATGCTTTTAAGCCTGATGGTGCGAAACGGCAGGCCCGAATCTGCGCTGCCGCATCTCGAATACCTGCTCGAGAACGGCCCTGAAGATCGTGAAGATGCGTGGCTGCTTTTGATGTTTCTGCTCCAAAGGGAGCCCTCTGCAGCTGATGCGCTCACAGCGATGCAGGCGCTGGTTGCAAATTATTCCGACGAAGCCATTGCTCACTATGCGCTGGCCGCGCTGGCGCTGGAAAAAAAAGCAACAGAGGTGGCGGTCGTCGCCGCGCTTACCGCCCGGACCCTGGCACCTGACTGGCCTCGCGCCGGGCTGATGCTCGCGCGCGCCCAGATTGAGGCGGGCGAGACCGCTGAGGGCGTTGCTACGGCAAGGTCGGTTGCCGAGGGCAACAATGACGATCAGGTGCAGCTGGAGTTCGCCGGATTGCTTGCAGACAACGGTGAGCTTGACGAAGCACGCCTGACCCTCAGTCGCCTGCTGGAGAAACAGCCGGACATGCCCGATGCGCTGTTCGCCGCGGGACTGCTGGAGATGAGCGCAGAGCGTCCGGAAGCGGCGCGCGTTCATTTCACGAACCTGCTGGGGACGGGACAACGCCGACCGGATGCGCTGTTCTTTCTTGGCAACGTCGCCGAGAAGCTCGGTGAAACCACCAATGCGCTGCAGCTGTACCTGCGTATTCGCAGCGGCAGGCATTTTCCATCCGCGCAAATCCAGATCGGTAAACTACTGTTCGAGCTGGGTCAAAAAGAAGCAGCGCTGGATCATCTGCACACATTTGCGAGAAGATTTCCGAGCTACGCCGAGTCTGCTGTATTGCTCGAAGGCAGCCTGCTGGTCGACACGAGGCGAGAGCTTGAAGCGCTGGAGCTTTATTCCACGACCCTCAGCGAAAACCCGGATGCGCGCACGGTGCGGTATGCAAGAGCGTTGTTGCTTGAGCAGATGGACAGGGTGGATGCCGCGTTAGCAGATTTGTTCGAACTGGTAGAGACAGACCCGGAAGATGGCAGCGCCCTGAACGCGCTGGGCTATGTGCTTGCCGACCGGACCGAGCGTCTGGACGAGGCACTCGCTTACATTGAAAAGGCGCATGAACGCCTTCCGAATGAGGGTGCGGTGCTGGACAGCCTGGGTTGGGTGCATTTCAAGCTCGGTAATTACGATCTCGCTCTTAAGTACCTGGAGCTTGCCTTTGCACGGATAGACGATCCCGAAGTCGCAGCGCATCTTGGAGAATTGCTTTGGGTCACCGGCGATACGGAGCGGGCCACGACCATCTGGCTGGACGCACGCGAGAAGAACGATTCCAACCGCTCACTCAATGATGCAATCCAACGTTTTCTCGGCGGGCCTGTGAATGACTGACCGGCGCCTGGTGATGCTGACCTTCGGTCTGCTGCTCTCGGCCTGCCAGAGTGTGCCGCTCGGCACGCCTGGCGAGACGCCGGAATATGTTGCCCACGCCCGGCAGGTGCAGGCAATAAGCGTTTGGCAGGTGGAGGGTCGCATCGGCTTCAGGTACCAGGGTGACGGTGGCACCGGGGCGATGGACTGGCGGCAAGACAACGAGCAAATTGAATTCAGCTTTCGCGGGCCACTTGGCGCGAGATCCTTCCGCGTATCGGGAACACCACCAGATTTGCTCCTCGAGACCACCGACGGGGACAGCCAGATGCTTACCGACCCGGACAGCGAGTTGCAGGCTCGCTTTGGCTGGAGCGCACCTTTTGACAGTCTTCGCTACTGGATGGTCGGCGTGCCTAGTCCGGGCGACGCAGCCAAAGTCAGCGTCGACGATGAGGGCCTGCTGCGTGGACTGCGTCAGAACGGCTGGCTGGTGGAATACGACCGCTACCACGACGGTGTGCCAAGGCTCCCCCGCAAGCTGACCATACAGCGAGATGACGTGAGAATCAGGATCATTGTGGACCGCTGGCGAAACGTGAATGCGGAGCCTCAAGCGCTGACGGGGTTCACGAGATGAATCCGGCCGCTGAGGGCTGGAGCCTGGTCTGGCCCGCACCGGCGAAACTCAACCTGTTTCTTCATATCGTCGGCCAGCGCACGGATGGCTATCACCTGCTGCAGACAGCATTTCAATTCATCGATCTCTGCGACTCGCTGGTGTTCACGCCGCGCGATGACACTAAAATATCGCGCAGCGCGGGGCTCGAAGGGCTGCCACCTGATGAGGATCTGGTGGTGCGGGCCGCGAAGCTCCTGAGCGCGGCGACAGGCATCCGTCGCGGCGTCGACATAAGGGTCGACAAAAAAATACCGAGCGGCGGCGGGCTGGGGGGTGGCAGCTCGGACGCTGCGACGACCCTGCTTGCGCTCAACAGGCTTTGGAGGCTAAACCTCGGCAACGACTCGCTTCAGACCCTGGGGCTCAAGCTGGGCGCGGACGTGCCCGTGTTCGTGGGAGGCCGGGCTGCATGGGGAGAGGGCACGGGCGAAAAGCTGAGTCCGATGGATTTCCCCGCTCCGTTTTATGTTGTCGTTAAACCGGCGTGCGGGGTTGTCACGGCCGACGTGTTCCAGGACCCCGAATTGACACGAAATTCCAGCCCAGTGACAATACCGGGCTTTCTGTCCGAAGGGGGCAGAAACGACTGTGAGGCGGTGGTGCGAAGGCGCTACCCCGAGGTCGCTCAAGCGCTTGATTGGCTTGGATCTTTTGGCGACGCACGCCTGACGGGAACCGGGTCTTGCGTGTTTCTCGCCACAGGCGATCTCGAACGGGCGAGGGAGGTTCAGTCGCAGGTTCCGGCGAAATGGGCGGGATTTGTGGTTAAGGGGCAAAATCATTCGCCCACCCTCGACTTGCTTGAGCAGCTTGGTTAAAGCGGAACGTTTGGGGTGTAGCCAAGTGGTAAGGCAACGGGTTTTGATCCCGTCATGCGCAGGTTCGAATCCTGCCACCCCAGCCAGATTCCTGGCCCGATTGCGGGACGGGCATTCGGCAGAAGAAATGCAGATAGAACAGTTTGGCGGGCCCACCGAACCGGAGCTTGAATAAAGTGTACGGCATTGCTGAGGAGGGGAGACGCGGCGGCAGGGGCTCGATGGTGGTCTTTGCCGGCAATTCGAACCTGGCGTTGGCGCGGAGCATAACGCGGCACCTGCGAATTCCGTTAGGACGAATTCAGGTAGGTCGCTTCAGTGACGGCGAGGTGATGGTCGAGGTGATGGAGAATATCCGCGGTGCGGATGTATTCCTGGTGCAGTCGACCTGCCCACCGACCAATGACAACCTGATGGAGTTGCTGGTGATGGCGGATGCCTGCCGGCGCGCATCTGCGGTGCGTATAACGGCGGTTGTGCCGTATTTCGGCTATGGGCGGCAGGATCGGCGTCCGCGCAGCTCGCGCGTGCCGATTACCGCGAAGCTGGTAGCGAATATGATGACCAGCGCGGGCATCGACCGGCTACTGACGGTTGATTTGCACGCCGACCAGATTCAGGGATTCTTTGATATCCCGGTAGACAATGTCTACGCCTCGCCCGTTTTGCTGGGCGACGTGTGGAAGAAGAAATATCCCAATCTCGTGGTGGTGTCGCCCGACGTGGGTGGTGTAGTGAGGGCGAGGGCGCTGGCGAAACGGCTCGACGATGCTGAGCTGGTCATTATCGACAAACGTCGGCCCAAGGCGAACGAGAGCAAGATAATGAACATTATCGGTGAGGTTAAAGGCAAGACCTGCGTCCTCATCGACGACATGATCGACACGGCTGGCACGCTGTGTCACGCGGTGAAAGGGCTGAAAGACGAGGGCGCAGAAAGAGTGGTTGCATATGTCACGCATCCGGTGCTTTCGGGGCCGGCGATTTCGCGGATCAATGATTCGGTTATCGACGAGCTGGTGGTTACAGACACCATCCCGCTCAGCAAAGAAGGCAAGGCGAGCCCGCTTATTCGCCAGCTTAGCGTGGCAGAGATGCTTGCAGAAACGATGCGGCGCATCGCTGACGAGGAGTCGGTGAGCACGCTTTACGTTGAATAGTTTGGATTGATTTTGACGACGCGCGGTCCTGGTCGCGGGACCGCGTTTTTACTTTGAAACGGAGAAGAAAATGGCAATTAAGTTTGAACTGACCGGAGAACTCCGCGAGGAACAGGGGAAAGGTGCGAGCCGCCGCCTGCGTCGCGAAGGTAAAGTTCCGGCAATACTCTACGGGGGTGGCAAAGAGCCACGCAGGCTGTCACTGGATCATGATTCATTGATGCATCAGCTTGAGCACGACGCGTTTTTCACACACATCCTGAATATCAAGGTTGGTGATGTGGAGCAGGAAGCAATTTTGAAAGACATCCAGCGTCATCCGGCGAAGCGCCGGGTCATGCACCTTGACCTGCAGCGTATTGTTGAGGGCCAGGAAATTCGCATGACTGTGCCATTCCATCTGAAGGGCGAAGAGATCGCGGAAGGCGTCAAGCTGGAAGGTGGTGCAATCAGCCAGGTTATGGCCGACGTTGATATTGTCTGTATGCCGAAAGACCTGCCGGAGTACATCGAAATAGATGTGTCATCCATGAAGATTGGCGATGCCATCAACCTGTCTGAAGTGGTTGTTCCTGAAGGCGTACGTTTTGAAGCGCTGGCGCAGGGCGATGAGTTCGATCAGCCGGTTGTGTCGTGTCATCACATCCGTGTCACCGTGGAAGAAGAGCCGGAGGAAGAGGTCGAAGAGGGTGCTGCAGAGGTGCCTGTTGTTGGCGAAGAAGACAAGGACGACGACAAGGCCGAGGACTGAGGAATGCGAAGTCGCTAGGGAGGGCCGCCGATCGGCGGCCCTTTTTTGCACCCTGATATGAGTGAATCCACTGGCAAAACCTCGATCAAGATGATCGTTGGGCTGGGTAACCCCGGCAATGAACACCGCGAAGACCGGCACAACGCCGGCTATTGGTACGTGGACGCACTCGCGCGTAAATATGACGGTCACGTGCGGCCCGAAAAAAAGTTTTTCGGGGAGGCCGGTCGATTTCAGCACAAGGCCCATGACCTCAGGTTGCTAAAGCCCGATACATGGATGAATCGCAGCGGTTCAGCGGTGCAGGCGATGTCGTCGTTTCTGAAGATCATGCCGGAAGAAATCCTGGTCGCTCATGATGAGCTGGATTTACAGCCCGGGACTGTTCGCCTGAAGCGTGGCGGAGGCGCCGGGGGCCACAACGGCCTGAAAGATATCATCCAGCACATCGGCCCTGATTTCGCACGCTTGCGTATCGGCATTGGCCATCCCGGAGATGCCAGCCGCGTTACGTCCTATGTACTGTCGAGGCCGGGTTCGAAAGAAGACGAGCTTATCCATGAGGCCATCGATGCGGCGGTGAAGTCCGTGCCCCTGCTTTTGGGGCAAGGTTTTGAACGCGCGATGCATAAGTTGCACAGCCGTGGGAGTAAGCCCAAACCCTATCGCAAAAAGAAGAGCGAAATTGCGGACAAGGGTAAGAATGCGAGCATCGCCGACGAAGATTCCAATGCTAAGTAATTCAGTTTTGAAAATTTTATCAGCGCCCATGACAGGTTTAAAAATCAGTGGCTATTAAATGCGGCATCGTCGGTTTACCCAACGTTGGCAAGTCCACGCTTTTTAACGCGTTGACGCGAGCCAGGATTGCGGCCGAGAACTACCCGTTTTGCACGATTGATCCGAACACGGGAGTGGTCGCCGTGCCAGATCCGCGACTTGAGTTGATTGCCGGCATTGCGAAGCCGCAAAAAGTGATCCCGACGACGGTTGAATTTGTCGACATTGCGGGCCTCGTCAAAGGTGCGGCCCAGGGTGAAGGACTTGGTAATAAGTTCCTGGCGAATATTCGCGAAACCGATGCGATTGCGCATGTTGTGCGCTGCTTCCACGACGACGACGTGGTGCACGTCTCGGGCAGCGTTAATCCCCTTTCCGATATCGAGGTGATCAATACTGAGCTTGCCCTTGCGGATCTGGAGACGGTGCAGAAGCAGCATGATAAGGCGGTGAGAACAGCGAAGACTGGCGACAAGGATGCAATCAAATATCGCGACCTGCTCGCACGCATTATTGCGCATCTGGATGAAGCCCGGCCGGTACGCAGCCTGGACCTTGATGTAAATGAGCGACTGGCCATTCGCGATCTGCACCTGTTGACGATTAAACCGACTATGTACGTGGCCAACGTTGACGAGGATGGGTTCGAAAACAACCCTTTGCTTGATCAGGTTTCAGATCTGGCGAAGAAGGAAGGCGCCGAGGTAGTGGCCGTGTGCGCCGCCATAGAGGCCGAGATTGCGCAGCTCGAAGACGCGGACCGGGCTGAGTTTTTGGCCGAACTAGGGTTAGAAGAGCCAGGCCTCGACCGCGTGATTCGCGCGGGCTACCGATTGCTGGGCCTGCTCACCTATTTCACTGCCGGTGAGAAAGAGGTGCGTGCCTGGACTGTGCGCGAGGGTTCCAGCGCACCGCAGGCAGCCGGGGTGATTCATACGGATTTCGAGAAGGGATTTATTCGCGCGGAGACAATTTCCTACGGCGATTTTATAAGCCTCAAAGGGGAGCAAGGGGCCAAGGAGGCTGGCAAAATGCGCCTTGAGGGCAAGGAGTACATCGTCAGGGAAGGAGATGTAATGCATTTCCGGTTTAACGTTTAGGCATCCCTGACCTTGACAGTTGGCGGGTCGAGCCGGACAATTCCGCACCCTGCCAGTTCATGGCAAAGATCAAAATGGCTATGTAGCTCAGCCGGTTAGAGCGCGGCACTCATAATGCTGAGGTCGGTGGTTCGAGTCCACCCATAGCCACCAAACAATCGCGGGGCCACAAGGGCCCCGCATTGTTTCTGTCCAGGGCGGTACGCTACCGAAACACGTCAGCGTCTATTTTTTCGTTAGCTGATACGCCGCTCAAATATTTTTGAGCCTATTGGTAGTGGCGGCAGCATTCTTTTCGCCCGCGTGCAATGCGCCCCGTAGTTTAACGGCGGCACGTAGATCGACCAGTTCTTTTTAAGCGCTTTGGTAGTGGCGGCAGCTTCTTTTTCGTCAGTGTGCAATGCGCCCCGTGACCGGGCGGTGACGCACTGTTTTTCGTATTTGGACGGGGCGGGTCCCCCTCTTGTTTTATGGCAGGGGGACTCACCACCGAATTGTGGCAGCTAAGCATTTGTCCGTGTGCAATGCGCCCCGTGACCGGGCGGTGACGCACTGTTTTTCGTATTTGGACGGGGCGGGTTCTCGTCCACCCATAGCCACCAACAAAACGGGCCCTCGGGGGCCCCTTTTGTTAATGGGATATCGCTGACTTCCACCGAAACTCACCAACCGTCATTCCCGCGTAGGCGGGAATCCAGTATTAAAATGCGGGAATCCCGCAGAACATGCGGGCGTAGCCCGCTC